>JAFMCK010000032.1 GCA_017857825.1 Rhodospirillales bacterium
GATGATATGGCCGCCCTCGTGGAAGGCATTCAACAAAATCGTACCGGTCTCGGATTTGCCTGCAGCGTGACGACCCGGTGTGTCCTCGAGACCATGATCCGCAGAGTTACGCACCATGTGGGTCAACGGGTCCTTGATCAAATCCAAGATTTGGCGGTCCAGTTCCGTTTCGGCACCCTTCATCACCAATTCAATCTTCTTATTGGCTTCAAGGGAAAGGTCACGAACGATCCGGGGCAGTTTTGCCCACGCGTTCCCGATCGGCTGCATGCGCGTCTTCATGACGCCCTCTTGCAGGTCCGACGTGATATGGCTGAGGCGCTGTAGCGGCACCTGGAACTCGTGATCTTCGAGCCCGCGCAACATCTGCAACAGTTGGTTGCGGGTCAGCACCAGTTCGCTGACCAGGGTCATCAGGTTTTCTAAGACGTCGACGTTGACGCGAATCGACGATGCCGCAACAGAGGTTTCCTTTGCAGCTTTGTCATCGCTCGCCTTCGCCGGCATTTTCTCTTTTGTTTTCGCCGGCGGTTGCGCGGCGGCAGGTGGCGTGTCGGCTTGTTTCGCAGCCTGCTGCGCCGCTTCGGCAGCGCGCTCAGCTTCGAGTTCGGCGGCGAGTTCTTCTTCACTGGCGGCTTTCTTGCCCGCATTCACAGCCGCTTCGACCTCGGCCAACAATTCGGCGGCGACGGGCGCACCGAACTGATTGTTTGCCGGGCCCGACTCAGCCGGCTGATCTTTACCGGCTTCTGCAAGGCGCTCGGCTTCCATCTCAGCGGCGAGTTCTTCTTCGCTGGCCGCTTTTTTGCCCGCACTCACAGCCGCTTCGACTTCAGCCAAAAGCTCCGCTGCCACCGGGGCACCAAATTGATTATTTGCCGGCCCGGAATCCGCGGCCGGTTCCGACGGCGCGGCAGCAGGGGCTGCAGCCGGTGCCGTCTTGCCATCGGCCATCGCGTTCAATTCGGCAATGATTTCGGTATCTTCACCTTCCGGTTCTTCACCCGAGCCTTCAAGCTCGTCCAGCAATTCGCGAATGCGGTCGATGCATTTCAAGATCAGCGTGACCGCTTCCTGCGTCACCTCAAGCTTACCGTCGCGAATTTGCCCGAGTACGTTTTCGCCGGCGTGCGCGACAGCTTCCAGTCGAGGCAGACCCAAAAATCCGCACGTACCTTTAATCGTATGCACAAGCCGGAAGATGCTTCCCAGAATGTCTTTGTCGTTTGGATTTTTTTCAAATTCGACAAGCTGCACGTCGATAACGGCCAAGCTTTCCGACGTTTCGGTCAAAAATTCGCTGAGAAGATCATCCATGGGTAGCCCCCAACAGTAGGTTAAACTGCCGCACCCTTTAGGCGAGCGCGACTGGCCTCAAACAATTAAGTTTGGGTTTAAAGCATTTAATGTGGGCTTGGTGAACCCACTTTCCGCATATAGGTTCAATGGTGGGCTTTATTGTTGGGGATAGCACATTAATCGGCTAGATCGCCAAGGCTGCGAATCGCACTTCACCCTCGTCCGCAGCGATCTCCAATTCGCACCCGGCGGCCAACACCAAAAGCTGCGTCAACAGGCCGTGAATGTTACGGCTGTCCAGGTTTTCTGCGGCTTCACCAGGTGTCAGTGCCTGCGCCACGTCTTCACGCAAACCGGCGCCGGCACCAATCGCCGCCACTGCAAGGCCGACACCACCCTGCACTTCAGCCAATTTGACGCTGACCGATCCGCCACGCGGCAAACATTCACTGGCAATCAAGATGAGGTTCAACAACAGCTTGCCTAAATCCGGCTCAAGCTCGCGCACGCCATCCCCCAGGTCGACCCAATCTAAGTCTACATTCCCTGCCTCAAGATATTCTGCGGCAATCTTACGCATCACCGAAACCTCAGCCCCTGACCTGCCCGCGCCACCGGCGCCAAAGGCAACCCGAAAGAACGCCAGCCGACGCGTCATCTCAAGCCCACTGTTGGTGGCCAGTGCCATAGCGCTATCATCAAGCCCGCCCATCTCGGCCAAAATCTCAAGCCCAGCGTTGACAGCGCCTGCCGCGCCGACAAGATCATGGCATAGCCGGGAGCAGACCAATTGGCTGAGGCGAAGGTCGTCGGTCATGTGCACACATTCCTCGTCGTTTGAATCATCATCCCGGCGAATCCGCGATACGCATGGGCGGTATCAAAACAGCCGATCGCACGTGGAGTTCGTAATTTTACGATGTTCACGATATCATCCTTTGTAGAGCCGCCACGCGTTGAATTAAGGTAGCAAGGGACCCAATCGGATAACTGGGTAGGCAAGATCATCATGGCGACGACATTTTCAGCCCGCAAGGGATCAGCCAAGAACCCCTATTTTTCCAAAGGACGGCAACCCGAGGACCGTGCGGTCGCGGAAATCGCCCATTTGCTGGGGGATTTACCCCGCACTGCCGACTTGTTGATCGAGCATCTGCATGTGATCCAAGACACCTTCGGGCACATTTCAGCCGCCCACATGACGGCGCTCGCCGACGAAATGAAACTCTCACAAACCGAAATCTATGAAGTCGCCACTTTTTATCATCACTTCGATGTGGTGAAAGAAGGAGAAAATGCCCCACCGCCATTAACGGTCAGGGTCTGCGACGGCATCACCTGCGAAATGATGGGCGCAAAAGACCTTTTTGACGCCTTGAAAGATGGACTCGGCGACGGTGTGCGGGTGATCAACGCGCCGTGTGTCGGTGCCTGCGACAAAGCCCCGTGCGCCGTCGTCAAACAACGCCAAATCTTTGCGGCAACCCCAGACACCGTGTCGCTTGCCGTACAGGCAAACGAAACCACGCAACCGATTCCCGACTATGCGACGCTCGCGACCTATATAGACGGGGGCGGCTATCGCGTGTTCGAAGATTGTCTTGCCGGCAAACGCAGTCAAGAAGATGTCCGTCAAGCCGTCGAAGCATCCGGACTGCGTGGGCTTGGTGGCGCCGGGTTTCCAACCGGGAAAAAATGGGGGTTCTTGGACGGCACCCCGACGCCGCGCTTGGTCGCGATCAACGCCGACGAAGGCGAGCCCGGCACCTTTAAAGACCGCTATTGCCTGGAAACCGATCCGCACCGGGTGCTCGAAGGGGTGCTGATTGCGGCGTGGGCAGTGGATGCCGAGGCGATCTATATCTATCTGCGTGACGAATATCCGGCCAGCCGGGAAATCTTGCGGCGCGAGATCAAAGCGCTCGAAGATCAAGGGGCGACGGGCGGCATTGAGATTTATCTCCGGCGCGGCGCAGGTGCCTACATATGCGGCGAAGAATCCGCAATGTTGGAAAGCATCGAAGGCAAGCGTGGCCTGCCCCGCAACCGTCCGCCGTTCCCTGCCCAAGCCGGGCTATGGGGCAAGCCGACCCTGATCAACAATGTCGAGACCATGTATTGGGTGCCGGAAATTCTGGCCAACGGCGAGGCTTGGTACGAAGACGCCGGCCGGCCACACTTTTATTCGGTGTCGGGCCGGGTTAACAAACCCGGCGTGAAGCTGGCACCGGCAGGGATCACGGTACAACAACTGATCGACGGCCACTGTGGCGGCATGGTGGATGGCCATACCTTCACCGCCTATTTGCCGGGTGGCGCGTCCGGTGGCTTGCTGCCCGCCAACAAAGGTGATCTTACACTCGATTTCGGCACGCTTGCCGAGTACGGCTGTTTTATTGGGTCCAGCGCCGTTGTCGTATTCTCCGATCAAGACGATGTGCGCGCGATCTGCAAAAATCTGTTAAAGTTTTTCGAAGATGAAAGCTGTGGTCAGTGCACGCCGTGTCGGGTCGGCTGCGAGAAAATGCTGAAATTGATGGACGCGCCGGTCTGGGACCAAGACCTGATCAAAGAATTATCGCAGGCGATGATGGATGCGTCGATCTGCGGCTTAGGCCAGGCAGCACCGAACCCGGTGCTGAGCGCACTTCGGTTTTTTGAGAGCGATATCACATGAGCGCGCGCATCTCCTTTACGCTGGATGGCAAGACTGTCGAAGCCAACGACGGCGAAACCATTTGGGAAGCCGCAAAACGGCTGGGTACGACGCTGCCGCACCTATGCCACCGCGATGCCCCCGGCTATCGGCCCGATGCGAATTGCCGCGCCTGCATGATCGAGATTGAGGGCGAGCGCGTCCTGGCCCCATCGTGCCGCCGCACGCCGACCCCAGGCATGAATGTGACGACCGCGTCCGAGCGCGCAACCAAAGCCCGCAAGATGGTCATCGAATTGCTGCTCGCCGACCAACCCGCCCGCGAGACTGCACACGATCCGAACTCACTTCTATGGCATTGGGCGGACGAGATGGGGCTCAGCGGCTCTCGCTTCCCCGCCGACGCCCATGCCGCGCCGGAGTCCGACCGCAGCCATCAGGCAATGGCGGTCAACTTGGACGCCTGCATCCACTGCAATTTGTGTGTCCGTGCATGCCGCGAGGTGCAGATGAACGATGTCATCGGCATGGCGCATCGGGGCCCGCACGCAAAGATCGTGTTCGACATGGATGACCCCATGGGCGAAAGCACCTGCGTCGCCTGCGGCGAATGTGTGCAAGCCTGCCCGACCGGGGCGCTGATGCCGGCGACCCGGGTCGATGACAACCAAGTCTATAACGGCGACGCGGATAGCGCCGTCGCGAGCCTTTGCCCGTTTTGCGGGGTCGGCTGCCAGACCACGTTCCACGTCAAAGGCGACAAAATTCAATACGTCGATGGCCGCGACGGCCCGGCCAACGAAAACCGGCTGTGCGTCAAAGGTCGCTTCGGCTTTGATTACGTGCACCACGCGCACCGCCTGACAGTGCCACTGATCCGCAAGGATGATGCGCCCAAAGACGCGTATGCCAAACTCGACCCCGCGAACCCGTTCACGCATTTCCGCGAAGCGTCGTGGGAAGAAGCGTTAGACCTGGCCACGAACGGCTTCAAAACCATCAAACAGCGCGACGGCAGCAGCGCATTGGCCGGCTTCGGCTCGGCCAAGGGCTCCAACGAAGAAGCGTATATGGTGCAAAAGCTTGTGCGCCAGGGCTTCAAGACCAACAACGTCGATCACTGCACGCGATTGTGCCACGCATCAAGCGTGGCAGCGTTGATGGAAGGCATCAACTCTGGCGCCGTCACTGCACCGTTTACCGCCGCGTTGGATGCCGACTGCATCATCGTGATCGGCGCCAGGCCGGCACAAAACCATCCGGTGGCTGCTACCTATATCAAGCAAGCCGCGGCGCGGGGCGCGACACTGATCGTGATGGACCCGCGCAAACAACGCCTAAGCCGATACGCGGATCACATGCTGCAGTTCACCCCCGGCCGCGATGTCGCGCTGCTGAACGCGATGATCCACACCATCATCGATGAAGGCCTCACCGATCAGCAATACATCCAAGCCATGACCGATGGCTTCGATGAAATTGTCGAAAACGTCAAAGATTTCTCGCCCGAAGCGATGGCCGACGTATGTGGAATTGATGCCGAAGAAATCCGCGCCGTGGCGCGCCGCTATGCCACGGCTGAGCGGTCATTGATTTTTTGGGGCATGGGGATCTCGCAGCACATTCACGGCACGGACAATGTGCGCTCGCTGATCACCCTGGCGACAATCACCGGTCAGATCGGTCGCCCCGGCACCGGCCTGCATCCGCTCAGGGGTCAGAACAACGTGCAAGGAGCATCTGACGTCGGGCTGATCCCAATGGTCTACCCCGACTATAAGGCCGTCGAAAGCGCGCGCATTCGCGACATCTATGAAGAGCTTTGGGATACTGAACTAAGCCACACCAACGGCCTGACCGTGGTCGAGATCATGAAGGCGATCTTAAACGACAAGATTAAGGGCATGTACATCATGGGGGAAAACCCCGCGATGTCGGATCCCGATGTGCAACACGCCCGCGACGCGCTGGCCAAGCTTGAGCATTTGGTGGTGCAAGACATCTTCCTGACCGAAACCGCATTTCATGCCGACGTGGTGCTGCCGGCGTCTGCGTTCCCGGAAAAGACCGGCACCTTCACCAACACCAACCGACAAGTGCAGATGGCCCGCGTCGTCCTAGATCCGCCGGGCGACGCCCGCCAGGATTGGTGGATCATCCAGGAAATCGCCAACCGGCTCGACCTCGGATGGGCCTACACAGGCCCCGCGGATGTGTTTGCGGAAATGAAAAAAGTCATGCGTTCGCTCGACCACATCACCTGGGAACGTCTCGACCGCGAAGGCGCTGTAACCTATCCGTGCCTCGGCGAAGACGAGCCGGGACAAGCGATCTTGTTTGGCGAACGCTTCCCAACCGCCAACGGGCGCGCGCGCCTGGTACCGACGCACCTGCTTCCGCCGGGCGAAATGCCGGATCAAGAATACCCGATTGTGCTCACCACCGGGCGCATGCTGGAGCACTGGCATACCGGCGCCATGACCAGCCGCGCGACGACGTTGGCACACCTGGAGCCGACCCCGATTGTCGGCATGAACCCATATCAAATGGGCGAGATGGGCATCGGGCCCGGCGACCGCGTACGGGTTTCAACCCGGCGCGGCGCCATTGAACTGCAGGTCCGTGCCGACCGCGAGGTCCCCGACGGCATGGTGTTCATCCCGTTCTGCTTCACCGAGGCCGCCGCCAACCTGCTCACCAACCCGCAACTCGACCCCATGGGCAAAATCCCCGAGTTCAAATACTGCGCGGCGAAAGTGGAAAAAGTGTCGGCGTAAGCAATTACTCGGGCGACAACAGCAAGTCCGACATCAGCCGATCCACCGGGGCGAAGTCGTCACTGAGGGTCACCACATCCGGCATCTGTGCGCGCGCTTTGAGCTCATGTTCCGGCCATCGCACCCAAGATCTTTCCAGACCCCGCTGCGCGGTTAAAGTGGGTGCGGCGATGCTGCGGTTCGAAGCGATCAGCAGAAAAGTAACGCGCCCGTAGCCGTTCATTTCGTCACGCTCGGTCCACACCTCGACGCTGTCGAATGTTTGGTACAGGGTTTTTACCAGCGCCATCAGGAATCTGGGGTTTTGCCCATTGTCGACCGCGTTGATGGCATAAAAGCCATCGGAATTGAGACGGCGCGCGATTTCATCGTGAAATTCACGGGTCACTAGATGCTGCGGGATGGCAATGTCATGAAACGCATCGCCGAAAATCATATCAAAGGCCGGTTGCGCGGAAAGCGACTGCAAATAGGCACGCGCATCCCGGTGCACGATGCGAAGCCCCGGTGCCGTGGGGTTCAGCCACAGCATATCCGCCGCGACGTTTGTCACGCCCGGATCAATTTCTGCCACCACAAGATCGGCCTCGGCACCGTATTCATGTGCCCAAGCGCGCGGCAACGAAAAGCCGCCGCCGCCGATAAAGTAGGCCGCCGGCGCTTTGCCGCCCAACCGACGTTTGGCATACTCGTCAACGAAATGGATGTACGGACTATACAGCAACCCCGGCGCGGCACCGTCGTTGATGGAATGCACCAAATGGTCGAGGGCCATCAATCGCGCCGACGGACCAAACATCGGCGCCGGATCGACCCGAATGCAGAAGTAATCACTTTCCAGCGTGCAGGGTGAGCTGAACGCTTTAAGCTGATTGCCCCACAAACCCACCGCCCCAAGACCGACAATCATCGCCGCCAGCGCCGCGACGCGAAACCTGTCTGTGAAAAAGAAGAACGCAGCCAGCGCCGCATAAACAGCGGCCACCATGAGCACCGTCCCCACAGAGCCGATCCACGAGATGAAAACATAGCCGGCCAACATGGTGCCGGCGATCGACCCGAGCGTGCCCAGCGCATACATCCGCCCGATGACCTTTCCGGGATGCCGGTTTTGGTCATCATCCACCGCCAATTTGGTCAAGATCGGCGAGACGATGCCGACGAACAAGCTGGGCAGAAAAAACAACGCCGTGGATAGAATAATAATCACCGGGATGGGACCGAGTCCCGAGGGCATCAACAACGATGCGACGGCGCGCAACAACACTAAGATCGCCAGGGATGACACCGCCGATGCGGCCAGTGCCCACCCAACCCGCCGCGCGCCAGCCCGCGTTTCCACATGCGGCGCAGCCAAAAGACCTCCAATCCAATGTCCAACCGAAAAACCGGCCAGAACGACGGCGATGATCGCGGTCCAGGTATACAACGACATACCGACGTAGGGCGCCAACAATCGGCCGGCGACGATTTCAATAATCAAGCCGCACGCCGAACTGATGAACAATGCGATGGCAAACAACGTTTGGCGTATGGGGACGGTCATCTTTAAGACTTTCAGATGTTTGTGCGCCATGAAACGACCGCATAGGTCATCAGGCGCGTTGGCGTTCTTATTGTCTGAGATACTAAATGACAAATGCGCGATATGCCGCAATTAGATTGACCAGCTTTATTTAATTCCATATATCATGAAATATGGAATTAAATAAAGCTGTGGCGGCTTTTGCCGCCCTCTCGCAACCCACCCGCATAGACATCTTTCGGTTGCTAATTAAATCGGGACCGGAAGGCATGGCTGCGGGGTCGATTGCCGCTGTTCTTGATGTGAAGCAAAACACTCTATCAGCCAACCTTTCCGTGCTTCTTCACGCGGGCTTAGTCAAAAATCAACGCCAAGGAAGATCCATTCGATATTACGCGGATATGGACGGCCTTCGAAATATTCTCAGCTTCCTTATGCAAGATTGCTGCGGCGGGCAATCGGCAATCTGTCAGCCTCTCATCGATGAAATCGCCAATGCGTGCTGAAATTCTCGATATTACATTGCTGAATGTGCCGATGTCGATCGGGCGCAGGCAGAGCGTCATATGCTCACGCTAGCGCAGGTAAGAACCGCTACTGAAGGTCTGAGTGGGATGGTGAACCGCACACCCCTTCTTGAAAACCATGATGTGAATAAGCGCCTTGGCGGCAGGCTTCTTTTGAAGGCCGAATGTGCGCAGCGAACGGGTGCTTTTAAAATCCGTGGGGCCTATTGGCGCATCCTCAACATGAGCGAAGCTGAGCGTGCTTGCGGTGCAATCACCTACTCATCCGGCAATCACGCACTCGGTGTTGCCCGCGCCGCGCAGCTTCTCGGCTCAACCGCGCTGATTGTCATGCCAAGCGATGTCCCCAAAGCAAAAATGGATGCGACGCGCGCACTGGGTGCCGAGATCATCACTTTTGACCGTGATACGGAAAGTAGCGACGACGTTGTCGAACGAATTCGCCAAGAGACCGGACGCCTAATCGTACCGCCAAGTGCGCACCCTCTCGTATTAGCAGGCGCCGGCACGGCGGCGCTCGAACTCTTCGAGCAGTCTCAAGAAACGAAAGCGGCGCTTGATGCGGTTTTAATCCCTTGTGGTGGCGGTGGGCTAACGGCGGCCACAGCCGTGGTGATGTCCGAAGCTTCCCCGAAAACGCAGGTTTATGCTGTAGAGCCCGAGCTATTCGACGATACCCGCCGATCTTTGATTGCAGGCAAACCGACCCCCAATCCAAAAGGACTGCGCACGATCTGTGATGCCATTATGACGCCGATGCCGAACGAGCTGACTTTTTCGATCAACAAAGAGCTTCTCGCCGGCGGCCTCATTGTGTCTGACGAACACGTCCGCGCCGCTATGCGGTTCGCGTTTGAACACTTCAAAATCGTTACGGAACCCGGTGCCGTTGTCGGGCTCGCCGCTGTCCTTGGTGGTCAAATCGATATTACCGGAAAGACGATTGCGACGGTCATCACAGGTGGAAACATCGACGCGTCACGGTTTTGCGCACTCATTGGACCTGAATTGTGAGCTTGATGTGAATATGGAACGAAGGTTAATCGCAGAATGGCTCGGCACCTTTTCGTTGCTGGCCACCGTCATTGGGTCAGGCGTTATGGCCGAGCGACTCGCCAGCGGCAACGTTGCCATTGCTTTGCTCGGCAACACCATCCCAACGGGCGCTATTTTGGTTGTATTGATTACGATCTTTGGCCCCATCTCCGGCGCGCATTTTAATCCGGCAGTTACCCTCACCTTTGCAATTCGTGGCGAGATCAAGCGGCGGGACGCAGCGCTTTACGTCATCAGCCAAATCTTTGGCGGCGTCGTCGGGGTTTTTGCCGCGCAGATTATGTTCGATCTGCCGATCATCGACCTTTCGACGACATCCCGCGCGGGTATCGGACAATGGACAGGTGAATTTGTTGCAACATTTGGTCTGATCGGGACGATCCTATGTTGCCTGAAGGCACGCCCAGCCGCCGTCCCTATGGCAGTGGGGCTTTTTATCACCGCGGCTTACTGGTTTACCTCGTCGACATCATTTGCCAATCCAGCCGTGACGATTGCGCGCAGTTTATCGAACACGTTTGCCGGGATCGCACCGCCAGATATTACAGCGTTCATCGCCGTTCAACTCGTTGCTGCGGTTTTAGCGACGTTTTTCTTCGGCTGGTTTTTAAAACAAACCGATGACGCCTGAGCAACGCAACCTGCGATGACACAAAACACCTTCAACTTCGATGAAGACATTGATCGGCGTGCGGTGCCGGCGCTGAAAGTTCATCCGAACGTTCTGGGTCAGGACGGTGCAGATTTATTCCCTGGCGGCGTTGCCGATATGGATTTCAAACCACCGCCGGCTGTTCTATCTGCAATGCGAGATCGAGTCGCGCATGGAGTCTTTGGATATGAGGCCGTCCCTTACGGGCTGCTCCCCGCACTGACCGGCTGGTTTCAAGATCGACACGGTTGGACCGTCGACCCTTCCCATATTCTGCGTGCACCAAATGTACTCAACATTTTGGCCATGGCCGCTCGAGTTTTCACCAAAGAGGGTGACGGTGTCATTGTTCAACCTCCTGTGTTCTTCGACTTTTATGACATTATTGCAGAAAACAATCGTCGTTTAGTCGCCAACCCCCTGCTGCTGCGGAACGGCCGTTACGAGATGGACTTTGCAGGCCTCGCACGCGTTGCGGCGGATCCGAATGTGACCATGCTCTACCTTTGCAATCCTCACAATCCGGTCGGCCGGGTTTGGATGCCTGCTGAGCTATTGCAACTGGGCGCCATATGCCGCGCGCATGGGGTTCTGGTTGTGTCAGATGAAATTCATGGTGACGTGACGTTCCCAGGCCATCATTATACGCCTTTCGCAACGCTGTCCGATGAAGATGCACGCAACAGCATCATCTGTATTTCACCGGCGAAGAGCTTCAATATTGCAGCCTGCTGCGCGGCATTTTCCATCGTCATTGATGCGAACCGCCGCGCGATGCTTCAAGCGGAAAACAGCCGCCTGACCGTGAATAAGAACAACGCATTTTCGAATGTGGCCATGGAAGCGGCTTATCTCCATGGCGAGCCATGGCTCGATGCTGCGCTCGCCTATATCAACGAGAATTTATCCCTTGTCCGAAGTCGGCTGAGCAAGCTGAATGAGGTCGATATGATTGAGCCCGAAGGTACATTCTTGCTGTGGCTTGATTTCAGAAAACTTGGCTTACCCCCAGAGCAGTTGACCGCCTTTTTAAGGCAAGGGGCAAAATGGGCGATCACCCGAGGCCCGGCTTTCGGAGGCGAAGGTGTTGGGTTTGGACGCCTCAATATTGCCTGTAAGCGCGAACATCTGACGGATGCACTTGATCGGCTAGATCGTGCACTTGAAGAAATGGGAAGACCCGAAGATGTACCTAATTCGTTTGATCAATGATGGAGACTATTTTGTCTGACACGCCGAATATCGCGCCTGCGCACTTTGATACGATTAACAAAGATAAACTTATTCCATCCGGATTGAGCACACATGCACCACGTATCTTGCTGCTCTATGGTTCGTTGCGCGAGATATCTTTCAGTCGATTAATGACAGAAGAAGCGGCGCGCGTTTTAAAGTTACTCGGTGCGGAAACGCGGACGTTCAATCCGTCCGGTTTACCTTTACCGGATGATACGGATGCGACACATGCAAAAGTAGTTGAGCTGCGTGATCTGGTGACGTGGAGCGAAGGTATGGTGTGGTGTTCGCCCGAACGGCACGGCGCGATGACCGGGATCATGAAGACGCAGATCGATTGGATTCCCCTGACAATCGGTGCAGTCCGACCGACGCAAGGCAAGACCCTCGCCGTGATGCAGGTTTGCGGCGGCTCACAGAGCTTCAACGCCGTGAATCAGCTGCGCATCCTGGGTCGATGGATGCGGCTATTGACGATCCCAAACCAATCTTCGACACCGAAAGCGTTTTTGGAATTTGATGAAGACGGGCGCATGAAGCCCTCTCCTTATTACGACAGGATGGTCGACGTGATGGAAGAACTCGTCAAGTTTACCCTTCTGACCCGGGACCAGATGCCGTACTTGGTCGAACGTTACAGCGAGCGGAAAGAATCGGCCGAGGAACTTTCTCAACGTGTAAATCGGAAAGGCTAGGTAGCCCCTATTTTCCAAAATTTGTGATTTCTACGCATCATTGATGAGGTGCCGACCTCCAGAGATTGGGAGAACGCAATTCACGTAGAACAACACTTAGTCATCTGAACGCCGCACAATGTCTTCAGCCAGTTGGCGGACGACGGAGGGGCCGCCGGGACTGGACGAATCGATATTCTTCGTCCGCCGGTCGGCCTCGGCGCGAACATCGTTGATGTCGAGCGGAATGTGCCGGAGCATCACCGCCAGCACGGATTCGATAGCGATGATGTGGGCGGCAAGGTTTTCGCAGTTCTCACCTTGGCGGAGAGCGCTTTCACCGAGCGCGCTCATGCCGTCCGCGACTTTGCCGAGGCTGTCCTGCAGTTGGGTGACCTGCTCCATAAAGCCCGTCAAACCCATGTCCTGCATGGCACGGGCGGCGGCTGCGGCGTCGCGGTTCGCGGTGTCATCGCTCATGGTGTCGCTCCCGTGTATAATTTGTTCAGGGTAACGCGTGGGCCGAAGATGGCCAAGGTGGCAATCGCATATCGCAAACCTTGATATCGCGGTACGATAGCGTAAATTCAGTGTATCATTACGTGGTGAGATCAAAGGGAGAGGGCATCGTTATGAAATCGGTTATCATCGGCAGCATTGCCGCCATTTTTATCGCCGTCGCCGCCGGCGCCGTGCTGAACAGCATAAATCCGTCGGCTGGCCAGGCATTCTCGACAGACAGCGTGCGGCTTAACTAACACGGGCCTGCTTATATCATCGGCAACGAAAAAGGGCGGTGCTTTTGGCACCGCCCTTTCGTTTTTGAACCGCAAAGTTTACTCAGCCGGTTGCTGATGGCCATGCGATTTTTGTATTTCTTCCTCAACCCACAAGCTATGGTGCTCTTTTGCCCAGTTGAGGTCGACCTGACCGGTGCCGACGGCGTCAAACGCGCCTTCCATACCGATCGAGCCGATGTAGATATGCGCAATAATAATCACGATCATCACCAATGCTACGACCGAGTGCCAAAGCACTGACAACTGCACTTCTTGAAGGGCTGAGAATTGCGTCGGCAGATTGAGGCCGAAGTTATTGAGCAGCGCGAACGTTCCGGCCCATGGCTGCACTTCGTAAGGCCACATCAAGGCAACACCTGAGAGGGAGAGCGATACTCCGCCCAGAATGACCAACCAGAAGATGATCTTTTGGCCGGCGTTAAAACGTGCCGCTTCAGGATGCACACCTTTCGAAAATAAACCGCCGCCAAGCGCTAGCCACTTGAGGTCGCGGCCCGACGGAATGTTGTCTTTAATCCAGAGGATAAACATCAATACGATGCCAAGCATGAAGGCAAAGGCGATGTAGTTGTGTGAGAGCTTGCCGTAATAGGTCATCGACGCAAACAAGCTGTCACCCAAGATCGGTTTGATAAAATAGCGCCCATAAAGGATGTTCAAACCGGTCACCGCCAGCACGATAAAGCTGGAGGCTGTCATCCAATGCACCGCACGCTCAAGCGCGTTGAACCGCAGGATGGTGCGGCCCTGAGGGTCCGGTCCATGATCGATGCGGATACGACCGCGGATCGCGAAAAACACCACCAGCGCAATCAGAATACCGGCCATGCCCCACGCACCGTAGGTGCTGAGCGGGCCGTTCTTAAACGCGCGCCAGTTGTCTCCCTCGGACTGAACTAATTGGCCGGCTTGCTTATCGGGGATCGAGACCGTCCCAGTCACGCCACGACGCAAAGCGCGCCACATTTCGGAATCGGATGAATTGCCAAGCGCATTGCCCGGCACGGTGCCATCTTGTTGCGCCACCGCCGGTGTCGCCGTGATCAGCGACATGGTGCCGGCGGTCATTGCGCCTACACCCAGCACCGAGGCTACCAGCGTCGCGAAGCTTAATTTACGGATAAGATGCGATATCGTGATCGACATGTTTGTTCTCCGAACGTGAACCTACACCATTAAGGCGCTGGTCAATTTCCACTTTGTTTTTGAAGGCGTTCATCAAGCGCCTTGTCGGCAGGCGTATCGGAAACCCGAACGTCGCCACCCGTCGAGGGGCCGCCACCTGATGCCGCGCCGCTACCAACCGGCTGACCGCCTTGCAGGATCGCACGTTGACGCAAGTCTGCAAGCGCATCATTGCTCAGCGGCGTTGCATGCTTATTGCCGATAAAGACGCCTGGATCATAATCCAGCGGACGTCCTGCTTCTTCGGGGCGGCATGCCGCAAGCCCGATCATCGCAAAACACACGACAGCAGCGGTTTTAAAAAATTTACGCGTAAACATTGGCGTTCCCCATCTCGTTACTTCTGTCGTCCTCAAACGCCGAAGGCTCGTCAAAGCCAGAGAACGATCATGGCCAATTTCGGCCACTTATTTGGGATCTCGTTAAAGGCGGGGCGGCACCCCGAAACCGGAATGCCGCCACCTTAACCTTTACGCGATCAGGTCGATTAGGACCCGGCCTTCTTTTCGTAGGCCGTACCCCAACCCCAAGCGCCGGAGCCGAAGCCACGCGACACCACCCGCTCGCGGTAGATGTTGGAGACCATGTCCCCATCACCACCCAAGAGTGCCTTCGTCGAGCACATCTCGGCGCAGATCGGCAATTTGCCCTCTGCCAAGCGGTTACGACCGTATTTTTGGAATTCGGCCGCGGAGTTATCTTCCTCAGGACCACCGGCGCAGAAGGTACACTTGTCCATCTTGCCACGGGATCCAAAGTTACCGGCTTGCGGATACTGCGGCGCGCCGAACGGGCACGCATAGAAGCAATAACCACAACCGATGCACAAGTCCTTGGAGTGTAGAACGACACCTTCTTGGGTTTCGTAGATGCAGTCGACCGGACACACCGCAATACACGGAGCGTCGGAGCAATGCATACACGCGACCGAGATGGAGCGTTCACCCGGCTTACCGTCGTTGATCGTAACAACGCGGCGCCGGTTGATCCCCCAGGGAACCTCGTGCTCGTTTTTGCACGCGGTGACGCAGGCGTTGCACTCGATGCAGCGTTCTGCGTCGCACAGGAACTTCATTCTAGCCATGTCTGTGTCTCCCTACTTCACTCAAGCCGACTTAACGCGGCAGAGAGTGACTTTGGTCTCCTGCATGTTCGTCACCGAATCATACCCGTACGTTCCGACCATGTTGGAAGCTTCACCCAACACATACGGATCCGCGCCTTCCGGATATTTCTTACGGAGCGACTCACCCATCCAGTGACCACCGAAGTGGAACGGCATAAAGACGACGCCAGGTGCAACACGCTCGGTTACGAGCGCCTTCACCTTGGCACGACCACCCTCTGGGCCTTCGACCCACATCATGGTGCCGTCTTTGATTCCGTTGTTGTTGGCATCAACCGGGTTGATTTCGCAGAACATGTCCTGCTGCAACTCGGCCAGCCACGGGTTCGAACGCGACTCGTCACCACCACCTTCGTACTCCACCAAGCGGCCCGAGGTCAGAATGACCGGGAAGTCCTTGGAGTAGTCCTCTTTTTGGATAGAGGCGTACTTGGTCGGCAGACGGTACATCTGACGATCCGAATACGTTTCGTACTGCGGCAGCAAATCACGACGCGGCGTGTACAACGGCTCCCGGTGCAACGGCACCGGATCCGGGAACGTCCACACCACGGTACGCGCTTTTGCGTTACCAAACGGTGCACAACCGTGCTTGATGGCGACCCGCTGGATACCGCCCGAAAGGTCGGTCTTCCAGTTGGTTTTCTCACCCGCGATCTTATCGATCACAGCACGCTCTTCGGCGGTCAGGTGCTTGTCCCAGCCAAGCTTCGTCAGCATGGCCATGGTGAACTCTGGGTGACCGTCTTTGAGCTCGTTGCCGACCGGATACGAACCTTCAGCCAGAAGGTTCTGGCCTTCCCGCTCAACACCGAAACGCGCACGGAAGTTGAGACCGCCTTCAGCCACCGGCTTCGAGGTATCATAAAGTACCGGGGTACCTGGGTGCTTCATTTCCGGTGTGCCCCAGCAAGGCCATGGCAGACCATAATAATCACCACTGATAGGGCCACCCCTTGCGAGAAGCGTGGTCTTGTCGAAGGTGCTCTGGTTCGCCATATGCGCCTTCAGACGCTCTGGCGATTGACCGGTGTAACCGATCGTCCACATGCCCGAGTTGAACTCGCGGGTCACGTCTTCGATGTTCGGCTCTTCGCGGCCTTCAGCGATCTTGTCCATTTTGATGTTCTTGAAGAACTTGTCGGCCCAGCCGAACTTCTTCGCAAACATCGCCATGATCTCATGGTCGGTGCGGGATTCGAACACCGGCTCGACGACTTTGTCGCGCCACTGCAACGAGCGGTTTGACGCGGTCACAGAACCACGGGTTTCGAACTGGGTCGCAGCCGGCAACACATAGATGCCGTCTTGACGGTCCGGAATGACAGCCGCGAATGTCGGCACCGGATCGATGACAACCATCAAATCCAGTTTCTCCATCGCTTTTTTCATTTCCGGCAGTCGGGTCTGCGAGTTGACCGCGTGGCCCCAATACACCATGGCACGGAGGTTGTCGGGCTGGTCCAGGTTGGCTTTGTCTTCAAGCACACCATCAACCCAGCGCGACACCGGAATACCGCTTGAGTTCATGAATTTCTCTTCGGCGAATTGGCCAGCGAGGAACTCATAATCGACATCCCAAACACGCGCCCAATGCTTCCACGAACCCTTCGCGAGACCGTAGTAGCCCGGCAACGTGTGCGACAGGATGCCGAAGTCGGTGGCGCCCTGAACGTTGTCGTGACCGCGGAAAATGTTCGCGCCGCCGCCTTCGGTACCAATGTTGCCCAGCGCAAGCATCAAGATGCAGTAAGCGCGGGTGTTGTTGTTACCATTGGTGTGCTGCGTGCCACCCATGCACCAAACGATGGTGCCCGGACGGTTGTTGGCCAACGTACGTGCCACACGACGCAATTGCGCGCCCGGCACGCCGGTAACCCGTTCGGTTTCTTCCGGCGTCCACTTTTTAACTTCGGAGCGGATCTGATCCATGCCCCAAACGCGCTGTTTGATGTATTCTTTGTCTTCCCAACCGTTTTCGAAGATGTGGTAAAGAATACCCCAAACCAGGGCGACGTCCGTACCCGGACGGAAGCGAACAAACTCGTCAGCGTGCGCGGCCGTGCGCGTAAAGCGCGGGTCACAAACGATCAGCGCGGCATTGTTTTGCTCTTTCGCTTTCAGAATGTGCTGTACGGCAACCGGATGCGCCTCGGCCGGGTTGGACCCGATCAGGAACATCGCTTTCGAGTTGTGCATATCGTTGTAGCTGTTCGTCATCGCACCGTAGCCCCAGGTGTTCGCAACACCCGCGACCGTGGTCGAGTGACAGATACGCGCCTGATGGTCGCCGTTGTTGGAACCCCAGAAAGCGTAGAACTTACGGAACAGATACGATTGCTCGTTGTTGAACTTGGCGGAGCCAAGCCAGTAAACGGAATCGGGACCCGACGTCTTGCGGATCTCCAGCATCTTGTCGCCGATTTCGTTGATGGCGTCTTCCCAGCTGATTTTCTTCCACTGGCCGCCTTCAAGTTTCATCGGATACTTGAGGCGTCGGTCACCATGGGCGTGGTGACGTACAGACGCACCTTTGGCGCAATGTGCACCCAGGTTGAACGGGCTGTCGAAGCCAGGCTCTTGCCCGACCCACGTTCCGTTGGAAACCTCGGCGATCACGGTGCAGCCGACTGAACAGTGCGTACATACCGATTTGATCTGCTTAAGATCGCCAGCAGCGGCAGATGCCGCTTTCGCTTGTTGAACCATGCCGGTCGGCATAGCTGATGCAAGCGCGACACCACCGGCAGCCACCCCTGAACGTTTCAGGAATGTACGACGGTCCATCGAACCGCCGACGACGCCGGCCAGCGCCTTCGTTAAACGGGGGCGTCCCGCAACCCCGTTGCTCTTTTTGGTGAGCATCTAAATTTCTCCCAAATTTGACGTTTTAAACGACAAATCTACGACCCAACCGCTTAGAAGCGGCTCAGTTCATAGAATTTCATGACGTGCTCGGTCTCCTGGTAACCGCTCGCTTTTTTGCGGTCTTCAGGCACACCTGCGCTCGCCGGCTTTCCAGACAAGGTCGCAGCAGCAACACCGGCAACACCGGCGACACTCGCTCCCTTTAAGAAACCACGGCGATCCAGCACATTTTTTTGTTCGGTGCTACTCATCGATTTCTCCTATTTCACCCAAACGGGCTTTGTTTTCAGGCCCCGGACGTTACCCCCGCATTCGGCAGGTAGATTCCGTTCCCAACGAGTTACGACCTATCGCTAGGCCGCCATTTCGAAAGCCTCGCGCTCGATCTCCATGAACAAGCGCCCGATGGTTCCCACCGGCATATAAAGCGCAGCGGACTGCGCCCCTTCGAGGTCCTTGAAAAATTTGTCAGCCCAAGGTGCCAGATGTTTGTCAAAAAACACCTTGGCTTGAGCACGACCATCGTCGCCGCCAAACGCACCGGTCAAAAGGCCGTGCATCATCTCACACAGGCTGGCGATGTGATCTTCGGGTTCTGAGTTGCCGTCGCTTGTCGCGATGCCGAGCACCGCCATGTCGCCGCGCAATTCTGCAAGCGGCTTGTCATAGACAAGGCCGGTCAAATAAATGGACGCGTAAGGCGCCAATTCTCCACCGGCGCCGACGCCGTAAAAAAGTTCACTGAATTCGGAGTCCGCTTTGGCGAGGGGTGTGCGCACACACAACTTGCCGAAGGACGCGATCGCATTGCCCAGCGGCGTGCTGTCGTCGTGATCGGCTAACGTGCGCATCGATTCGAGGGTCACATCGTCCATCGGCTTCGCTAAGACACGCGCCAGCAAGCCATAAAAGTTGGCACGCAGGGCGTCTTCTTCGCCGATTTCAGTCCCCTCAGACCGCGTATTCTGGTGGTTTGTGGACAAGTCCACATGCCTCCCTCGGTGTTTCCTTACGGTGTTTGGCGCAACAAAGCGCCGACATCGCTTGCGGAATCATTATTTTCTTATAACGACGTTTCTTATTCGGCCCGTATTATCCTGCGCAGCGGGCTAATGTGTCAACTTGTTTCTACGTCAATTTACATTGTGCAGTGCGATAAAACCGTAACAAAAACAGGGTTTTATATCGCAACTATCCGGAACCATGCGGTTGATTTCAGACGCCCTCGTCTTCGCCATCGCCAATCGCATCCTCGTCGTCGACAATATCGACCGTTTCCGCTTCTGGTTCGGTTGATTCAGCCGCATCTTTCGGCTTTGAATCGTCATCTCCTTCAGCATCTTCGCCGTCAACGATCACGTCTTCTTCGTCTTCCGGATAAAACACCTTGCGGGCTTCGGGCGGGGTCATGTCTTTCAACTCTTGCTCGCTCAGATGACCGCGGCCGACTTTGTAATTGCCGACGAAGCTATCGATGAGCTTGTGGATGACATTAAAGTCATCGTCATAATCGTTGAGGCCGTCTCGGATATTGAAAAACGGGTCACGTCGCCACACGAGCCGCAAGGCTTTGCGCTTCAAAAAGTCGGGCACGCCTTGCTGCATAAACGGCGTCATATCGCTTTCTGCGGTGATGCTGTCCAGTGGCGGCAATCCGGCGACAATCTCGCGCTCTTCGTCGCTTAGGCTTTCCAGGTCCTCGTCCTCGATATCGTTCAACAAGTCGTCGCTGAGCGAAACATCGGCGCCCTCCGGACGCGCTTGGTCGAGGGCGTCCAGCGGCTCCATCGTCGCCGACGCCTGCACGTCATCACCTTCTAGCGGTGCAAGATGACCAATCCCACGGGTCAGACGGTCATCATCGTCTTCCACGTTGGGCGCTAACGGCGGCATCGCCGGCACGAAGTTGCGCACCCGTGCACCACCCGGCAGCTTCAGGGTTTCCGGTTCAGCTGTCGCACGCGCAATTTGCTCGACCTCGCGGTCTTTCAGCGCGGTCTTTTCTTCACGCTCTTCGGCGCCGCCTTTGCTTTTCAGCCGCGACCATCGGCTCAATCTGCCTTCAGCCATTGCCACCTCCTCCGCCGACGCGGCCGGGGCGTACGAAGTCGCCCTTGCGAGGATCGTATGATTTGCGTTTGCGCTTTTTGAACGGCACATCTTTGTGATGGGTGTCGCAAAACATTTTGACCCAGGCGGCGACATCCGGCGGCATCGGCACGCCTTCCACCAATTGATCGGTATTTTCGGTGTAGCGCTCGGCTTCAAACGGGCACGCGGTGACCAGGTGCACCAGCATTTCCGGATCGTCGGCTTCTTCGCCTGGGCTCAGCACGATGTAAATGTGCGGCTGCACATTCGACAAATTGACTTTATAGCCTTCGGTCTCACCGCGAAACAGTTCAAGTGGCATGGTGGCGGCATGGAAGTGCACCCAGCCATCACCCTCGCGCAGCTTCACCCATTCACTGTGCGGGTCTTTTGCCGGTGCACCCGGAAACGCGGCGACGGGCTGAAACGAATGATCCTGCCAGCGTGACTCGCTATCGCGTCGCTCGATCACCACGCCTAAGTTCATCACTTCGTGGATGTCCGGCTGTGCGGCTTCGACAAGGGCCAACAACTGTTCGGCTTCGGCCAGATTCTCAGGCTTGTTCACGTTGAAAAACGGATCCACCGGGTCGACCTCGAACGGTACGTGGGCGATGCCGATGCCGTCGGTCCAAGCGTCGATCTTGCGCATCCCGTCTTCGACCATGGCGCGGCGCAAGGTATCACGCAGCGCGACCGGCCAAACGCCAAACACCGGATGTGTCCGATCTCCGGTGATCGCGCACGACATCGGGGCTGTGCCGTTCAG
>JAFMCK010000276.1 GCA_017857825.1 Rhodospirillales bacterium
GGCACTGGCCACCGAGGCGATCAAGACCTTCGGTGCCGTCGAGGTGCTGATCAACAATGCCGCCGTGCGCCCGAACCTCTCGTTCCTGGACGCCGGCGACGACGAGTGGGACCGAGTGATGAATATCGATTTTCATTCCGGCCGCCGCCTTTCCAAGGCCTGTCTGCCCGGCATGATCGCGAAGGGTTGGGGCCGCATCATCAACTTCTCCGGCATGAATGCAATCCGTGGCTATAACGGTAAGGCGCCGGTCAGCGTCGCCAAGCACGCGTCGTGGGGCCTCACCAAATGCCTCGCTAAGCAGTTCGCCTCGCAGGGCGTGACGGTCAACATTATCTCCCCAGGCCCGATCGGCGAGGATGACGGCGACGATGACGACCACAAGAAAGGCATGCTGAAGGGTATTCCGACCGGTCGCATGGGCACCCCGGCCGAAGTCGCGGCGATGGTCGCACTTCTCGCGTCCGACGCCGGCTCGTTCATCAATGGTCAGATGCTGCAGGTCAACGGCGCCGCCGAAACCTAAATAAGACGTGGCCGCCGTCAGCATTCGGTGATGTTGACGGCGAGCCCGCCCTGCGACGTTTCCTTATATTTCGACAACATGTCGCGGCCGGTCTGCCGCATGGTCTCGATAGCATTGTCGCGCGGCATGAAGCGGAAGCCGTCGCCGCGCAGCACCCAACGCCTCCGGCGAAGCTTAGGGGGGCAGGTTATACAAAAATATGCGTGAAAGTGAACCGTAAATACATGGGGACAAACGAGGCTATGCCATGCTTCTAATGAAACGACTAATCCTAGCCGCCTTGCTGGCGGTCGGTGTAAGCGGTGATCCACATCCAAGCGTTCCAGTCGGCGTTGCAAGTTGAGAAAAATCGATCAACGATCTCATACTGGCGGAAGACACACCAACCTAATGCTTGGCAGAGGTTCCAAATTGAACTTGAACTGTCATCCATGAATTAAGCGTAGTGGCATAGAGATGAAAAATGAAGGGGCAGGGGCACGATCAGCAACAGAGGTCGGACCGTTTCATAGCTAATATCGATACTGCGTTCGTGAAGGCATTGCGCAGTGAAAGCGGGAACCGGACATACATCATGACGGCGAGCCGGATGACCTCGGGCGACGTTTTGAAATGGCGAAACGGATTTGGATTTTTAATGCCAAAAATTTAGGCTGAGTGGCTATTCTGATCACAGCCGAGTTTAATCTGAAAATGACGTCAGGATCGACAAACGTCGTGACTTTGTGACGTTCGAGTGGCGCAAAATACATTTGCTGTTAGAGGCCTAAAAAACCATAACTCCAATCATCGATATCTTTCCTCGTCTTTTGCGCTTGGCGCACTAAGCTACGCGCCGAACACCAACAGGAGGAGACGTCAACATGGCAAAGGGCAGCGAACAATACGACGCGGGCATGAAGGTCCGGCGCGAGGTAATGGGCGACGATCACGTGGACCGGTCGATGAACAATGCCGACGATTGGAACCGTGATCTGCAAGAACTTGCGTGCGAATATGGCTGGGGCGCGAGTTGGGCCCGCGGCCGTCTAGCGCGGCGGGAACGATCAATCATGAATCTTGGCATGCTGACGGCACTGAACCGTCCGGACGAATTCAAAAATCACTTCCGGGCCGCGCTACGAACCGGGATCAGCGTCACCGACCTGCGCGAGATATGCCTGCACACAGCAATCTACTGTGGCATTCCGGCAGCGATGTCGGCCTTCAAATGGGGCCGCGAGGTGCTGGAAGCCGAAGGCCATGACCTTTCGAAGATTTCCGATGATGACTGATCGACTATGTTGATCTTGCGTGTAAGGTGCGGCTGGCCCAATGGCCAGCCTAGCTTTTCGTCATGTCCCCTATTTTCATCTTTATTGGTAGGAGACAATTGGGTGTTAACCTGTGCGTAAGTAGACAATTTGCTCAAAACTAGGGCCGATATGCTTAAGTTCTTCGCCGCTTACACCAAAACAGGATCAAGATAATCAGATGCGCTGGATCTTTCTATTTATCACTTATTTCGGCACCTTGGACATTGGCATCGGACACAGAAAACGGATTCGCGTATCCAAACTGGATACCGAGCTATCAACTTGCATAATGTAGCTTTCTAATACGACGAATTTTTAGCTTCGAGCTACCAGCTGCATTATTATTTCATAGAGGTCGTGTTTTCCGAAAAAACTTTGATCGGCACGAGGCCTAGCTGTTGTCTCTGTCAACTAATTGCTACCCGCCCTTTATATCGCTCCAGAATGTAGAGAATGCCTATATATTTTAATAGACCATCGCTAATTGGGATGCGATTGTGGATGAGAAATCCGTCTCTTTTTGATTTCGGCTGCAAACAGTGGTCCGAAGCGGTTCCGGCAGAAGTCGATCGTTTCGTAGTTAATATCGATACCACGTTCGTGAAGCAGGTCTTCGACATTGTGGAGTGCAAGCGGAAAACAAATGTACGCCATGACAGCCAGCCGGATGATTTCCGGTGAAGTTTTGAAATATCAAAATGGGGATTCAATCATCGGACCAGGTTATCCGGCCAATGACATCGCCCGAACACTGTTTCTTCTGACAAAGCCAGTTCACTTGTAAATATTTTATATTTGTGTGTAATCGTCGGGCGCGATTCTGTTGTTTTCGGGTCGTTGTTTAGTCGCATTCAGCAAAATATAGCCGATGGGAAGAACATGCAGCCACGTGCAGTGTTTGAGAAAATTTGGGACGATCACGTCATTGCCGTCCGCGAGGATGGGCAATCGTTAATTTATGTTGATCGGTTGTTGCTCCAAGAAAACTCATTCCACGCGTTTGATGTTTTGCGACGTGAAAACAGGACCGTGCGCAACCCGTCGCAGGCTTTCGCGTTTGCGGATCATTATGTGCAGACGACGCCGCGCGGCCAGGGTATGGACTCGGTCACGATTCCTGAAAATCGACGCATGATCGAGCTTATTCAAGCAGATGCTAAAGCGTATGGCATCGATACGTTTACCGTCGGCGATGTGCGCCAAGGCATCTTGCATGTTGTTGGCCCCGAGCAGGGCATTTCGCAGCCGGGGATCGTCCTTGCTGGCGCTGACTCGCACACATCGACGCATGGGGCGCTTGGCGCCTTTGCATTCGGCGTTGGGTCATCCGAAACCGCGCACGCGCTCGCGACGCAGGGTCTATGGCGTTCGAAGCCAAAGAATATGTTAATTTATGTTGAAGACCCGTTGCCCACAGGCACCTCATCGAAAGACCTTATTCTGGCAATCATTCGTGAAGTCGGGACCGCCGGTGGATTTGGCCATGTGATAGAATATGCGGGTCCTGGGATTGATGCGCTGAGCGTCGAACAGCGGATGACCGTGTGTAACATGTCGATTGAAGCAGGTGCGCGCGCCGGCTTGATCGCACCGGATCAAAAAGTTTTCGATTACGTCAAAGGTCGCCCGTTCGCGCCTCAGGATGCAGCTTGGGACGAGGCCATTGCCTACTGGCGGACGCTGCGAAGCGACGAGGGGGCGATGTACGACAAAGTGGTTAAAATCGATGCGCGCAAGATTGTGCCGATGGTGAGTTGGGGGACCGCGCCGGATCAGGTGTTGCCTGTGAACGGGCGTGTCCCGAGCGCGTCATCCGTGGATGATGAACATCAGCAGGTTCGCATTTCCAATGCGCTCGAATATATGGGGCTGGCGCCTGATACCGACCTTCAGTCGATTGCGCTTGATAAAGTCTTCATCGGTTCGTGCACCAATGGCCGGATTGAAGATTTGCGTGCCGCTGCAGATGTCGCAAAAGGCCGAAAGGCAACGATCCCGGCGCTGGTCGTTCCGGGGTCGGGGCTTGTCAAAAAGCAGGCCGAAGCTGAGGGCCTGGATAAAATCTTCATTGAAGCCGGATTCCAATGGCGCGAGCCGGGGTGTTCTATGTGCGTGGCCGTGAACGGTGATAATTTAAAGCCCGAGGAAAGATGCGCATCGACGTCGAACCGCAACTTCGAGGGAAGGCAAGGCCCTGGCGGGCG
>JAFMCK010000277.1 GCA_017857825.1 Rhodospirillales bacterium
CCGATTCAGCGCTGCCGGCGGACGTGTTGCAAGCCTGTCTGAGTGCCGCGACGGAGGTCAGTTTCAACCGAACCACGGTGGATAGCGATACGTCGACCAGCGACACCGTGATGGCGTTTGCGACAGGGGCGGCGGGGAACGCAGCGGTCAGTGATGCTGACGCGCCTGAACTGGCGGATTTCCGCGATGCCCTGATGGATTTGTGCGTCGATCTGGCGCAGCAAGTTGTACGTGACGGTGAGGGGGCGACAAAATTTATCACCGTCGCCGTGAGCGGTGCCGAGCATGATGCCGCGGCAAAGCGGATTGCGCTCGCCATCGCCAATTCACCGTTGGTGAAAACCGCGATTGCCGGCGAAGACGCCAACTGGGGCCGGATCGTGATGGCCGTGGGCAAAGCCGGGGAACGCGCCGAGCGCGACAAGTTGGCGATCCGCATCGGCGGTGTTGATGTCGCCAAAGACGGCGCAGCGGTGGCGGGTTTCGACGAAGCCCCTGTTGCCGCCCACATGAAAGGGGCCGAGATTGATATCGAGGTCGACCTGAATTTGGGCGAGGGCGCTGCCGTGGTTTGGACGTGTGATCTTACCCACGGCTACATTTCGATCAATGCCGATTACCGATCCTGATACGTCGAACGGGTGCTGGGATGCACCCTTTGCCGGGCGTGGCCGTGATCTGCCGACGGTCTTGGTCGCGGCGGCGGCGATCATCGATGCCGATGGACGTGTGCTGATCGCCGAGCGACCCGAAGGAAAATCTATGGCCGGTCTGTGGGAATTCCCCGGTGGCAAGGTCAATCCAGGTGAATTGCCGGAATCGGCATTGGTGCGTGAACTGAAAGAAGAACTCGGCATCGATATTACCGAAACCTGCTTGGCGCCGTTTACCTTCGCCAGCCATGCCTATGATGATTTTCACCTGCTGATGCCGCTGTATCTATGCCGCATGTGGCGTGGTCAGCCGGAGCCCCGCGAAGGCCAACGTCTTAAATGGGTAATGCCGATGCGGCTCAACGACTATCCGATGCCCGCAGCCGACGTACCTTTAGTGGCGTTGCTCAGAGATTTTTTGTAGCGCGGGCTAGGGGGTATTAGCTTTTAATCTTCTCGGCCGTTGTGCACATCGCCGCCACGGCATCGTCAAAAAACCCGTCTAATTGCGCGCGAAGCGCTGGGGACAGCGCCAGTAGTTTTGAACGTGCGTCTGTTGGGTTCGGCTTTTCAATGATCAGGCCACGCTTGATGGCTGTTTCCACATACTTGGCAGCGGTCAAAGGGCTTTTGATACCGGTGATTGCGCCCTGCGCATCGGTTTTACGCACCGGGTCGGGCGTGCGCCAAAGGAATGTCAGTAAATCCCAATAGGCGGCGGAATAGAATTCCGTGTCGCCGGCGAATAGATCAACCCACTTTAAGCCCATCTGGTCCAAGAACTCCAGATAGGTATGACGATCAGCGTCGGTATAGCGTAATGGCATCGTCGGGGCACCTAACGGAGATATAATCAGAAGTGATATCAATTGTATAGTTTTTATTTTGAGCGACGTCCAGTGTTAACATGTTCAAAAATATGATTAAAATTACTGATACAGTCTGTTGCATTTATTTTTATATATAAAATTGACATTAAAAATAAACTTAAATATGATTTCCTCATGTCGGCGCACCAAGCGCGCCATCGTAAACAGGAGGACGAAATTATGAGCAAACTATTGATCAATTTTGAGACCGTACCCAACACCACAAAGCCGAAGCGTCGCTTTGCGCGCGCCATCGCTGCGATGATGGTTGCGGCCTTAAGCCTGGGCACGTTAAGCGCGTGCGTGACCGATCAAGGCACCAAGCAGATGGTCGGCTCGGTGCTGGGTGCAGGCGCCGGCGGTTATGCGGGTTCGAAATTCGGAAAAGGTAAAGGACAACTGGCCGCCACGGCAGCTGGCGTCGTACTCGGCGGACTGCTCGGCAATTCCGTGGGCCAATCATTAGATCGCGCCGACCAAGTTTATGCGCAGCGCGCACAGCAAACGGCAGTTCAGGCCCCGATTGGCCAAACCATTTCTTGGTCGAATCCGGAAACCGGCAACCGTGGCACGGTGACGCCGACCCGTGAAGGGGTACAGACTCACACCGGCGCTTATTGCCGCGAATACCAAACAGAAGTGATCGTCGGTGGCGATCCTCAGGTCGGCTACGGCACCGCATGCCGGATGCCCGATGGGGATTGGAAGATCCAAAGCTAATTATTTGGGCTGATCTTTTGCACAGCGTCGTGTCCGGGGGGACCTCCTCCGGCCCTGCGGCGCGCGACGCGGAACGGGCGGTATGGGGTAACCTTTACCGCCTGAACCGATTCTGCCGCAGGCGTTGATCGCAGGCTTTGACAGTACGCGTGCTGCCTGCATAGTTAGCGGATGTCAGACAGCACCCTTAAAATCGTCACCGCCGCATTGATCATCATCGGCAATGAAATTCTGTCCGGGCGCACCAAAGATGCCAATATGGCGTATTTGGGTGCCGAGCTGAACGCGCTCGGCATTCGACTGACCGAAGCCAGGGTTGTCGCCGATACGCCGGATGCGATCTGCGGCGCGGTGAATGCCTTGCGCGCGCAATATGACTATGTCTTTACCACCGGCGGCATCGGCCCGACCCATGATGACATTACGTCGGAATGTATTGCCCAGGCATTCGGCCTGCCGTTCGGTCGCAACCCGGAAGCCGAGGCGGTCTTGCGTGATTACTATGCCGAAGGTGAGGTCACCGAAGCACGGTTGCGGATGGCCAACACGCCGGAAGGCGCAATCTTGATCGAAAACCCGGTCTCGAAAGCGCCGGGTTTTCAGGTCGAAAACGTGTTTGTGCTGCCGGGGGTGCCGCGCATCATGCAGGCGATGTTCGGCGGTATCCGGCATCGTTTGGTGGGCGGCCAGCCGATGGTCAGTCGTACCGTCAGCTCGCACGTCCCGGAAGGACAAGCCGGCGGCCCGCTGACCGAACTGCAGGCACGTCACCCGGATACCGAGATCGGGTCCTACCCATTTTTTCGCGACGGCAAGCCCGGCGCCAACATCGTGATCCGTGCCGTCGATGCGGCCAAAGCCGACGCTGCCGTTCAAGATGTCGCCGATATGTTGACGTCGCTCGGTGGAAAGCCGATCATTGAAGGAAGCGCCGACGTATAGGTCATCCGCTAAAAGTTCCGACCGCTAAAAAGATCGGCGCGGTTTGGAGGTTTACATGTCTCGTTTGATGCCCGCAAAGCCGGTGCCTGATATCGTCGTTACCTTGGATATGTTCCGCTTGTGCGCTGATGGTGCTGTGGCATGAACGCCGCGCTGCCCGATCTGATCCGCAGCCGGCGCGCATTTTTTATGTTTTTGATTAAGCGTGCCATCCTCGGTAGCGGGATTTCCGTGATCGTCGTGGCATTGTTTTTGTGGGCGGATATTGGTGGTGTGACATCGTTGATGCTGCGTGCCAGTGATTCTTGGTTGTGGTTTTTATTTTTCGGCTTTGATTTCTGGGTCACAGTGACCGGGATCACGATTGCGATCGGCTTGTGGAACCTTGGCTCGTGGCGCGATCCGCCGGGCTGATAGAAATTCAACGCTTAAAAATAAAATCATCCACGTCGCCGCGGGCTTGCCAGCCGGCGCGCGCGAGTTCCGGGTCGGTGTGTTCTTCGACCGGATAGCCCAAGCATAAGTATCCCACCAACCGCCAGGTCTCGGGCACCTCCAGCGTGCGGTCGGCAGCCACCGGGTCCAAAATCGACACCCAGCCCAGCCCGATGCCGTGCGCGCGCGCCGCCAGCCATAGCGTGGTGACCGCGCCGACCACCGAATACGCCAGCATTTCCGGCATCGTTCGCCGCCCAAGCCCGGCGCCCATCTCGGTCGCCTCGTCGCAATATACACCCAGATGCACCGGCGCATCGCGCAGCCCCGCGAGTTTAAGCCCGGCATAGGTCTCGGCCTCATCACCTTCATAGGCGGTCAAAGCGTCGGCG
>JAFMCK010000278.1 GCA_017857825.1 Rhodospirillales bacterium
GGCCCCCGGCACGTGCGCCATGCCGCCCCCCCCATCGGTCATCGCAATGGCGCCGATGGAATACATGCCGTCAATCGGCTTTGCGAACAACGGATAACTCATAGGATTGTTCAAGAACGCAATCATACCGTCTATGGACGAAATCATGTGCACGTGCGTGCGTCGTCCGGTGGTGTCGAAAACCGCCAGGGTTTCCGGCACCGGAATCCCCGCGCCGCGCATCATCGAGAGGAATAATAGCTTATCCGTCGCCACCGCAAACCAGCGCATGTCGCAGCACGCCTTGTGCATACGTGCCTGTGCGGTCTTGCCGACGAAGCGCACGCGCGCCTCGTCGTCATATTCGTTATCGTAAAGCTTATAATAAAAGTATTCTGCGGCACTCAGTTTGCCCGGGCCGTTAAGGCAACGCCAAAACCCACTCAGCCAAGACGTACCCGAACCTGTTTCACGTGTGGCAACGCGGACCGCATCACCAATCGGCATCTGCGGCGGCTGATCCAAGCTCAGGCGTTGTGTCCGCGCGGCCTCGACATCGAAAAACGCACCAGGCGTCCCGACATCAAGTGTTTCTTGATCAAACATGGAAATTCTCCAACCCTGTTCTCACCCCGGCACAAACGCTACGCCCAACTGGGCATGGCGCATGTGTCCGCCGTCACAGACTCGAAAAATTTGCCGTGAATGCCGTATTGCTGTTCAGCCGAGTGCTTCCTTCAACGCGTCGCCGACATGGACCGGCGTCGACAGCACGTTGACGCCCGCCCCTTCCAGCGCGGTTTTCTTGGACTTATAAGTGCCTTTATCGCCCATCACGATGGCGCCGGCGTGACCCATCTTTTTGCCGGGCGGTGCGGCGCCGCCGGCGATAAACGCGAATACCGGCTTCGACATCGTCGCTGCATATTCGGCGGCGTCTTCTTCCATCGCACCGCCGATTTCACCGACCATCACCACGGCTTCGGTACCTGGAAAATTATCCAGGGCTTCAAGGGCATCGCGCGTCGTGGTGCCGATCACCGGATCACCGCCGATGCCGACAAACGCGGTCTGACCATAGCCGGCGGCGACGATGTTTTGACACATCAACGTACCGAGCGAGCCGGAGCGCGACAGAACGCCGACGTTGCCTTTCTTAAAAATGCGCTGATTGAACGCCGGCATGAAGCCCATAAAGGTCTCGCCCACCGTCACGCCACCGGCGGTGTTCGGACCGACAATCCGGGTACCGGCTTCTTTGGCGGCCGCCATCACGTACATCACATCCTGCACCGGCACATGTTCCGTCAGGCATAAGATCATTTTAGCGCCGGCCTCAATCGCGTCCAACGCCGCGGCCTTCACACCCAGCGGCGGAATAAACAGCAACGACGCATCAAAGCCGGTTTCTTTTTGTGCATCGACGGCGGTGCCGTGTACCGGCACGTCGCAATGCATGGTGCCGGCTTTCTTCGGGTTCACGCCGGCGACCACAGTTGCGCCGTATTGCTGCATCAACTCGGTCCAGAAGGTGCCCTGCTTGCCGGTAATACCTTGAACGAGAATGCGCGTTTCCTTACGAGGGATAATCATCTTATGCGCCTCCCTTGCTGGTATTGGCGGCGGCATCGACGGCGGCTTTGCAAGCCTCGCTCATGTTTGCCAGCGGATCCATGCCGAGCTTTTCTTTGAGCATGCGGATCGCTTCCTCATCACCTGTACCGGCGATTGAAAAGAACACCGGAATCTCGGGCTTCAGTTCGTCCCATGCGTTCAAAAGCCCCTCCATCATCACATCACAGCGTGCGAACGCACCGCAGAAGTTGACGACCAGACTTTTGATCCCCGGTTTATCGAGCACAAGTTCCAAAGCGACTTTGGCCTTGGTATAGGCTTCACCGCCAATCTCGCAGAAGTTCGCGGGCGCACCGCCATGGTGACGCACCACGTCCATCGTCGTCATCGTCAGCCCGGCGCCGTTGGCCAGCACACAGACGTCTCCATCCAACTCAATATACTTGATCCCGGCGGCCTCGCCCCTGGCTTCAAGGGCTGTCAACTTGTCGGGCGTGCCATGGGTTGCCAATTCTTCGCGGCGCTTGATGGCGCTGTCGTCCAACGTGAATTTGCAATCCAATGCGGCGACATTGCCGTCGCCGGTGACGATCAACGGGTTGATTTCCAACAGCTCCGCATCGTTGTCGGTATAAACACCGTACAACTTCACCAATGTCTCCGCGACGCCAGCTTCGGCACCTTCCAGGTCAACGCCGGCCATAAGTGCGTCGGCATCGGCACGTGAAAATCCTTTGCGGATATCGACAGCGTGCTTTTTCAGCTTCTCAGGCGTATCAGCGGCAATTTCCTCAATGTCCATGCCGCCTTCGGTCGAGAACATCACCATCGGGCCTTTTGATACCGGGTCGTTGAGCACGGCGGCGTAGTATTCGCGTTTGATATCGGATTGCGCTTCGATGAGGACCTTTTCGACCAAGTGGCCGTTGATATCCATGCCCAAAATCGCTGTCGCGTGCGCGCGGGCTTCGGTCGGGTCAGCGGCGAGCTTAATGCCGCCCGCCTTGCCACGCTTGCCGGTCGGCACCTGAGCTTTAACCACGACCTTGCCGATCTTTTCAGCCGCCGCGGCGGCGGCGTCCGGATCGAACACCAGCACGCTTTCAGGTACCGTGATCCCGCCCGCCTTCAACAAAGGTTTTGAAGCAAATTCTTCGAAGTTCATATGGATATTCCCCCGTGCCGCCCACAATCGAATGCGATGGCGAGCCTATGTTTCCGTTGCCCCGACGTTGCAGGGCCGTGCGCACCTTATTTGCCGTATTTCTCCCAATGCGCGCCGAACAGCGCTTCTTCGGACGGCTTATCTTCGGGAATCGTCTTCACCAGATGCGTGATGTTGATGAAGTGGCGATAATTCAGGTTATCGTCGATAGAGTTGCCGGCCCACGTGCCGCCACCCATAGACAGCGTGAAGTTGAGGCCGTTGTCGAAGCCGCCGCCATTACCGAACGTGTGCGCCTGATTGACCAGCACGCGCACCACATCGATCTCGGCCGCCAAGCGATCAGCGTGTTCCATGACCTTGGTGTGAATGCCGACCGAATGGCCTTTGCCACACACGTCCAAGATCGTGTTCAACTGTTTGACCACATCGTCCATGTCTTTGGCGCGATAGATGGTCAGCACCAGCGATAACTTTTCATCGATGAACTTGCTGTCGGCATCCGCCGTACCCTCTTCGACCATGAAGAACTTGTTGCCCTTGGCTTGGTCGCCCAGCCCGAACACGTCGGCCAAGATGTCTGCATCTTTGGCAATGACGTGACGATTCAGATGTCCGTCGACCCAGAGGTTTTCGCGAACTTTTTCTTTTTCTTCGGCCGAACATAAATAGCCGCCGGCGCGCTTCAGCGCGTCCATGGCTTGATCGTAAACGCTGTCCAAGATGATCAGCGAGTTTTCCGACGAACATGATGTCGAATTGTCAAAAATTTTGGATTTGCAGATTTTTTCAGCGGCATCGTCGAAGTCCGCCGTCTCGTCGATGACCACCGGCACGTTACCGGCGCCAACGCCAATGGCGGGCGTGCCCGAGGAGTACGCACGCTTCACGTTGTTTTGCGAGCCGGTCACGATCACCAGATCGCAAGCATACATCAATTCTTGGGTCAGCTGTTTGTTGACCGGAGCCGGCAACACCTGCACCAGATCTGCCGGCAGGCCGATCTTTTCCAATTCGGCGCGCATATAGCCGACCGTCTTCGTAGTGGTGCCGATGCCCGCAGGCGACGGCGCGATGATCACGGCGTTGCGGCCCTTAATTGCGAACATCGCCTTATTGACCGGGGTCGCAGCCGGATTCGTGGACGGAGTCACAGCCGCAACCACACCCACCGGCTTAGCGTATTTGACCAACCCTTTTTCCGGAATTTCTTCGATGATGCCGACGGATCTAACCCGCGACAGATCGCGCAAGCAGC
>JAFMCK010000033.1 GCA_017857825.1 Rhodospirillales bacterium
TATGCCCAACGCCCCCATGGGCGCTTCGTACACCACGTGGAGGGACACAAGCTATTTTCTATGCCTCGATAACGCCGGATAACTGTACCTTGCCGCGCAATCGCATCCAAATACGACAAAAACCGCCCAGACGTCTGTCGGGCGGTTTATCGTTTGAAATCGCACCAAAGGGTGCGCGATCAGCCGGAGAGGTGCTTAGAAGCCCTCGCGCTCGATGCGCTTACGCTCCAGCTTGCGTCCACGGCGAATGGCCTCAGCCTTCTCGCGGGCACGGCGCTCGGACGGCTTTTCGTACGAACGGCGGAGTTTCATCTCACGGAAAATCCCTTCGCGCTGCATTTTCTTTTTCAGCGCCTTAAGGGCTTGATCTACATTGTTATCACGAACGGTGACTTGCACGGTCGGCCTTCTCTTTCCACTATTTGAAAAAGGGTCGTAAAAAATAACAAGCAGGGCAGAACCCCGCACGTGACGGGCCTTATAGCAAAGCACTGAGGGCATGTGAAGGGCGAAATGCGTTATTTTTTGCTTTTTCGGAATCTGCCACGCATCATCTGAAGATGGCATAAAGGGTTGGAAATTGGCTATTTTACCGATTTTACGCATGGGTCACCCGGTCTTGATGGCTGTGGCGGCGCCGATCGATGATCCGACAACGCCGGAAATCGTGGCGCTTGTCGACGATTTGGTCGAAACCATGCATGATGCGCCGGGAATCGGCCTTGCGGCGCCGCAGGTGGGCGTGGGCAAACGGCTGGTGATCTACAGCGTTCCCGAAGGCCGTGACGATACGGGCGATGAACAGCCGCTGACGATGCTGATCAATCCGGAGATCACGGTTCTCGATGACACCCTTGAAGAGGGCTTTGAAGGCTGCCTGTCGCTGCCCGGTATGGGGGGGCGGGTCAATCGACCGACGCACATCCGGGTGCGGGCGTTAACGTTGGATGGCACCGCTTTGGACTATGAAGCCGAGGGCTTTCATGCCCGCGTCATTCAGCATGAATGCGATCATTTGGACGGCATACTTTATCCGATGCGTATGAGCGATCTATCCAGCTTCGGCTACGTAAAAGAAATGATAGCAAAAAATGACGATCTGGATTGATTAGGCTACACTGCCCGCACAGGAGAACCCCATGACTGCAGCTAAAAATAAAAGTGTCCACGAGCAAGCCCGCGATGACACCTTGGTGCTTTGCGACGCGATGATAGAGGCTGTGTTCTTGCACGCGCCGTTTGACGGCTGGACACCAAAGGCCCTGGCGGCGGCAGAAGACTCGTTAATGGATCGCTTTGGCGAAGGCGCCGGTTATCGGGCGTTCCCGGGCGGGCTCGCCGATATGGCGACGTACGCGTCAGACTATCTGGACCGCAAGATGCTGGCGGTGTTGGATGACCAAGACTTAGCCGCCATGAAGGTCCGAGACCGGGTCATCGCAGGGGTGCGCGCCCGTATCGAGGTCTGCCAGCCGCACAAAGAAGCTGTGCGTCGCTTGCTGGGATATTTGGCGCTGCCGGGCAAAAAGCCGCTGGCCGCACGCCTAGCGTGGGCGACGTGCAACCGCATTTGGTACGCGGCTGGCGACAATGCCACGGACTTCAATTATTACACCAAGCGCGGTTTGTTGTTCCCGGTCTATACGACCACGTCGCTGTATTGGTTGGGCGATGAATCTGCGGGCAACGAAGATACCTGGGGGTATTTAGATCGGCGTATTTCCGATGTCATGAAGATTCCTGGCTATCAGGCCCGCGCCATGAAAGCGCTGGAAAATCTGCCGAACCCATTTCGGATGCTTAAGCGCCCGGCGTAGTCAGCCTAAGCGGCATCTATGTGATCGTCATCCCCGCGCAGGCGGTGACCATGGATTCCCGCCTTCGCGGGAATGACGGGGGGGTGGGCGAATAGGTGTCTGCTACGTCTTGACTCGCAATCCAAACTGCCGTCCGCTAATATTTCAGCGAATCGGAGACACATATGTTGCAGCCTCAAATGCCATCAGGTGCGGCCCCCGTGGCGGACCTGGCCGATCATTTTCTTGGTTGTGCCAAGCTCGGGCGTTATTTGACCGTCCATGATGGCACGCGCTTCGTGATCACCGACGATTTCCGCGAACATGATATGGGCAATGCGGCTGCAGCGGCTATGGCCTCGATCTATTCCCGCGACCCTTTGGTTGCGCAAGCGGCGCTGCTGCCGCTGGGGCGAGCTGGGGGCTTGGCGCGGACCACGCGCCGCCAATACGAACGTTTGTTCGAATTGATCGAGAGCCAAGCCCTTGATCCAACGACCATCAAGGCCGCCGATCACATTCTAAAAAGCGATTTCCGCGAAAGCGAAATCATGGCGATTGAGGCTGATCTCGGCGACAAGCTGAGCCCGGCACGGTTGCGTTATCGCGCGTTCCTCGGTGTCGTCCGACAGGTTTTGGAAAACAAAGTTTCCCCGGCGTTATTCTTAGAAGAATTCCGCGAGTTCACACGCGCTGTGGCCGGTAAGCTTGATTTTGGTATCTATAGTTTTTGCCTGGATCGGATTTTCGGTAACCCACGCATTCCGATGAAGGTCAAAAAACTGCTGGCGGTCGAGATGATCCAGTTTCCACCGATGATACGGCGTGAGCTGCTGACAAATCTGTTCATCTATCCCGGCCAAGCTCACGAGTTGATCAGCTTCACCCGTGGCCTCGTCATGGCCGAGCTTGAGCCGACCATCGTGGTCGAGATCGAACTTCTCGAGACCTTTAAGCGTAACCGCCTGAGCATGCACGACATCGAAGCCGGGCTTAGTCAGCGGTTGATGTAGGGCCACTATTTTAGCCGCTTTCGTCATCCCTGCGCAGGCGGGGATCCACCATAGTCATGGATTCCCGCCTGCGCGGGAAAGACATGATGGTCTGAAAACGCTGCTTATTTCCAATGTCCACGCGGGTACAGGCGGTTGACGTGGCCCATTTTGCGGCCGTCGCGAACTTCGCGTTTGCCGTAAAGATGTAGGTGCGCGCCGGCGTCGGACATTAGATCTGCCCAGCCGTTCACGGCAGAGCCGATCAAGTTTTTCATTTCTGCGTCATGATGCGGGGTGACGTCGCCCAGGGGCAGGCCACAGACGGCCCGCACAAACTGTTCGAATTGCGAGGTCGGGCAGGCGTCCATGGTCCAGTGGCCGGAGTTGTGCGGACGCGGTGCGATCTCGTTGACCAGCAGTTCACCATCCCGGGTGACGAACATTTCGACCGCCAACAGCCCAACCAAGTCGAGGCCATCGGCAATTTCGTGGGCGATGCGGATCGCGTCGGCGGCCATCTCGGTGGGCAACACTGCGGGCGCAATGGTGGTGTCCAGGATGTGGTTCACATGGCGGTTTTCGACCGGTGGATAGGTCGCCCAGCCGCCGCCCGGTGAGCGTGCGACGATCACCGAAATCTCGCGCTCCAGCTTTACGAAGGCTTCCAAGATGCCGACTTTCGCACCCATTTCGGCCCATGCGGCGGCGTAGTCGCAATCCGGCGCAATCAACACTTGGCCTTTGCCGTCGTAGCCCATGCGGGCTGTCTTCAGCACGGCGGGTTTGCCAATCTCGGTTGCTGCGGCCTCAAGCTCTGCAGCACTTTCAACGCGGCGGTACGGCGTCGTCGGTGCGATGTCGTTGATAAAATCTTTTTCAACCAAGCGGTCTTGCGCCACCGCCAAGCTGCGCCAACCCGGTCGCACCACGGCATGCTCGGTCAGTAACTGCACGCTTTCGTGGGGGATGTTTTCAAATTCGAAGGTGACCACGTCGACGGCTTCACCGAAGGTCTTCAACGCGTCCATGTCGGCATAGGGCGCGACGGTGACAGCCGCAGAAACTTCAGCGGCGGGGCTGTTCGCGTCCGGGCAAAAAATATGACAACGGTAGCCGAGCTTGCCGGCGGCTAAGGCGGTCATGCGGCCCAATTGGCCGCCGCCCATGATGCCGATGGTGCTGCCCGGTTGGAGCGGATGTGTTTTATTCTTAGGTGCCATGCGCGGCTCAGGCGTCGTCGCTGGGCGCGTCGGCGACCGAATCGGTCTGCTTGGCACGCCATGCGCAGAGCGCCGTATCGATATCTTTGTCATGCAACGCCAGCACGGACGCCGCCAACAGGGCTGCGTTGATGGCCCCGGCTTTGCCGATGGCCAATGTGCCGACCGGCACGCCGCCCGGCATCTGCGCTATCGACAGCAGGCTGTCCATGCCGCTCAAAGCTTTGCTTTCGATGGGGACGCCGAATACCGGCAGCGTCGTCATAGCCGCAGCCATCCCCGGTAAATGCGCGGCACCGCCGGCGCCGGCGATGATCACCTGCAGGCCGCGCGCCTTGGCGTTTTCAGCATAGGCATACAGGCGCTTTGGGGTGCGGTGCGCGGAGACGATCTTGGTTTCAAAGCGGATGCCGAGGGCGTCCAGGGTATCGGCGGCGTTCTTCATGGTCGACCAGTCAGACTGACTGCCCATGATGACACCGACGTGTGGCTGTGAATGTTCGCCCATGATGCTCTCCGATCCGCGAAACGCTGGAAAGCGCGGCATTATAGGTTTGCCGAGCCGACACGCAAGTGATGTGTGCAATCCGTTTTAGGTATGGTTTTACGCGCGAAGTCGACATGAACAATTCATGAACCGTTCGTTAACCATTCGTGCTATAGTCTGGAGGCTAAACGAGTGGACACCGAATATGGATGTTAATCGTACTGAAGGCGTTGCCCCGGCAATGAACAACAAAAGCGGCAGCGGGGGCCGCGATACGCCGCAACACCAAAATCCGGGCGATCACGCGCCTGACGATGATGTCGACAATGACGCCGCCGTCGAGATCAAAGGTATGGCCGCCGACGTTACGCCCCGTGTGCAAGCCGCATTGGATGCGCTGTCGGCTGAGATTGAACCGCTGCGTGCCCGCTTGGCACTGACCGAAGAGCGGGAGCGCCAGCTGCGCGATGACCTCGCGCATCATCCATTTCTGCCGGTGCCTGGTCGGCGCGAATTTCTGCGTGAACTCAATCACGTCCTAAATCATCTTAATGACCTGACGATATTGCCGAGCATCGCCTTGTTGCACGTCGGCAACGCGGATGCGCTGCGCTGTGATCACGGGCGCGATTCCCTCGACCGCATTTTGGTGCACGTTGCTGAGACGGTCTCAGCGGCTTTGCTGTCGACCGATGTGCTGGGCAATTTGGGTGGCAATGATTTTGCGATCATTCTGTTGGGGGCTGACGTGGGGACTGCACGTACGCGGATGCAGGGGATCGTGACCAATTTGAAACAGACACCGTTTACCGGTGCCGGCACGTCGATGCCTATTGATGCCCGTTTCGGCGTCGCAGAAATCGCGCGGGGTGCGTCTGCGGATGCTGCGATTCGCGCGGCGGACCGGGATTTGATCGCCTAAAACCACTCTCATCATTCCCGTGTATGCGGGAATCCATCTTGATTGTGGGCACTGTGGACCCCCGCCTTCGGGGGGGTGACACAAGACTACATGGCGCCATCGCCGCGTAGTAGGAAAACCATTTAAGCAATGATATCGGGCAGAATCCGGCTTTCCAGACGGATAATCTGGTCTTTTAATGACAATTTACGCTTCTTCAGGCGTTGGATTTGCAATTGGTCAAACGGGCGGGTTTCGATCAACAGATCGATGACGTCGTCCAAGTCGCGGTGTTCCAGCTGAAGATTTTCGAGCTGTTTTTTTAAGGTATCTTCGTCTTCCATGGTGCCCGACAGATGTGATTGCCTATATACAGGATAACAAAATGACGAACCCTGCAACAGGAGCTTCGGTTGAGCGAACATAAAATGAAAAGAATCGGCGTTTTGACCAGTGGTGGCGATTGCTCCGGCTTGAACGCCGCGATCCGCGCCGTGGTCAAACGGGCCGTGCACGGCTTTGGTGCCGAGGTCATCGGTATCTTGGACAGTACCGAAGGATTGCTGGCCGAACCGCCACGAACAGTCCCGTTGAGTCTTGACGTTTTTTCGGGGCAAGTGTTGCGCAGTGGCGGCACCATGTTGGGCACCGTCACCAAAGGGCATCCTTTCCGCTATCCGATGCCTGATGGTTCGGTACAGGATAGATCTGGGACCGTCGTTAGCGCGATTCACAGCCTGGGTTTGGACGGCTTGATCGGTATCGGCGGTGATGGCTCGATGAAGATTTTGCACGGCTTGATGGAATTGGCTGGGCTGCCGTTTATCGGCATCCCGAAAACCATCGACAACGACGTGCCGCTGACCGAATTCGCCATCGGCTTTCACACCGCCGTTGGCGTTGCAACCGAGGCATTGGATAGATTGCAGCCGACCGCGGCTAGCCATCAACGCGTCATGATCTTGGAAACGATGGGTCGTCAAGCTGGCCACATTGCGTTATCGGCGGGCATTGCCGGTGGCGCCGACGTGATTTTGCTACCCGAAGTGCCTTACAACATCGATTTTATTGCCTCAAAGCTTGAGGGCATCCGCAAAGAGGAAAAGCGCAACCATGCATTGATCGTCTGCGCTGAAGCGGCGCACTCGGTCAACGGCAAAGCGGCATTCATCGATTATGCGGGCGATGTGGTCTACGGCGGCATCGGCCATCAGTTGGGCCGCGAGATCGCGTTGACGACCGGGGCTGACACGCGGGTTACAGTGCTGGGCCACGTGCAGCGCGGTGGGCCGCCATCCAGCTTTGACCGCGTGTTGGCATCGGCATTCGGCGTACGCGCCGTGGATTTGCTCGCTGATGGCGTCAGCGGTCGCATGGTGTCTTGGTGGGATGGGCGAATCCGTGACGTGTCGTTGGCCGACGTGGTGGCGCAGGAAAAACCGGTCAATCTGCAGGGTTCACGCATGCGTGCAGCACGTGGGCTGGGCATTTGCATCGGTGATTGACGTTGCGCACGAATCGATAAGGGCTTCAACTCGAAGTCTATGGAACTCGGTGTCAAATTACGGTATAATGACGTTCGTTCTGAGAGAAAGTTTAAACGAGCTCACTCGCTGACCTGAAAAGGAGGACGCTACTATGGGACAAACGGCGCGGATTACTTCGTTGCGCGGTAAACATCAAAATCTCGAAGTCAAAATTGAAGACGAAGAGAAAAAACCACATCCCGATGACGTCATTATCCACGAGCTCAAAAAACAAAAATTGCGAATCAAGGACGAGTTAATCCATCTGGGCGCCGATTAACGGCTGACTGGATACAGCAATCTTAAGTAACGGGCCGCTTCCAACGGAAGCGGCCTTGTTTGTTTGTGGGCTCAATCCTTTTCCCACGGTCATGGGGAGGAGACTGGGTAAGGGGGCGGTGACAACGCGTTGCCGTTATCCATCCATTTCGCGGGCTTGGTCGCGGAGTTTGAACTTTTGGATTTTGCCGGTAGATGTCTTCGGCAGTTCTTGGAACACCACGGTACGCGGGCATTTGAAACTGGCGAGGTTGTCCCGGCAGAACTGGATGATATCGTCTGCGGTTGCAGTGCTGCCGGCTTTCATTTCCAAAAATGCGCAGGGCGTCTCTCCCCATTTTTCGTCAGGTTTGGCGACCACGGCAGCGGCGTTGACGTCGGGGTGTTGGTAGAGCGCGCTCTCGACCTCAATGGACGAGATGTTCTCGCCGCCGGAAATAATGATGTCCTTGGAGCGATCTTTTAGTTGAATGTAGCCGTCCGGCTGCAAAACCCCAAGGTCGCCGGAGTGAAACCAGCCGCCGGCCAACGAGGCGTCGGTGGTTTTCTTGTTTTTGAGATACCCTTTCATGACGATGTTGCCCTTAAACATCACCTCGCCCATGGTCTCGCCGTCGGCGGGCACCGGGGTCATGGTTTCCGGGTCCATGATGCATAGGTCTTCGAGCATATGGTATTTCACGCCTTGGCGAGCTTTTAGGTACGCTTGCTTTTCAATTGGCTCAGCGTTCCATTCGTCTTTCCAGGCACACATCACGGCCGGGCCATAGGTCTCGGTCAGGCCATACGCGTGCGTCACGTTGAAGCCTTGTTGCTGCATTTTTGCCAACGTCGTTGCCGGGGGTGGGGCGGCGGCGGTCATGATATTGACCTGATGATCGAAGGGACGTTTCTCGTCTTCGGTGGCATTGGCGACGAAGTTCAACACAATCGGCGCACCGCAGAAGTGCGACACCTTGTGATCACCGATGGCGGCATAAATCGTTTCGGCACTGACGCGGCGCAGGCAGACGTTGGTGCCGGCCATCGCCGCGATGGTCCATGGATAACACCAGCCGTTGCAATGGAACATCGGTAGCGTCCATAGATAAATCGGATGGTGCGTCATATTCCATCCGAGCACGTTGCTGACCGCATTCAAATACGCACCTCGATGATGATAAACCACACCCTTTGGGTCGCCGGTGGTGCCGGACGTGTAGTTGAGGCTGATCGCCTCCCACTCGTTATCGGGTAGGCCCCAGGCGAAGTCGGGGTCCCCGGTGGCGATAAAAGCTTCGTAGTCCATCTTGCCGAGGCGTTCCCCCGGGCCGTCGTATTCGGGGTCATCGATGTCGATCACCAAAAGATCGTCGCGCCCGGCTTTGGCGAGCGCGCCCTTGATGGTGTCTGAAAATTCCGTGTCGCAGATCAGCACATTCGCTTCGCCGTGGTTCAGCGAGAACGCGATGATCTCGGCGTCCAAGCGGACGTTGAGCGTGTTGACGACGGCACCGATCATCGCCGGGCCGAAAGCGCACTCGTACATTTCCGGCGTGTTTGACGCCATCACGGCGACGGTATCGCCTTTCTTAACGCCGTGTTTGGCAAGCGCAGAGGCAAGCTGCTGGCAGCGGGCATAGGTCTCGGACCAGGTGTAACGCCGGGCGCCGTGGATGACTGATGTGTGGTCCGGATACACCGCAGCTGTGCGACGAATAAACGCGAGCGGCGACAGGGGTGTATAGTTAGCCGGTGTGGGGTCTAGATCGATATCATAAATGTTCGCTTCAGCCATCTTGGTGTCTCCCAGTAAAATCTTTGCACCAGCACGCTTGAAACGTGCGTTTGTCAGTGCTTTTTTGCATAATGACCTGACCGATCAAATTGATAAAGAGGGCGTTTTTATCGTCCCGTCATCAAAGGGAGCACCAAGCCGATGAGCAATCCGTTCGAAGAGGCCTATGCCCGTTCCATAAACGACCCGGAGGGTTTTTGGGCCGATGCGGCCGAAGGTATCACCTGGACCAAAAAATGGGACAAGGTTTTAGATGACAGCAAAGCCCCATTTTATCGCTGGTTTGCCGGGGGTGAACTGAACACCTGCTACAACTGCCTGGACCGTCACGTCGAAGCCGGTCGCGGTGACCAAGCAGCGCTGATCTATGACAGCCCTGTCACCGGCGGTACACAAAAAACCTATACCTATGCTGAGCTGACCGACGAGGTCGCCCGCGTTGCCGGCGCGCTGAAAGCCGAAGGCGTCGAAAAGGGCGACCGGGTTGTGATCTATATGCCGATGGTCCCCGAAGCCGCAATTGCGATGCTGGCGTGCGCGCGTTTGGGCGCGATCCATTCGGTGGTGTTCGGTGGCTTTGCGTCGAACGAATTGGCGGTGCGGATTGATGACGCGAAGCCGAAACTTGTGATGTCGGCGACGTGCGGGATCGAGGTCAATCGGGTCCTCGATTATATCCCGCTGCTGGATAAAGCCATCGCGTTGGCGAAGCACAAGCCCGACGCCTGCATGATTTTGGCGCGCCCCGAAAGTGAAGGTACCATCACCAACGTGAAGCATGTGGATTGGGCAAGCGCCAGTGCGGGGGCCGCGCCCGCCGCGTGTGTTCCAGTCGAGTCCTCACATCCGTTGTATATCCTGTATACGTCCGGCACCACAGGACAGCCAAAGGGCGTGGTTCGCGATAATGGCGGTCATGCGGTGGCGCTGAAATGGTCGATGAAGAACATCTACGATATTGATCCAGGCGATGTGTTCTGGGCAGCGTCAGATGTTGGCTGGGTGGTCGGGCATTCGTACATTGTATACGCGCCGTTGATGCAAGGTGCGACGACGGTGTTGTACGAAGGCAAGCCCGTGGGCACCCCTGATGCCGGTGCATTCTGGCGGGTGATTGCGGACCACAAGGTGAAAGCTCTGTTCACCGCGCCGACGGCGTTCCGTGCCATCAAAAAAGAAGACCCCAAAGGGGAACTGCTGAAGAATTATGATATCAGCACCTTCAAATATTTGTATTTGGCCGGCGAGCGGACCGATCCCGATACGCTCAAATGGGCCGAGGATATGCTCAAGGTGCCGGTGGTCGATCACTGGTGGCAAACGGAGACCGGTTGGCCGATTGCGTCCAACTGCATGGGCTTACATGTGTACCCGGTGAAGCCGGGCTCGCCCACCAAACCGGTGCCGGGCTGGAACGTGCAGGTATTGCACGAAGAAACTCACGAGCCTGTGCCGACCGGTCAAATCGGGGCGATCTGCGTCAAACTGCCGATGCCGCCATCCAGCCTGCTGACGTTGTGGAATGCCGATCAACGCTATATCGACGCGTATCTCGAAGAATATCCGGGCTATTACAAAACCGCGGATGCGGGGATGTTTGACGAAGACGGCTATATCTCGATCATGGCACGGACCGACGATATTATTAACGTCGCCGGTCACCGGCTGTCGACGGGTGGTATGGAAGAAGTCTTGTCGTCGCATCCGGACGTGGCCGAATGTGCCGTGATCGGCGTCGAAGACCAAATGAAGGGGCAACTGCCGCTTGGCTTTTTGGTGCTGAAATCTGGTGTTACCAAAGAAGCCGACGAGGTTGTCGCCGAAATTGTTGCCTTGGTGCGTCAGCAAATTGGTCCCGTTGCTGCGTTCAAACAGGCAACCGTGGTGCAGCGTTTGCCGAAAACCAGGTCCGGGAAAATCCTCCGCGGCACCATGCAGGCGATTGCCGACAATAAGGAATGGAAAATGCCGGCGACCATCGACGACCCGGCGATTTTGGACGAGATTACGGAAGCCCTGGAAGGCGTCGGCTATGGCACGGCGCGGAAAGATTAAAGGAATAGACCGAGCATGAGCACGCGACTGAAAGACAAAGTCTGTATCGTTACCGGTGCAGCCCAGGGTATCGGCTTTGCCTGCGCCAAACGCTTTTATGAGGATGGCGCAAAGGTGATGCTCGCAGACATCCAGACTGAAAAGGGCGAAGCCGCAGCGGCGAGCCTGACGGGTGGGCCGGGTGAGGCGTCGTTCATGGAATGCGATGTGCGTCTGAAATGGAGCGTAGATGCCCTGATAGGGGCAACGATCCATAAATGGATGTGGCTTGATGTGATGCTGGCGAACGCGGCGATTGTTGTGCAGGGCGATATTCTGAGCGTTGACGAAAAGACCTATGACGACGTCACGCAGGTCAACATGAAGGGCTTTTTCTTGTCGAATCAGGCGGCGGCAAAGCAGATGGTGAAGCAGGGCGACGGCGGTGCGATCATCAACATGTCGTCGATCCAGGCCGAAATTACCAATGCTAACATGCTGGTCTATGCCATGTGTAAGGGTGCCGTGAAGCAACTAACCCGTTCGTCGGCGCTGGCGTTGGCGACGCAGAATATCCGCGTTAACGCCATCGGCCCGGGTACGATTTTGACCGAGATGGCGGAAAAAATTCTTGAAGACCCGGCGGTGCGGCACACGGCGATGTCGCGAACACCGATGGGGCGGGCAGGGCAGCCATCGGAAATCGCGTCGATCGCGTCGTTCTTGGCCAGCGATGATGCCAGCTATATCACCGGTGAGACCATCAACGCTGATGGCGGCCGAATGGCCTTGAACTACACCGTACCGGTTATCGACTAAAATTTCTAACAAGGGATCAGATCATTGGACCTAACGAAAGCCGAACATGACGGCGTGCAATCGCACAACGCAGCCGCCACGAGCCGCTTTGAAGGCCTGCGTGGGCGCAACCTGAGCTTAGATATGACCCGCGGCAAACCGTCGCCGGAACAACTCAGCTTGGCCGACGAAATGCTGACTCTGGTCGGGCCCGGCAGCACGGACGGCGAAGACGGTACCGATCTTCGCAACTACGGCGGGCTTGCGGGTATCCCCGAGGCGCGACGCTTGTTTGCAGAACTTTTGGATGCCGAGCCAGACCAAGTTGTCGTCGGCGGCAATTCCAGTTTGACGATGATGTGGGAGGTTCTGGCCAACGCGATAATGTTCGGCATGCCCGGCGGTGGCGGACCATGGCGGGATCAGGCACCAAAGTTTCTGTGCCCCGTTCCCGGCTATGACCGCCACTTCGCGATCTGCGAACGTTTGCGAATCGAGATGATCAACATCCCAATGACGGCGGATGGTCCGGACCTAGAGGCAGTGAAAGCCGCGGTCGCCGATTCAAGTGTCAAAGGTATGTGGTGCGTGCCGAAATATTCCAACCCGTCGGGCGAAGTGTATTCGGACGATATGGTGAAAGCGTTGGCCGAGATGCCGGTCGCAGCGCCGGACTTTCGCCTAATGTGGGACAATGCCTATGCGGTGCACCACTTGGGCGATGGACCGGCGCCATTGGCGAATATTCTGGCGGCCTGTAATGCTGCAGGAAATCCAGACCGGGCAATTGTGTTCGGTTCGACCTCAAAAATCACTCATGCGGGCGCCGGCGTCGGTGCGCTGGCATCGTCGAAGACGAATATCGATGATCACCTTAAAAAAATCTTCTTTGCCAGCATCGGGCCGGACAAAATCAACCAACTGCGCCATGTGCGGTTTTTTCGCGATATGGACGGCATCTTGGCGCATATGGACAAACATGCCGCGATTGTCGGACCAAAGTTTCAGGCGGTCGAGGATGCCCTGCAAAAGCGCCTGGGCGGCACCGGGCTTGCGACGTGGACGACGCCGAAGGGCGGATACTTTGTCAGCCTTGATGTGCTGGATGGCTGCGCCAAAGAGATTATTAAGCGCTGCGCGGATGCCGGGGTGAAGATTACGCCGGCGGGTGCGACGTTCCCGTATGGGAAAGACCCCTATGACCGCAACATTCGTATCGCACCGACATTGCCGGGTGTTGATGAAATCAACGCGGCGATGGATGTGTTAACAGCGGTGATCGAAGTGGTGTGTACAGAAAAACTGCTGAAGGTGGGCTAAGGCGGCTTTTGGGGGCGTTTCGGATATTAATACATCTTGTTACATATCTGCCCTTTTAAGGTTCGCTTAGGCTTCCTAAGTTATATAGGCTTGCTCAGGCATCATATGATGACCGGGCGTTAATCCTTTTCGAACGACAAAAAAGGTGAAGACAATGAAATTCCCTAAAATTGGCCTTACCGTCGCCGCTGCCGCTGCATTTATCGCGGTTTCAGCCCCTGCGACCGTTAACGCTGCTGATGGCGAAAAAGTTTTCCGCAAATGCATGGCGTGTCACTCGTTGAAAGAGGGGCAGCATCGCGTCGGTCCGTCTTTGGCCGGTGTGGTTGGTCGTAAGGCAGGTTCGGCTGACGGTTATAACCGTTACAAGGGCCTGAAAGATGCCGATTGGACGTGGACCGAAGACGAATTGATCGCGTATCTCGAGGATCCGACCGCTTACACCAAAGCGAAAAACGGCAACCGTTCGTCGATGGCGTTCAAATTAAAAGATTTGGACGAACGTAAGGCAGTTGTTGAGTATCTGAAGTCGCACTAAGCGTTTCAGGCAGAAATACAAAAACGGCCGGCAAATGAATTGCCGGCCGTTTTTTTGTTCGTGATATAGAGTATTAAGCGTCTTCGGAGTCGCTGTCGGCGGGAGCTTCGACAGGCTCAGCCGCCGCATCAGACGCGGCGTCTTGTGCAACGGCAGCAAGTGTGGCTTCCATGTCAGGGCGCGGTGCATGGACGGTCTTGGAGCGTGCACGAGCAAGGGCCACGGCTTTTTCCAAATCCGTCGCACCACAAAGCCCTAAGCTGACGGGATTCTCGCCTTTGATGTTTGACGAATTCCAATGCGAACGGTCACGCACCGATGCGATCGTCGGCTTGGTGGTGCCGATCAGCTTTGAAATTTGTGCATCTGACAATTCTGGATAATTCTTTACCAACCAGGCAATTGCGTTCGGGCGATCGCCACGCTTGGAAACCGGCGTGTAGCGTGCACCCTTTTGGCGGGCCTTCGGCTGCGGGATGGTAACTTTGGACATTTGCAGGACGGCGTTTTCATCGCCCTCGCAACGCTGCAGTTCTTCGGCACTGATCGCGCCGGCTTTCACCGGGTTTAGGCCCTGCATACCAACAGCCACATCACCGTCGGCGATGGCTTGAACTTCAAGCTCGTGCAGACCGACAAATTCAGCGATCTGCTTGAACGTGAGCATCGTATTATCAACCAGCCAAACGGCGGTCGCCTTCGGCATCAAAGGATGCGCCATAATTCTTACCTCTCATGATCGTGGAGATGACCGGATGGCAGTCCCGTAACATCGGCGCCTTTATAGCGTCAGACCTGGGGCGGGGTCAAAACATGATGTTACATTACCGGTAAGGCAATTTTCGCCCCCAAACCGGCTATATCGGCGCTTTTCCCGTCCTTTTCAAGCTTAACCGGCATCTACGTGCAGCATAATCTTGCCGATATGGCGGCTGCTTTCCATCAAAGTGTGGGCGGCAGCGGCATCGCGCAGGGGCAATGTTTCAAAAATCACCGGTTTGATCCGTCCCGCTTCAAGCAGTGGCCAGACCGTGGTTTTCAACTGGCGGACGATATCGGCTTTGCGTGCAATCGATTGTGAACGCAATGTCGAGCCGGTGAGTGTGAGCCGCTTGAGCATCAGCGGCATGAAATTGACCTCGACCTTGGCGCCTTGCAGGAATGCGATGTTGACGATCCGGCCATCCGGTGCTGCGGCTTTGATGTTGCGCTGGATGTAGTCGCCGCCGACCATGTCTAAGATCACATCGATACCACCTTTGCCGAAGTCTTTGGCGACATCGACAAAATCTTCTTCACGGTAATTCACCGCACGTTCGGCACCGAGATCCAGACACGCTTGGCATTTTTCCGCGCTGCCCGCCGTCGTCATCACGCGCGCCCCTAGGGTGGCGGCGAGTTGGATTGCCGTGGTGCCGATACCGCTGGACCCACCGTGCACTAAAAACGTTTCGCCGGCGTTCAAGGCGGCCCGCTCAAAGACGTTGGTCCAGACCGTCATAAAGGTTTCCGGTAGGGCTGCGGCTTCGATGATCGAGAGGTTCGCCGGCACCGGCAGCACATGCACGGCTGGGGCTGCGACATATTCGGCATAACCGCCGCCTGCGACCAGTGCGCATACGCGCTCGCCGACGCTAAGGCCGGTCACGTCTGCGCCCAGTGCGGCGATTTCGCCTGCGACCTCGAGCCCGGGTATATCCGTAACACCCTCGGGTGGCGCGTAATGGCCTAGGCGCTGGATGCAGTCCGGTCTATTGACGCCAGCGGCTTGGATGCGGATTAGGACGTCACCAGGCCCTGGGGTCGGGACCGGCCGGGTGGTTGTCGCCAATACGTCGGGGCCGCCGGGTTCGGTGATTTCAATGCAGGTCATGGTATCTGGAAGGGACATAGATTTCCGTCGCTTGTTAAGGGTGGGTGGTTTCTTTTAACATCATCATCGCGCAATGGGGAGGCTGCCATGAGTATCGACGATTTAGAGCCGACAAAAAAGCCGGCGAATGCTTGGAAAAACCTCGAAGACATGTCGATTGATGCGCTACATGCCTACATCACCGAATTAGAGCGCGAGATTGAACGGGTGCGCGCCGATATTAAAGGCAAAGAAGCGGCACGCGCGGGGGCCGAGCAATTCTTCAAGCGCTGAGCCTTATGAGCGGCGTTTGCGGGTCATGAACATCACCCAGCCGATGGGGCCCAGAAATAATATGATCACCAACCAGCCGATACGCGGGCTGAATGGGCAGCGGGCTTCTGGCGGCATCCGCCACGGCCCGGCAGATGGGCTTAACGCCACATGCGCCATGGGGGCGAGAAAACCCAAGATCAAAACTGTCCAAGCCAGCCAAACCGACATTCCGTGCGCCTCCGTCTGCGAGTTGGGAATTTTTTTGGGGGGGTAGAATCACCCAGCGCGTAGCCGTAACCCATTAAAACAAAATTAAGGTCTATGCACGATCATTCAGGTATGGCCCTGGTCCTCCGGGGCCATATTTGACACCTCCCTGTTAAACTCGCCGCCCCAGGTCGGGGCGGCCTTTTTTGTGAGCTTTATGCGTAGCAATCTATAAAAGACCTGCTTGACGTAAGGTTAAAGCCCCGCTTTAATCGGCCCATAAGAAGCGAGACGGCGAGTTTGACAGGGTTGAGGCTTCAAAAAAATAAAGCGGGGGCTACCGAGTTCGGTGGCCCCCGACTTTTTTTGTCCGCCGTGCAGCCTCTCACGCTCGTTTAAAAGACCGATAAAGACCTATCGCAGACAAATACGGACCCACTGATTATGAGCAAACCCCAAGCCGAGACCCGCGACGATTATGGATATTTCTTAGACTTGCAGTCGCGCTGGATGGACAACGATCTGTATGGTCACGTTAACAACGTGACGTACTATTCGTATTTCGACACCGTTGTGAATTATTTCCTGATCGAGAAAGGCGGCTTGGATATCCACGCCGCGCCTGTGATCGGCGTGGTGATCGAAAGCCATTGTAATTATGCCCGACCGGTCGCGTATCCGGATCTGATCGCTTGTGGGCTCAGGGTCGGTCATTTAGGGAACTCGTCGGACCGCTACGAGGTCGGCATTTTCCGCAACGATGAAGCCGAAGCTGCGGCAGCCGGTCACTTCGTGCACGTGTTCGTGAATCGTGCCGATAACACGCCAGTCCCGATTCCGGCGCCGATCCGCACTGCCCTTGAAGCCATTCAACGGAGCGCTCCGGCATGAGTGATTATCTGGATTGGCGCGTCGAAGATTTTCCCTATCAGACGCGGATCGAAACCCGGTGGGGCGACAACGATATGCTCGGCCACCTGAACAATGTTGCCTACAACCGTATGATTGAAACCGTGGTGGTGCGCTTCACCATGGGACCGTTGGCGATTGATTGGCAGACCGCGCGGGCGTATCCGTTGGTGGTAGAGTCGCTTTGCCGCTTTCACCGTCCGCTGGCGTTTCCCGAAACCATAACGGCTGGATTGCGCGCGGGCCGATTGGGGGGCTCAAGCGTCACCTATGAAATCGGGCTGTTTGGCGAAGGCAATGAAGTGCCGGGTGCGACGGGTCATTTCATTCATGTGTTCATTGACCGCGACAGCCAAAAGTCGGTGCAGATCCCGGATGACATCCGTGCGGGCATTCAAGCGGACGCGATTAAAGGCTGATTTAAAGAAAGCATAGAAAAAGGCGCGCCCGGGGGGCGGGCGCGCCTTCTTTCGTTAAGCTAAGCGTGCGTATTACGCAGCTTTTTGCTCGATCGCTTTCGCACCAGACTTGGTGCTGATTTCGATTTTGCGCGGCTTTTGCTCTTCAGGGACAACGCGCTCAAGTTGGACCTGTAAAAGCCCATTCTCAAGAGCCGCACCTTTGACCTCAATGTGGTCAGCAAGCTCGAAGCGGCGCTCGAATGCGCGCCCGGCGATGCCGCGGTGCAGGAAGGTCCGTTCAGCTTCGTTGTCGGTGGTTTTGCCGGAAACAACCAACGTACGTTCTGTCAAAGTGATATCGATGTCGCCCGGCGCAAAGCCTGCGACGGCCAAAGTCACGTTGTAGCCGTTTTCGCCAACCTGTTCGATATTGTATGGCGGGTACGCGTTGCTTTGCTCGGTCTGTTGTGCGGCATCCATCAGGCGCTGCACCCGGTCAAAACCGACGGAATTACGGAAAAGTGGTGAAAAGTCGATCGTACGCATAGCAAATCCTCCTTTGAGCGATCTGATCTATGAGCCCGCATGGCGGCCAAGTTTACGGCCCCTAGCCGGGCTCCGTTTACACTGGCAGACCCAAAAAGGCGTCTGCCGTAATCATCAATAAAGTAACCCACTCGAAAACGCTCGCAAGAGGGATTGAGATTTTTTTTTGAGAAAATTGACGGACGGGTTCCGATTATTCGGCGGCTTGCGCGCGCTTCCAGTCGACTTCCCAGAGCGTAACCGGGCCGTCAAAGCCCTTCATTTCGTAGCCGCCCCGGCTGATGAACTGGAATGATTTACCGGCGCATATCCCTTTGACCACTTCAGAGACGAAAATTTCGTTCTTTTGCGCCTTGTCGACGATGCGTGCCGACATCTGAACGGTCGAACCGAACAGATCATTGTCTTCTTGGATCGGCTCACCCGAGTTAATGCCGATCTTTAAATACAGTGGCAGGTTCGGGTTTGCCTGGGTGTGGCTGTTGGCACCACGTTGCATGGCGATGGCAGCTTCAACGCCGTCTGAAGCCTGTTCAAACGAGGCCATGATGCCATCACCGGTATGCTTCACTTCACGGCCTCGGAACTGGGTCAAGGCTTCGCGGACGACCCGGTTGTGGGCGCGTACGGCCTCTTGTGCACCGGCGTCGCCGAGTTCCTGGGTCATTGCCGTTGAGCCGGCAATGTCTGTAAACAACACTGTGATGACACGGGGTTGTTCTTCTTTTTGCTTCGGCTTGTTCCACTCTTCGAGCGAGCTATCCAAATGGCGCGAAATGTGGGTTTCGTCTTGCAAGAAAGTGTTCATGGCGTTGCGCCCGGCTTGGAACATCTGCATATAGCGGCTGTCTTGCAGAAGGTATTCTTCGTATTTGCCGGCGAAATTCTCGGCATGCGACTTTTTGTAGCCCAACACCTGAACGCTGTCGGCCAAGATTTTGCTGGCTGCTTTCGCATCAATGTCGCGGCCCTGCATAAGGGCTTCTGTTGCGCCGGCAACCCATAGATTGACGCCGAACTTGTTAAAATTATCGAGTTTTTTCTTGTTGAAGCTGGAGCCTTCAAGCGCCTTGCCCAGCGCTTTCATCATAAAGGCTTTTTGTTTTTCTTCTTTCGGGGACAACCCGCCGCCCGCCGCCGCACTTTCAGGTGGGGGCTTGGCTCCGCCGCTGCCGTCATCGTCGTCGACACCGCTGCCTAATTCTGACTTTAGTCGGTCATTGAGGGCGTCATCGTCTGCGTCCGTCGAGGCGGCTTTTTTCGCACTTTTGTCAGGCTTATCTTCTGGGCTCGGGTATTTCTTGCGTTTCTTTTTTACTTTTTTGATTTTGCGCACCGGCTTTGTCGCTTTTGCGGGGGGGCGGTAGCGCGGTTGGTTTTCCACGAGGGTTTCTTTTTTCAAAAGACTTGTCGCCATCATCAATGCCGACAGTAACAACGTACCGATAAAGACGACGAACAGCAGGTTGGCTTCGGTGTTGCCAGCGATCTTTATGCCGAACAAGGTCTTGCCGCCGATCAAGCTCGACGTCATGAAGGTGAAAACGCCACCGATGGTCAAACTGATCAGGGCGACCAGCAAAAGTTTCACGACCACTTGTGTGACGGTGCTTTTCTTTTGTGGGCCACTTGCGCGTTTCTGGCTTTTGCGGCTGCTCTTAGCGGCTGTGCTACCATCGTCTTCGCTCGCGTCATCGCTGTCATCCATCCAACTGGACGACGACGTGTTGCCACCACCTCCACTGCCACCACCGACGGTCGTCGCGTCTTGTTCGAACTTGTCGAGAGACGTGACGCCGGCACTTTTATAGATGACGAATTCCTGTGATGAGCCAGCCTCGGGGTCATAAATTTCGCGCACAACTTTGACAGCGGTGACGCTGCGCATGGGTTCCATGCTTTTCGCTTCTTCGATGGCTTTGTCTTTTTGGAACGAGCCGAATTGGGCGTGGATGCTCCAACGCCCACCCTGTTGCACATGGACTTCAAATTGCGTGATGCCGGCCAAAGTGCGACCCCCATAGCAATGCCGATAACGGCAAAGCTAAACTTAATTCAAAATGCAACTTTAGAGAAACCGCTACGTTGCAGCACTGGTGTATAGAGTAACAAACTCAGAATCTAATAACAATTTGATTTTGCAGTACAATATTAACCATGTCGAATGCGCCAAAATAAAAACGCCCCCCAAAAACTTTTGGGAGGCGTTTAAAAACTTAGCGATTTCAGCGGTATTATTCGGACTTGAGGCCGATGCCCGCGAAACGCTTGTTGAACTTGGCAAGCTGGCCGCCGCTATCGAGTAGACGATGCACACCGGTCCACGCAGGGTGCGAGGTCGGGTCAACATCCAGCTTCAGCGTGTCGCCCTGGCTGCCATAGGTCGAGCGGGTCGTGAACGTCGAGCCATCGGTCATCTGCACCGTGATCTCGTGATATTCCGGATGGATATCTTTTTTCATCGCGAGCGTCTCCACATCATTCGAGCGAGCCTTATACAGAGTTGCCAGAAGCCTTTCAAGGGGCGTTGTGACGGCGGGCTTATTCGGTTTTTGTCACGGTGCGCTGATTGTATAGCGCCAGCAACGCGACAACGGCCACCACCGCCATGATCAATGCACCTGCAAAGTACGGCGCATGTCGGCCAATGACTGCGAAGACGACCCCGCCCATGGCCGGTCCGACGACCCGAGACAGCGTCGTTGCCGAGCGGGTAACGCCCATTAGGCCCCCTTGAACATCTTTGTCCCCGCGCACGGAAATCGCCGTATTCAAGGCAGGTGATAGGATGCCGAAGCCCAGTGCTGCGACCGTCATGGCCAATACCAATTGCGTTGACGTGGTTACGAACGGTACCACGGCGAGCCCAATACTGAGCGCAAATGCGCCAAACACGATCAACCGTTCAACGCCAAACCTTTTTGCCAGCTTGCCGAGCAGGCCGCCCTGCACGATCGCGGCGAGCACACCGATCAGCGCGAACAGATAGCCGTTCTGCAGGGGGCCCCAGCCGAATTCCCGGGATGACCACATCGCAAACGTCGCTTCAAGTGCCGCGAACACCAAAGTTGCTGCAAATGATAGG
>JAFMCK010000279.1 GCA_017857825.1 Rhodospirillales bacterium
GCCCATCATCGCGCGGGCCTCGGTGCCGGTCTCGACCACACCGATTTGTTGCAAGCGACGCGCGAGGGCCGGCGGCGCCTGCACCCATTGGCTCAGCGGCGTCGCGCCGGCAGGCAGGGACGGGGCGTCGGTCAGCGGCGGCAGGGCGCGCCAGTGAATCGGGGCCGCTTCGTCAATCGGCGCTTCGATTTCATCGCCAAGTGCGACGCCCAAAGCCGATTCCAAGCCGGGATCTACGTTCAGCGCATCGATCAGCGGCGGGAACATGTCCGGATCGCCAGTATCCAAACGCTGGCTCAGCGCGGTCCGCTCTGCCTGCAGCTTGGTCGCTGCGTCGCGGGCTTCGTTGAGAGTTTGACGGGCGGCCTCGCGGGTGCGCTCGCCGGCTTGGCGGGCGGTTTCGGCGTCTTGCAGCATCACCGTCGCATCGGCGACGTCGGTCTGACGGCGTGCGAGATCACGCTCGGCATCAGATAAGGCTTCAGCTTCCGGTGCGTCGGCTTCGAGCTTTTGTTTCTCGTCGCTCAGTTCCGCTTTGCGGGCCTGTAGGCGGGCGGAGCGGGTCTGTAATTCGTCGGTGCGCCGGGCCAAGGAATTCTGCCGCGCTTCACTTTCTGCGACCCGCTGCGTCAATTCCCCCAGCGTGCCTTCGTGGGCACCGACAGCTTCACCGGCAGCTTCAAGCGCCTGTTTTGCCTCGGCACGGGTTTCATCTTCACCACTGCGCGCGGCATCAATGCCGGTGCGCTCTTCGGTCAACCGCGTGTGCGCGGCCTCGGCGTCCGAAATCAGCGATTGCTCGCGGGTGATGTCGGCGACGGTCTCTTCGATGCGGCGCTGGGTTTCGTTGGCTTGCGCTTCGATGCGGGCTTCTTCTTCGTCCAAGCCGTCGCGCGCAATGATCAAGCGTTGCAGCACGGCAGCGGCGGCGGCTTCGGCTTCGCGCAGCGCCGGGATATCGGCTGCCGCTTCGGCTTGTTCGGTGCCGGCGGCGGCAACCACCACGGCGAGCCGGTTGACCTCGGCCTCGATCTCGGAGAGCTCAATGCGAAACGCGTCCATGTCTCGCTCGGCCGCCGTCCAACGCAGATAAAACAGCGTCGCGTCGGCGGTGCGGATCAGGTCTGACAAATTACGATAGCGGGTCGCTTGGCGGGCCTGCTTTTTCAGCCCGTTCATCTGCGCTTCTAGGGTGACGAGGATGTCGTCCAAACGTTCAAGGTTGGTCTCTGCGCCGCGCAGCCTAAGTTCTGCCTCGTGACGGCGGGAATGCAGGCCCCGGATACCGGCCGCTTCCTCGAGCAGGGAGCGCCGCTCGGTTGGCTTGGCGGCAATCACGGCACCGATTTTGCCTTGGCTGACGAGTGCGGTTGAGCGGGACCCGGTGGCCTGGTCAGCAAACAGCAACTGCACGTCACGGGCACGTACATCCGCGCCGTTGATGCGATACAGCGAGCCTTTTTCGCGTTCGATCTTTCGGGCGATTTCCAGGTCTTCGGCTTCGTTGAATTGCGCGGGGGCGTTCTTGCCGATGTTGTCGAGGGTCAGCACGACTTCGGCGACATTGCGCGCCGGGCGCTTGTCAGTGCCGGAAAAGATCACGTCATCCATCTCGCCGCCGCGCATCTGCTTGGCCGAGGTCTCGCCCATCACCCACTTCAGGGCTTCAACCAAGTTGGATTTGCCGCAGCCGTTGGGGCCGACAATGCCGGTCAGGCCCTTGTCGATCTCGAGCGAAGTCGGCTCGACAAAGGACTTAAATCCACTGAGGCGCAGCTTTTTAAAGTGCAGCAAGGTCGTCTTGTCTCCCAGTCGCCTACGACGTTGGTCTTAGTCGCAAGACCGCAGTATACCCCAAATATATACAGATATGGCGTTTATTTCGCATATCCGCACAATATGTTGGGGACTATACGGGCGCGATTCGGGCAAAGTCGACTCATTTTATGCGCCAATCTGGGGATAACTTGCGGCCGGTTTGCAAAGATCCCGGATCACCGCGCGTCTGGGAAGTTGCGGGCTGTTTTTCATGAATTAAAAAGGCAAGTTCCCGGAAACGCCGAAGGCGTTATCCGGGTTCTTAAAGTGTCAGCCGTGCTACTGCACCTTCGCCAAAGCGGCGTCGATGACTTCTTTCAGTTTTTCCCACTCCAGCGCATGTTCGACCTTTTCGCCGGCAACGAACACGGTCGGGGTTGCGTTAACGCCGTCGTTTTCGTTGGCGTTGCGGGCTTTTTCCTGGATCGCGTTCATCAGCGCTGTGTCCTTCAGGCATTCATCGACCTCGGTCGGCCCGACACCGCCCATGCGCGCGATCATACCGAGCGCCTGCATCGGGTTTTCAGCGCGGCCCCATTGTGGCTGGGTGTCGAAGAACATATCGACCATGCCGGCGTGACGGTCCGGGCCGGCGCAGCGTGCGATCATCGCCGCCGCTAAGCCCGGGGTGTTGGTCGGAAAGTCCCGAAAGATAAAGCGCACTTTGCCGGTGTCGATGTATTCCGTCTTGAGTTGCGGATACACGGTCTCGTGAAAATGTCGGCACGCCGGGCAGGACAAAGACGCGTATTCGATGATTTCCAATGGCGCGTCGTCCTTGCCGAACACCAGTTCCGTCGTCGCCTCTTCGAGGGTGGCGATTTTGGCGACGGCGGGTGTCGGGGTTATGATCCCAAAGAGTCCGAAGGTAAGGCCCATAGCGAGACCCAAAGACAAAGTCGTGCGGCGCGTGATCTGCATGTCGAAAGCTCCAGAATTGATCATTGAAATACTATATAGGCAGCTCAGTCGTCGACTGCACGCCGCCTGGATACATGACTGCCAAGCCGGTCCAGTGCGTCCTTGATATCGTCGTCATCAATAGCGGTCAGACTTTTTTCAATCTCGGCGCGGGCCTCGGCTTTTAGAGGCGGCAGAGGTTTGCGTTTTTCTTTGCGGGGTGCCGGTAGCGGTCCATGGATAATTTTCAGGCTGCCGACGGCACGAAAACCGAAGTAACGATTGATCCGCTCCAGCAAGACCGGTTCGAAATGGATGACTTCGGTGGCCAATGCCCCGTTCGACAGCACCAGATATAAAACACCGGGCTGTGAACGGTCGCGGGAAAAGGCGATGCGGTCGGGCACACTGTGGCGGCCAATCAACTCGCCGGCGATGCTGGGCCATTCATTGACGATTGCGGCGTCGACGAAACCGCGTTTATCCAACGTGCGTCGGGCCAGGCCGGCGACGGCGCGGCTTAAGGATTGCGCACGCGCTTTGCGTACATGCGTCGCCGCAGCCTCAGGTGTCTCTGACTGTGTGGGGGCAGTGGATTTGGCCATCGCGCATTCAATCACTTTTAATCGGTTCGCACATCTTGAGCGGCGTGCAGGGGATGGTAGGGTGCGCGCCATGCCCGAGCAAGCGTAGAGCATGACGGCTCGCGCTGTTGTGAAGTGTTTCGGTCTGGCTCATTGAGGAACGTTTTCATGCCGCGTACGGGCTCCAAAAAGTTACCGAATATCAAAACGGTTCGCGGCGATCTACTGGCTTGGTACGACCGCCATCAACGCACGCTGCCGTGGCGTGCGGCACCCGGCGAACAGGCCGACCCGTATGCGGTTTGGCTCTCGGAAATCATGCTGCAGCAAACCACGGTAGCGACGGTGGGCCCCTATTTCGGCAATTTTAAGGCACGTTGGCCCGGCGTTGAAGACCTGGCGGCGGCGTCTTTGGACGATGTCTTGGTAGCGTGGCAGGGCCTGGGGTATTACGCACGGGCACGGAACCTTCATAAATGCGCCGGCGTTGTCGCTCAAGATCATGGCGGGACATTTCCAGATACCGAAGACGGGCTTCGTGCGCTGCCCGGTATCGGCCCATATACCGCAGCCGCCATCGCCGCCATTGCCTTTGACCGTGCTTGCGTGCCGGT
>JAFMCK010000034.1 GCA_017857825.1 Rhodospirillales bacterium
CGGCCAGGGGCATCGGTTTTTCCAGCATGCTGTCGGTCGGTAACGAGGCCGATGTCGGGGTTGGTGAATTGGTCGACGTGTTGGTCGATGATCCGAAAACCGACGCGATCCTATTGTTCCTCGAAGCACTCCGCGACGCGCCCAAGCTGGCTCGAGCGGCGCGACGTGCGTACGACGCCGGCAAGCCGGTGATCGCCTATAAACTTGGCCGTTCGCAAGCCGGCCAAGCGGTGGCGTTATCCCACTCGGGGGCGCTTGCCGGTGAAGACAAAGCGGTCGATGCGTTTTTCCGCGCGCACGGCATCGTGCGGATCGAAACCTTAGAAGCCTTGTTCGAAATGCCGCCGCTGTTAATTGGTCAACGCCCGCCGAAAGGCCGGAAGGTCGGTGTGATGACGACCACAGGCGGCGGCGCATCGACGGTCGTGGATCGTTTGGGCACCGTCGGTCTCGACGTGATTCCGGCACCGGATGCCGTGCATGCGCGGCTCGCAGAATTTGATCTGACCATTGGTCATGGTCCGCTGATCGACCTGACCATGGCCGGTACCCGTGACGGGGTCTACGGCGCGGCGCTGCAAGCGTTGTTGGATAGTGACGCGTGTGACGCGGTGGTCTGTGTCGTCGGCTCGTCGGCGCAGTTTCATCCTGAGCTCGCCGTGGCGCCGATTGTCGCGACGGCATCGAACGCGCATAAGCCTGTCGCAGCCTTCATGGTGCCGCAAGCCGATGCCTCATTAAAGTTGTTGGCCGATGCCGGTATTGCCGCGTTCCGTACGCCCGAAGCCTGCGCCGATGCCATGCGCGCGTTTTTTGCGTGGGAAGCCCCGACGCAAATGGGTTTGGCAGCACAAGTTGCAGACCCTCAAGCCGCAGACAGCGCCGTGTCCGGTACGCTGGACGAAGCAGCGTCGCTGGCCTTGTTCGACAGCCTTGGAATACATGTCGCAAAGTATGTGGTGATCGGCGATGGCGAGGCAGTCTCCGGTCTGGACTTTCCGTTGGCCGTGAAAGCGCTGTCCGCCGAACTGCCGCACAAAACCGAAGCCGGTGCGGTGCAGTTGGGTGTGACGTCGGCCGAAGACCTGATTCGTGCGGTCACAGATATTAAGAGTAACGTTGCCGCGCACCAGCCGGATCTGAAGCTGGATCGGTTTTTGGTCGAAGAAATGGTCAAAGGCGTCGGCGAAGTGCTGATCGGTTTTCGTATGGACCCACAAGTTGGCCCGGTTGTGGTCTTGGCGCCTGGCGGCATTCTGGCCGAGGTATATGGCGACAGCGCAATCCGCGCGGCCCCCATTGACCGTGCCCAGGCCGAAGACATGATCGCTGAGGTCAAAGGACTTGCGCCGCTGCGTGGCTATCGGAACCTGCCGAAGGGGGATATGGTTGCGCTGGCTGATGCGCTGGTGGCGATCTCGGGGCTCGCAATGGTGGCACAAGCACCTGCCGAGGCTGAGATCAATCCGCTGATCGTTGGCGCCGAAGGGAAGGGTGTCGTCGCCGTTGATGGGTTGGTCGTATATCCGTGACCATGTGGTTAGGCCTTTAGGAGCGTAAGCGATGAAACGTGTTGTGATCGTCATTTGTGACGGGCTCCGCGCCGATATGGTGACACCGGAAATTACCCCCAACCTGATCCGGATCGCCAAAGCCGGTACACATTTCCAAGCCCACGGCGGTGTCTTTCCCTCGACCACGCGAACCACGGCGGCTGCCATCGCGACCGGCTGCAAGCCCGGGCGGAACGGGCTCGAAGGCAACGCGGTGGCGCTGGATATGGGCAACGGCTTGGAGGTGTTCAGCGTCGGCCCGCCGGGCTTTCGCGACAAAATGCATCAAGCTTTGGGCCGTACGCTCAAATCGCCGACGATGTCGGAACGGCTGCGTGATCATGGCGGCGCGGTGATTTATGGCAACGCATCGCCGGGCGCAGCATTATTTCTAGACCCGGACGGGCATGGACATTTGGTCCATCGTGATTTGGCGTTCGGGCCGGGGCGGACAACACTTGCCCCACATGGGGCGAGCCACGACGCGACGGGTGACGCAGCCCTGACAGCGCGCTTTATCGATGAAGTCCTGCATGATCGCAAACCCGCCTTGGCGTTGTTGTGGCAGTGCGAACCCGATCACACCCAGCATGAAGTCGCATTGGGCTCGCCGGCACATTTGGATGTGGTGCGCGCTGCGGATGCGCAAGCGGGCCGCGTCTATGACAATATTCGTCACGACATTGATTCGGGCGACGTGTTGTTGATCTGCGCGTCGGATCACGGCCATGAAACCATTGGTGAGATCGTCGACCTCGAAGACATCCTGGTCGCGGCGGGCTTGAAAGATGCTAAAGGTTCACCCGACGTTGCGATTGCCCCGCAGGGCACAAGTGCCACAATCTATTTATCGGCGGATGCAAAATCGCGCCGGGACGCCATCGCTGAGCATCTCCAAAACGATCCCCGGATCGCGAGGGTCGTTGTTGGTGAAGATATCGCGGCGCTCGGACTGGATCCGGAAGGCGGCATCGATCTTGTCGTTCTTGGTCACGCCAATGAAGATCTAAGCGAAGCCGGTATGCCCGGCACGGCGATCGCTTTTCAAGGCGATCTGAAAATTGCCAATAATGTCGGTTGTGGTCAGCACGGCGGGCTCGGGCGGTACGAGCAAAGTCCATTTTTGATTTGCGCGGGCGCCGGCTTCGCGCCGGGCCTGACCATAGATTCTGCAACTTCGGTTATCGATATCGCTCCGACCGCGATGCATCACCTGGGTCATGTGGCAGATGATATGGACGGAAGGGCACTGCAATCTTGAATGCACCTGTGGTCGGCGGCAATCCTTGGATCAGTCGGCTGCCGGCGTTGATTTTTGCACATGTCGTAGGCACCGTGAACATTGTCTCGGTGATGGCGATGGCGCCCGTGATTTCGGCGGACTTGTCGTTGGGCGCAGCCGAATTCGGTGCCTTTGTGTCTGTCTATTACGGTGCGCAGGCGCTGGGCTCAATGCCGGCAGGGGCGATCACGGATCGCTATGGCGTTGGACGTTCGCTGGTGATCGCGCATGTGCTGATGTGTATCGCTGCCGTGACTTTGGCGTTGGCTGACGGCTACCTGCAATGCCTGGGTGCGATGTTCCTAATGGGCATCGGCTATTCCATGAACAACCCGTCGACCGCCCGAGGCGTACTGGATTGGTTTCCCCGCGCGAGACGCGGCACGGCGATGGGCTTGAAGCAAGTGGGCGTGCCGTTGGGCGGCGTGATTGCGGCGGGCAACGGCGTGCTGGCGGCGACGGTACCATGGCATTCGATTATGTGGGGTGTGGCAGGCTTGATCGTACTTAACGGGATTTTTTGTCTGGGCTTGATGCGCTTTCATGTGCCGCTTCCGGCAGATCAGCGCAAAAGCATCGTCGCCAATTTGGGGGATGTCCTGAAAGACACCAACTTTAATGTCTACGCCATTGCCAACGGGATGCTGAACGTCGGCCAAACCAATTTTTTCGGCTTTTTGACATTGTTTCTGACCGGCGCTGCCAAGGCCAGTCAGGAAATGGCTGGCTTTGCCATCGGTCTGGCCCAGGTCGTCAGCGCTGGGGCCAGGATCGGCTGGGGCGTGGTGTCTGACCGGTTTTATAACGGCAGGCGCGCTGTGTTGATGTCCTGGCTGTGCGGCACGGCGGCGGTGTTTTTGGGGCTGATGGCGTTGGTGGGTGCCGGTGCCATATCCGGTTTCGCGATGACGGTGGGGCTTGGGTTAACGGTGGCGCTTGGGATCACGATTGCGTCGTTTGCACCTGTCGCGCAAGCCATCGTCGTCGAAGCGGTGGAGCCGCGCCTCGCAGGTTCCGCGATCGGCGTCAACATGGTCGGTGTGCATATCGGTGGCATGTTGGGACCGGTGATGTTCGGATATATCGTTGACCACTTGGGCGGGTTCGAGGTGGCATGGCTTGCGACGGGCGCGGTCGTCGCCGTCGGCACCTTGATGATCATCTTTATGTTTACCGAGCGGGCAGGGCGCGATGACTGACGAAGGGACGCCAGCACCCGAATCCGCAGCACCGCTGCCGCAAGGTTTTAACCCGTGGCGGGGTCGAATTGCTTTGTTGACTATGGTCCATACGGTGGGGACTGCGTGTTACCTGTCGGTGATGGCGATGGGGCCGGTAATCCGCGGTGACCTCGGCATTACTGCGGCAGAATTTGGATTTTTCATGTCTGCCGTGTTCGGTGCGCAATTGTTTTCGGCGCTGCCCAGCGGCTCGATCACGGACCGGATGGGCGTCGGCTGGACGCTGTTCGGCGCCACCATGATGTCGTCGACGGGGGCTGTGTTGTTCGCTCTCTCGGTCGGCTTTTATCAAGCACTCGCCGCCGCGTTTTTAATGGGGCTCGGCTATTCGTTCGTCAATCCGGCCACCGCCAAAGGCGTGGTGCGCTGGTTCCCTGCCCAATGGCGCGGCACAGCGATGGGTCTCAAGCAGTTGGGCGTGCCGTTGGGCGGTGTGTTGGGCGCCGGCGGTGGCGTGATGGCAGCGTACATGGATTGGCGGATTGTTATGTGGACGGCTGCCGGGATTACATTTGCCGTCGCCATGCTTTGCTTGCCGCTGACCCGTAAGCCGGTACATCGTGTAGGCGGCTTGGTGGCGATTTTGGGTGACCTCAAGACGGTCATGACGAACCGCAACATGAACGCCATCTGCGCCTCGTGCGTGATGTTCAACACCGGGCAATCGAGCCTGTTTACGTACCTTGCCCTGTTCTTGCGCGATGCTGCAGGTGCCAGCCAACCGCTGGCCGCAACGGGTGTGGCCGTGGCACAGACCGCATGCGCGTTCGGTCGTGTCGGCTACACGTATTTATCGGATCGCGTGTTCGGTGCCCGCCGCAAGGGGATCGTCATTGCCGTGGTGTTGGCCGGCGTCGGATCTTGCGCTGTCGCCTATTTTGTCGCCCCGGGCTGGCCGCATTGGGCCTTGTTGGCGCTCGCCGCCATTATGGGCGGCACCTTGGCCGCCTATGCTGCGCTGATTTTGTCCATGACCGCAGAAAGCGTGCCTTCAAGCCTCGTTGGCTCCGCCATCGGCTACAACGCACTCGCGTGGTCCGTCGGCGGCACCGTCGGACCACCGCTGTTCGGCCTGGTTCTAGACCATAGCGGCAACGACTACGGCCTAGGCTGGCTGGCTATGGGCGCGATTATGCTGATCGGTGTCATCATTATCGGCACGAGCTTTAAAGAGCGCACCGATAAAAGCTGACTACTGCAGCACGTTCGATTTGACGATGGATTTTTCCAAGATCATGTCGCCGACGGCGGCGTCGTAGGCTTTGTAGTGGACGGTCTCGCGGTGGTGATCGAGGCTGCCGGCTTCGGTATAGACTTCATAGAAATGGATCGTCGACGGATCGTCGGCATTTTGCATGATGCGGAACTGGTGGCAGTTCGGTTCGTCCCGTACGGCTGCCGTTGCGTTGGCGTAGGCTTGGGCGAGGAAATCCTCAATCCGGTCTTCTTTGATTTTGACGGTGACGAAAATGGCAAACTTGCTCACGGGTCTCTCCTGTTTGAAAAAATGATTTGATGCAGTGTAACGGCGATGGACCGTTAGCCCAAGACCCCTTAATGTTTGCTCTGCAATTCATAAGAATAAATTCTGAATACATCTCGGGAGTTCATCCATGTCGAACCAAGCTATCGTCCGCGCTGCGGACATCTGTGATATTGACCCAAACGTGCAGGTTGTCGAACTGACGTTCCATGATTTTGCCAAGCGCCGTTGTTTCCATGGCGAGGCGGTGACGTTCTCGACTTACGAAACCAACAAGGGTTTGATGGATGTCTTGAAGCGCGGCGGCGAGGGGAAAGTCTTGGTTGTCGACGGGCGTGGTTCGCAACGGCATGCGCTGACCGGCGGTAATATTGCCGAGGACGCCTGCAAGCTGGGCTGGGAAGGCATCATCTATAACGGGGCCGTGCGTGACGTTCATGAAATCATGGAACTGGATTTTGGCGTGAAAGCGTTGTGTTCGACGCCGGTGCCGCCGCATCGCAACGCAGAAGGTATCCCGGATGTGATGCTCCGATTCGGTGGGGTGGTGATAAACCCGGGTGACTATATCTATGCAGACATCGATGGTGTGATCGTCTGTCAAAAACCGATGCACAGTTAAGGGGGGCGAGAAAATGGCTGATAAAAACGCACAAGTGAATGATATCGAAGTCCGGTTTCAGGTATTGCATCAATTCGTCGATGCGGCGCGCGCCAACTTGGATGATGGTGCCTGGGATTACCTGATTGGCGGCGCCGAGACCGAGACCACGCAAAAACGCAACCGGCTCGCGCTTGATCGACTGGCTTTTCGTCCGCGCGTGATGCGTGACGTCAACGGCCTCAGTGCCGGTACGTCTTTTTTAGGGCGCGACCTTCGGTTGCCGATCATCTTGGCGCCGATCGGCTCGTTGCAGCAGTTTTACGAAGAGGGTGGTTCAGGCGTTTCCAAGGCCGCTGGTGAATTCGGTGTCATGCATATGCTGAGCTCGGTCTGCAAGCCCGGCCTTGAAGCGGTTGCCCAGGCGGCACCGGATGCGCATCGAATCTTTCAGCTTTATGTGCGCGGCGATGCGGACTGGGTCGACGACCATATTAAACGTGCCATGGACAACGGCTACCTCGGGTTCTGTTTCACTATCGATTTGGACTACTACGGTCGACGTGAACGGGACAAGGCGAAGGGCTTTATTTCGGTTGCCCGTCAAACCCAGGCGCAGGGCGAGGAATTCCAACGTTCGTTCAATTGGGATGATTTCAAGCGGGTCCGCGATAAGTTCGACACACCGCTGATGCTCAAAGGTATCGCCACCGCCGAAGATGCCGAGATCGCGGTTAAAGAGGGCTGTGACGTGATCTATGTGTCGAACCACGGCGGTCGACAGCTGGATCATGGGCGTGGGGGTATCGACGTACTGCCCGAAGTAGTGCAGGCCGTTGATGGCCGCGCCAAGGTCGTGTTGGACGGGGGCATTATGCGTGGCGCTGATGTCGTTAAAGCGATGATCCTGGGCGCAGACGCCGTCGGCATCGGGCGTTTGCAGGGCCTTGCTTATGCGGCTGCCGGCACCGCCGGCGTGGTCCGCATGTTGGAACTGTTGGAGCTTGAGGTGCAGTCGGTCTTAGGACTGCTCGGCGTCACCGGTTATGATGGTCTTGAAGCCAAGCACATTATATCCGAGCCGGATGCTGTGAACGCCCCGCACGCACTGTCGGCGTTTCCGCTGCGCGATGAGGGGTATTGAGGTAGCTGTGGCGCTCTACGGTCCCGGGTCGCTGACGCACCTGGGAAACCGCAAGTTTTTGATACCCGTTAGGCGACTTCCCGGAATGGCCTTAGGCCATATCCGGGATTTTCGTGATCGCTTTACTCAGCCTTTGTCGCGGACGAATTCGTAAACCCGCGTGAAGTCGCTGTCGGGAAGTGCGGCGTCGCAGCCGTTCCAAATCGCAGCCAGTGTGGCGGCGAGGGTCAGCGGCGTTCCAGCGGCTTTGGCGTTTTTCAAGAACAGATTGACGTCCTTGGTCAACAACTTGGTCTTGAAGCCTGCATCGAAGCTCTCGGTCATGATGCGTTTTGGAAACTTGTCGATGGTCGCGGTATTTTGACCGGTCGACACGTTCACCACATCCAAGATCGTCTTCATGTCGACGCCTTGCGAAAGACCGTAAAGCACGGCTTCTGACGTCGCGGTCATCGCGATGGCAGACAGGAAGTTGTTCAGGACTTTTACAGACTGACCTTGGCCTGGCGTTTCGCCGCAGTGAAACGCGTTCTTCGAGAACGACGCCAACACATCCGTGTGCGCGTCCATAACGGCCCTCGGACCGCCCCACATCACGGTGATGGTGCCAGCCTTTGCACCGGCTTGGCCACCGGATACGGGGGCGTCAATATAGGTGACGCCGGCGGCTTTCAAAATACCGTCTGCTTCACGTGCCGCTTCCGGGCCGATGGTGGAAAGATCGACGATAACCTGGGCACGACGGCCGTCGGTCGCGGCGATTTCCTTGGCAAGTGCGATCGAGACGGGGCCATCTGGCACCGATAAAAACACCGTGTCGGCCATGCTCAGCACATCGGCGAACGAGTTCGCGAGCTTGGCGCCTTCCGGTGCGCGCTCAGACGTGCCGGCCTTGTCATAGACGATGATCTCGGCGCCGCTTTTCGCGATGTTGGCGGCCATGGGGCCCCCCATTTGGCCGAGGCCGACGAATCCAATAACGTTGGGTGAAGCAGTCATGATTATTTACCTTGGTCCATGTGGGCGACATCAATGCCTTCGGCTTCCAGTACTTCGCGCGCCAAGCGATACGCTTCGATCCCGGCAGGGATGCCGCAATACACGCCGATCTGAATCAGGATTTCCCGCAGGTCTTCCATCGACAAGCCGTTGGTGATAGCACCTTTAAAATGCAGTTTGAACTCGTGGCTTTTACCCAATCCGGCGAGCATGCCGAGGTTGAGGATCGAGCGATCACGCTTCGACAATACGCCCCGACCCCAGGTGCCACCCCAGCAATACTCGGTGACCATTTCCTGGAAGTCGCGGTTGAAGTCATCGGCCTTGTTTAAGGATGCTTCGACGTAGGCGTCGCCAAGGACCTCTTTGCGACATTTTAGGCCGCGCTCGTACTGATCGGATGCCATAATGGATTCTCCTTTTCCCACAAATTTTTGAAAGTTTGATAGACGAAATGTGTGGGCAATATGCTGATCGCACAGGTTTCGAGCAAGTCACATCATGTTGTGCGGTGCACCGTGAAATAACATTTTTCGTTGAGCAAGTTGTTGGCATGAGGAGAGTCAAAGAGTATTCGGGGAATATGCACCTTCGCAACGGCAGCATAATAAAGCGGTATGTATTTTATGAGAAAATGAGACAGTGATATCAATTGACAGCATTCGTCGACGCATTTAGGTTCGCACTCAATAACAAAAAAGTTTGAATACCTTGGGAGGAAACGTGGCGCTTCTGGAAATAAAAGATCTCCAGACTCATTTTTTTACGTCTGCTGGGATCGTTAAAGCTGTTGACGGTGTTTCATACACTGTCGAACAGGGTGAAACCGTCGCTGTTGTTGGTGAGTCGGGGTCCGGTAAATCCGTGACCGCGATGACCATTATGCGACTAATTCCGTGGCCGCCTGGCAAGATTGTCGGCGGCAGCATCATGTTCGACGGTAAAGAACTGTTGGATCTTAGCGAAGATGAGATGCGTGACATTCGTGGTCGCGATATCGGCATGATCTTCCAAGAACCGATGACGTCGTTGAACCCGGTGTTGACCATCGGTATGCAAATTACCGAACCGATGTTGGCTCACCTCGATATGACCGAGGAAGAAGCGATGGCGAAAGCCGTGAAGCTTTTGGGCATGGTCGGTATCTCTGAGCCTGATCGTCGCTTGGCACAGTATCCACATCATTTATCGGGTGGGATGCGGCAGCGCGTCGTGATCGCTATGGCGTTGGCCTGTGATCCGAAGCTTATCATTGCCGACGAACCGACGACCGCGCTCGACGTGACGATCCAAGCGCAGATCCTTGAACTGATGAAGAACCTGACCCGCGAAATGAACGTGGCGATGATCATCATTACCCACAACTTAGGTGTGGTCGCGCGTTACGCGGACCGGGTGAACGTGATGTATGCGGGCCGAATCATTGAATCGGGTTCTGCTCAGGAAATTTATCACAATCCGCGTCACCCTTATACGCTCGCACTTCTAAAGTCGGTGCCGCGTATGGATGTGCAGCGGTCTGCAAAGCTTGACCCTGTCGATGGCCAGCCACCTGATCTCACAAAATTGGATGCTGGATGCTCGTTCCGCCCGCGTTGCCGTTTTGCGACGGACGAATGCGCAAAGAGCTTTCCGGCTCTTGAGGAAGTGTCGCCGAACCATACCTCGGCCTGCTTTGAGAAAAATAACCTCGATCGGGAAGTGAAGGCGTTAGCAAAATGAGTGAAGCAATGACAACCCGGCGCAATACGCGGACCGGCAGCTCTGAGGGTTTTGAAGAGGTGCTCGTCGATGTTCGCGATCTGAAGATGCACTTCCCGGTTACCGACGGTGTATTCTTCCCACGCGTGGTGGCCCATGTGAAGGCCGTTGATGGCGTCAGCTTTCAGGTGTTCCGGGGTGAAACCTTAGGCGTGGTCGGCGAATCCGGCTGCGGCAAGACGACCACTGGTCGCTGTATCCTGCAATTGGAAAAGCCGACGGCTGGCGAGATCATGTTTGGCGGTGTGGATATCACCAAGCTCAACTCGAAAGAGATGATCGATGTCCGCAAGAAAATCCAAGTGATTTTCCAAGACCCATACAGCTCGTTGAACCCACGTATGAAGGTCGGCGAAATTCTTGCCGAGCCGATGCGTGTCCATAACATCATTGCAAATGAGGCTGACCGGCAAACCCGGGTGCGCCATCTTTTGAATGTGTGTGGTCTGGCATCTGCGTTTGCGGACCGCTATCCGCACGAAATGTCGGGTGGTCAGCGTCAGCGCGTCGGTATCGCGCGGGCCTTGGCGATGGACCCCGAATTCATCATTTGTGACGAGGCGGTGTCCGCGCTCGACGTGTCCATTCAGGCGCAGGTGATCAACCTGCTTGAAGACTTGCGTGATGAATTCGATCTGACGTATCTGTTTATTTCGCACGACCTCAGCGTCGTTCGCCACATCTGTCACCGCGTTGCCGTGATGTATCTCGGCAACCTGGTCGAGCTGGCCGATGGCGACGAGTTGTTCGAAAATCCAATGCACCCGTATACACGGTTGCTGCTCAACGCCGTGCCAATCCCTGATCCAACGATCGAGAAAACGCGGCAGCATGAGATCATTAAGGGCGAAATTCCGAGCCCCATTAATCCACCGTCGGGATGCGTTTTTCATCCCCGGTGTCCAAGTGCAGTCGATAACTGCAAAAAACAAATCCCGACGTTACGGGAAATTAAACCGGGCCACTGGGTGGCCTGTACAGAGGTGTGATCGCACTGCGGGCACGGTGCATCACCATGACGAGGACTCACCTCGTCGACAACTCTTCACTTCAGGGAAGGAGACATTTAATGCTCAAACAAACTGGGAGACTTGCTCTCGCTGCCGCAGTAGGCTTTGGCCTAATGACGGGTGCGGGCGCCGCGAAGGCAGAAACCCCCAAATCCGGTGGTATTCTGAACTTCGTTGTCGGCTCTAACATTCCGTCATTTGACGGTCACCAAGAGACGACGTTCGGCATGATCCACCCGATCCGGCCGTTCTACAGCCTGCTGATCCGCGTTAACCCTCAAAACCCGTCAGATCCGACGGATTTCGAGTGTGACCTTTGTGAAGGTGCCGTTCCGACACCGACCAATGACGGCAAGACCTACACCTTCAAACTTCGTAAAGGTGTTAAATTCCATGATGGCACGCCGCTAACGTCGGCTGACATCAAGGCAACGATGGATAAGATCATCTTTCCGCCGGAAGGTGTTCCGTCAGCACGTAAAGCGTTTTTCCGTGCGGTAACGTCCGTCGACACACCTGACGATCATACCGTTGTCTTCAATTTGAAGTTCCCAACGGCATCGTTCATTCCTGCTTTGGCAACGCCGTTCAACTTCGTTTACGCGAAGAAGGATTTGGATGAGCACGGTTATGAGTGGCACAAGTCCAACGTAAACGGCACGGGTCCGTTCACGTTCGTGCAGTCGCAGCCGGGTGCATTTGTCGAAGGCAAGAAGTATGCAGGCTACCACTTCGAAGGTCGTCCTTACCTAGACGGCTTTAAAGCCATTGCGGCACCGAAGATGGCGGTTCGCCTTCAGGCCATTCGTGGCGACCGGGCAGCGATCGAATTCCGTGGCTTCCCACCGAAAGCGCGTGACGACCTTGTTAAAGCGCTGGGTGATAAAATCACGGTCCAAGAGAGCGACTGGAACTGCGTGCTTCTTGCAACGCCGAACCAGCAGCGTGAGTCGATGGCTGACAAACGTGTACGTCAGGCATTGACCCTCGGTGTCGATCGTTGGGGCGGGTCTAAGTACCTGTCGCAGATCGCTATCGTGAAAACGGTCGGTGGCGTTATGTTCCCGAGTCACCCGTTGGCAGCGACCAAAGAAGAATTGGTCAAGCTTAAGGGGTATGGCGAAGATATCGAAGCCGCTCGTGCAGAAGCTAAAAAGTTGCTAGCTGATGCAGGGCAATCGGATCTTAAGGTCGATTTCTCGAACCGTGGCGTTGATCAACCTTACAAGGTTGTTGGCACCTGGCTCGTCGATCAGTGGCGTAAAATTGGCGTCGATACTGCACAGCGCGTGCAGCCGTCGGGTCCTTTCTACGACACGCTTCGTAAAAAGAAAGACTTCGACGTTTCGGCCGACTTTAACTGTCAGTCTGTGATCAACCCGATTGCTGATATGACGAAGTTCTTGGGTTCTGCTGGTAACAACTATGCAAACTTCGAGGATCCGAAACTTGAGGCGATCTACGCAAAGATCGAACAAGAGGGCGATGCAGCCAAACTGCGTGAACTCGTCCGTGAATACGAAACGCGTGCACTCAGCGAAGAGGCAAGCGGTATCATTACGTTGTGGTGGTACAAGATCAATCCATACCGTTCCTACGTGAAGGGGTGGAAGATTGCACCATCGCACTACTTGGCTCAGCACCTCGACCAAATCTGGCTGGACAAGTAAAAATCGCTTAAGCGATTTGCCGGAACCTGCCCATCGCCAAGTGCGGTGGGCAGGTCATCTGGTCAATAACAAGAACTTAACGCACCACAGGGAACGGTTGGCGATCCATGTCAAAGTACATTCTTAAACGTATTGCTCTTATGATACCGACATTGATCGGTGCGGGCATTCTCGTGTTCTTTCTGATGCGACTAATTCCGGGTGATGTTTGCGAACTGCGTTTCGCCGGCACCGGTTTGTATGTCGATCAGGAGCAAATTGATGTCTGCCGCACACAGCTCGGGATTGACCGGCCGATATTCATTCAGTTTGCTGATTTCATGATTGGCTTCTTCACATTCGATTTTGGTGAATCAATGTGGACGGGCAACCCGATCATCGAAGAAGTCGGCCTCAGATTTGAGCTGTCGCTGCAGGTTGCCATCATGGCGACGATCGTCGCGATCATAATTGCCATTCCGTTGGGGGCGATTTCTGCGATCTATCAGGATACGTGGCTCGATTATGCAGTTCGAACTTTTTCAATCGCTGGTATCGCGATACCGTCCTTCTGGTTTGGTATCATGATCATCCTCGGTTTGTTGATCTTTACCAACTGGATGACCGGCGTCCCATGGATGCCGCCAATTGAATACAGGCCAATTTGGGTCGATCCGGTTCATAACATCTCACAGTTGATCTGGCCTGCGGTAGCCACCGGCTACCGGTATTCTGCCGTTGCAACCCGGATGACGCGATCAGCATTGCTTGAAGTGTTGCGCGAAGACTACATCCGCACCGCACGTGCCAAAGGCTTGGTCGAAAAGATCGTGATCAACCGGCATGCGTTGAAAAACGCTATGCTGCCGGTTGTGACCATCATCGGTATTGAGTTTGCGTTTTTGATGGGCGGCTTGGTCGTGACGGAACAGGTGTTCAACCTGAACGGTCTCGGTAAGTTGTTCGTTGAAAGCGTGAACAACCACGATTACGCCATGACACAAGCCTTGGTGATGTTGGTGGTGCTGATCTTCGTGGTGACAAACTTCGTGATCGACCTTTGTTACGCGTGGCTCGACCCGCGTATTCGCTACAGTTAAGGGTGAACGATAATGACAACGACGAGTGAATCTAGTCTCGAATCACAGATCGAAGACCTCGATGCGAAGCCGTCGATCGGTGAGGCCATCGTTAAAATGGCGCGCAAGCAGCCGGTGGGTGTCGCAGGTCTGGCCGTCGTGATCTTGATGATTATTGCGGCGATTTTTGCGCCGTGGCTGACGCCGTATCATCCAGAATACAACGATTTCGCTAGCATGCTGACGGCACCAAACCTTGAGTACCTGATGGGGACGGACCAGTTCGGCCGTGATATCTTTACCCGGATCTTGTACGGCGCCCGGACGGCATTGCTGGTCGGCTTCGTCGCCGCATCTGTCGGTGCTGTTGTCGGCATGGTGTTGGGCGTGGCGTCTGCTTACTTCGGCGGCTTGTTCGACTTGATCCTGCAGCGTGTCATGGACGTGTTCATGGCATTCCCACTGATCATCTTGGCGATGGCGGTTGTGGCAACGTTGGGTCCTGGAACGCAGAACGTGATTATCGCAATCACCATCCCGTTCATTCCGCAGTGTGCCCGTGTGGTGCGCTCGAACGCGTTGGCGATCCGTGAGATCCCGTATGTGGACGCAGCCCGCGCTTTGGGCTTCGGTCACACACGTATCATTTTGCGTCATATGGCACCGAACGTGGTTGCACCGTTCTTGATCTTGTTCACCGCCTTCGTCGGCCAAGCAATCCTGTTGGAAGCTTCGCTGTCATACCTCGGTATGGGCGTACAAGAGCCGACGCCGGCTTGGGGCTTGATGCTTCAGGGCGGGGCCGAAGAATATGCGGAAAGTGCGCCTTGGGTAGCGATCTGGCCGGGCGTTGCGATCTCGCTTGCCGTGTTTGGGTTTAACCTGTTTGGGGATGCCCTTCGCGATACCTTGGATCCGCGCCTGCGTTCGCGCTAAGGCACAATCCACAAAGTTTTGGGGGCACCTTGCTTGCAGGGTGCCCCCTTTTCGTTTTTGATAGGCACCATGATGAAAAAACGCGTCGCTATCCTGGGCTTCATGCTCGAAAGCAACAGTTTCTCGCCGACCACAACGGCAGCAGACTACCGTAAACGCTGTTATCTGCAGGGTCCGGAAATACCTGCGGAACTTGCGGCCAAGGCATCCCGATTGCCGGCTGAGGTGCACGGGTTTACCGACGAAATGGATCAACTCGATGTCGACTGGGAGTTGGTGCCGATCTTGGTTGCCGACGCGGAGCCAGGCGGTTCAATCGATCAACTGTTTTTCGAAAAGACGCTATCGTTGATGGAAGGCTATCTGCGCGAGGCCGGGAAGCTCGACGGTGTCTACATCGTCAGCCACGGCGCTATGCGTGCGACCGATGACATCGATCCGGACGGTAAGCTCTACAAAATGGTGCGGGATTTGATTGGCAACGACGTGCCGTTGATCGCAACGCTTGATCTGCACGCCAACGTTTCCGAAGACATGGCAGAACTCACCGACGTGTTGGTCGCCTATTTGACCAACCCGCATGTCGACCAGCGCGAGCGTGCCGCAGAGGCAGCACGCATCATGGTGGAAATGTGGAACGGTATGGAGCCGTGCCAGTCGTTCATCAAAGTGCCGATTGCGGCACCGACGGTAACGTTGCTGACCGCCGAAGGGCCTTATGCAGATCTGATCAATTACGGCCAAAAGGAAATTGCGACTCAGTCGGGTAACGATATTCTGAACGTCTCGGTGACGGCAGGGTTTATTTATTCAGACAGTGCCAAGTGCGGTATGTCGGTCATCGTTACGTCACGTAATGACTCGCGACCCGGTGCTGACTTGGCGCGGCGCATCGCAAAGTTGGCATGGCAGGATAGGGGGCGCTTCAAAAAAGCGCTGACGCCGTTGGCACGTGCGACCGAAATTGCCGCCGCATCCGGGCGTGATGCCTCTTTGCCGTCGCACATCATGGCCGACGTCGCCGATAACCCGGGCGGCGGCGGCAGCGGCGTCACCACTTATATCGCAGATGCGTTTATCAAGGCGAACGTAACGGGGGCGTTCATCGGTTTGTTGATCGATCCCGCTGTTGCAGCCGAGGCGCATAAGGTCGGCAAGGGCGGACGTTTTCAGGCTACTTTTAATGCAACGCCAAAAACCGCCTTCGACAAGCCGCTCAGCGTTGATGTGACGGTCGAAGTTCTGACCGATGGCAAATTCGTCGGTAGACGGGGGTTGTTGAATGGACGTGCAATTGATCTTGGGCCATGTGCGCTATTGAATGCGGACGGTGTACGGCTCGGTGTGGCGACCAATCGCAAGCAGTGTGCGGACCCGACGATGATTGAGCAGTTTGGTCTGAACATCGCCGACTTACGCACCGTCGTCGTCAAGTCACGCGGGCATTTCCGTGCCGGCTTTGATGAATATTTCACACCTGCGCGCGTCATCGAGGTCGATTGCCCCGGCTTGACGTCACCTGTGCTGGGTAACTTCGATTGGAAGGGTCTGAAGCGTCCGATGTATCCGCTCGACGAGGAAACCACGTGGGCCGGGCCTGCTATTTAAGCATCATACTCGTATTCGCGGTAGGGCCGGCGTGCGCGGACGAGGCGACGTCATCGCCGGCACAATCGCCGATTGATCGTGGTTACGGTCAGCAGGATGCGTGCTTTGGCGATAAGTATGAGCGTGATGAAGATCTCAAGACCGGCAACGAGCGCGCGATCGAAGAAATCCTCAAGCAGTTGCTGAGCCCTGGCAGCTGACGCTTAGCTGCCGCCCAGGTACATACCGCCGTTCACGTGCATGATCTGCCCTGTGATGTAAGCGGACTCCGGTAAGCATAAATATTTCACCATCGACGCAATTTCATCGACCGTACCTTCGCGGGCGATCGGCGCGTTGATTTTGCGGTCCGGGCGTGCACCGGCGGAGGCCGGGCGGACGGTATCGATAAAGCCCGGTGATACACAGTTGACCGTGATACCGTCGCCTGCGAATTCGACGGCAAGGCCACGCGTCAGCCCGGCAAGGCCGGATTTGGAAACCAGGTTATGCACCCGGTTTGGTGTGCCGATGTGCCATGAAATGCCGCCCAGCGTAACGATCCGGCCCCAGCCTTTTTCCTGCATCGACGGGATGCATGCCTGAGCACAGAAAAATGCGCCATCCAACGTGATATCGATCACGTGACGCCATTGATCATGGGTCATTTCTAAGAACGGCACTTGGCCTCGTGACGATGCGTTCAGCACTAAAATGTCGACGCCGCCGAGCTCGGCCTTCGCGCGTTCGACCATGGCTTTGACGGCGACCGGATCGGTGACGTCGGCCAAGCATGCGATGGCGTTGCCGCCTTTGCTTTTAATCTCTTTAGCGACGTCATCGGCGGCGGCCTGATCGGAAACCGCGTTGACGATGATCGCTGCACCGGCGTCGGCCAATTGTAACGCGGTGGTGCGCCCGATGTTGCGCGCGGAGCCGGTCACCAGGGCAACTTTGCCCGCTAGAAGTTGTTCAGTCATATGGATGTTCCTTTAAATGAAGGCTATTCGCCTTTGAAGTCTGGCTTTTGTTTGTCGACGAAGGCGGTCACGCCTTTGCGGAAATCGTCGCTCATGGCGCACGTGACGAAGCTGCGCGTCTCGGCATGTAATTGGTTCGAGAGATCACGATCGGTGCTGTCGAGCAGCAGGCGCTTAGTTTCGCCGTACGCCAGGGTCGGCCCCTTGGCGAGGCGGTTGGCAAGTGTGGCGACCTCGGCGTCGAGATCGTCAGCGGGAACGATCTTGTTGATCAAGCCCCATGCTAGCGCTTGATCGGGGCCAAAGCGGTCGCCCAATAGGGCAATCTCCATGGCCCGCTTCATGCCCAGCGTGCGCGGCAAATGCCAGGTCGAGCCACCATCCGGGCTGGTGCCCAAATGACAGTAGGCGAGGGTAAAGATACCGCCCTCGGCTGCGACAACGAGATCGCAGCCCAGCATCAGACTGAACCCAGCCCCGGCGACCGCGCCTTTGACGCTGGCGATGACCGGCATCCTGAGGTCGTTGATGTTGCTGACGACGACATGTATCCGTTCAAGAATGGAATTGAACCAAGCTCTGGCTTCGTTATCGTCGGCGACCTCTTCGAATTTGCGCTTAAACCGTTTCACGTCGCCGCCGGCCATGAAGTGGTCGCCGGCGCCGGTCAGTACGACGCAGCGGATGTCTTTGCTGACCTTAAGCGCACCAGTGATATCGATCAGCGCTGTGACCACGTCATCATTAATGGCGTTCAGGCTGTCCGGTCGATTGATGGTGATGGTAGCGACTGCATCTTTGACGTCGACGCGGACGGTGTCGTTCGGCGATACGATGGCATGATCTGGCATTGGTTCTTTCCTTCCCGAGCACGGGTCTATGCCCACGCGATTACATGCGAGTGTAGCCGAGACATACCAAAGGGACCAGAGCCTGACGTCGGCAAGCTGGTGATCAGATGTTGTGCCGAGGGCGCTTAACTGCCCGGCTGATTTTCCCAGTAATCGATGTTGAGCCCACGAATGAAATCATCGTGGTGGAACTCAAGACAGCGTTTAAAGCCGCCGTTCATCTGCACTTTGCCCCGCGATGCACAGTCGTTGAAGGCATCCTCAGCACGGCTTAGTGCGGGGCCGGACGGTAGCGGGATCTCGTCACCAATCGCTTGATGCCACGTGCCTTCAAACGTTGTGTTGGTCATCATCCCGGCCTCGGGCAATGCCGCGTTCAACTGTGCCAGCAATTGAGCAGATGCAGCCTCGGCGCGGTTGTCGACATAGCCCTTGCCGTGTTCGCGAAGCGAATCGGTGACGTAGGCAATTTCCTTTTCGGTCAGGGGGTTCGGGTCGTCGGGCTGTGCAACTGGGATCAACGATGCGTTTTCATGCACCACCAGCTTTGCCGACTTTGCGCCGAGGGCGATCATCCGCCCGTGTTCCAACGTCGCGGCGACGGCCATAAAGCCGCGGTTTTCGACGAACCGCATGTGGTCGCCAGCGGGGAGGTGAACGTCGTGCCCGCCGTCAGACTGAAGGACCAAGGTAAAGTGGCTGGCACTTGCCGGCACATAGGCGGTCCCCATGCTTGGCGCCGGGCGTTCACGTTGTAGACAATAGGTGGATAGCTGCGCTGCACAAACGCCATCTGCACAGGCAATTTCAATGCCGCTGCTGACGGGCAGGGCGGCAAGAATTTGCGGGGCGGCGACGGCCTTGGGGGCGTTGAGCGAGAGGGCGGCAAAGGCGAGGGCGGCGATAAACGAAGGGGCTCTCATTAGGCGTGTCCTTTCCATGTTCGGGGAAAGACCGGCGCCCAATGCAGCGGTTGCTTGCCTTGGTCAGTAGCCGGGCTGGTTTTCCCAATAATCGGTATTGAGACGCATGATCGCGTTGTCGTGTTTAAACTCCAAGCAGCTCTTGATGCCGGCCATCGAATGATAGGATATCCGACCTTGGCACCATTCATAAATATCGCGGGCACGTTCTATGGCGTCCGCACCGGCTGGGCGATAGGTGCCGATACCGCCGACGGCGTCGTGCCAAAGCTGTTCAAGACTTTCCGAATTGACCGGTGCGCCGGGGATAATGGTGGCCGCCATGCGGTTTATCAGCATTGCGGCGCCGGCTTCGGGGGTCGCGTCGACGATGGCTTCACCATGTTCGCGGAGCGATTTCGTGGCAAAGGCGATCTCTGCCTCGGAAATAGGATTTGGGTCACCTGCAACGGGTTCAGGCACCAGGGCTGCGCCTTTAGCGGTGACGATCTTGGCGCTGACACCACCGAGAGCCGTCAAATCATCACGTCTTAGGGTCGCGCTGACAGCCGAATAGCCGCGCTGAGAACGGAATATCACATGTTCGCCCGCAGGTAGGAGAGTTTCCGTACCATCTGCGGCCACGACGCTGAGTTGGAATTGATCTGGATGTGCGGGCAGATACGCCTGACCCGTCGTTGGTACATCGCGTTCGCGCTGCAGGCAATAGCTTGAAAACGTGGTGGTGCAGGTGCTGCCAGCACAACGTAAGTCTTGCGGTCCAAGTGACGACATCACCGCCAACACCTGAGGTGCCGCGTGTGCAGGGCTGCTGACCGAAACGGACAACGGAATAATGAGGGCGACGACCGCAGCAATCGATTTCAAAGTACGGTTCATACGTTATTGTGGAACCAAACCGGTTCGAAATGCAAGTATTTGCAGCATTAAGAACGAAAAAGTTATGTGCCGCGACCGGTTGTTGACAGGGGCGGGCGCGCTGGCAACGATCACAGTTGAATAGGGGAGGAAATCTAAATGACGAAAACAAGTTTTAACGTGCTGAGCGCCGAAGACGTGCGCGCGTTGATCGAAAAGCGAGATGAGACCGAGGTTGCAGTCATTGATATCCGTCCGACCGGCACGTTTGGGGATGCGCACTTGCTTTGGGCGAACTCTGTGCCGTTGTCGACGTTGGAGCTTGAGATTCTGGATCGCGTGCCAAGGTTGAGCGTGCCGATGGTGCTATGTGCGGGCGATAAATCGGACGAACCTAAGTTGCAGCGCGCTGCCAAGGTTTTGGCGGCAATGGGCTACCAGAATGTTTCACTGTTCATCGGTGGCGTTGCCGCATGGGGCGATGCAGGTTTCGAAGTATTTTCTGGCGTCAACGTGCCATCGAAAGCATTCGGCGAGTTTGTCGAGCACACGTATGACACACCGCGCGTGCCCCCTGAAAAACTTAAAGAAATGATTGATGCAGGCGAGGACCTCGTGGTTTTGGATTCCCGCCCGATGAGCGAATATCATGCGATGAATATTCCGCTGGGCGTCGATGTGCCGGGCGCAGAACTGGTTTTACGGGTCCACGATCTGGCGCCCGACCCTGCGACGACGGTGGTGGTGAATTGTGCCGGGCGGACGCGGTCCATTATTGGCTGCCAGTCTTTGCGCAAC
>JAFMCK010000280.1 GCA_017857825.1 Rhodospirillales bacterium
TGCGTACAAGATACAGGCGCGCAATGCGATCGCGTTTTCACTATTAGCCGCTTTGTTGGCCGCAGGGCTCGGGCTGTTTGCGGCACGCACGATGACCCGGCCTATTTTGCAACTGCATCAAGCGGCGGAAAAGTTGGCGGCAGGGGATTTTTCGGTTCGTGTCGATAATCCGTCGGCAGACGAACTGGGTGATCTAGGGCGGGACTTCAACAACATGGTGCCGTCCTTGGAAGAGCAAATCCGCGTCCGCCGTGAATTGGACGCGGCCCGTGAAATTCAACAGCATTTGATTCCGGATTCGGCGCCCACCATCACCGGCTTTGATCTTGCTGGTGAGACCGTTTATTGCGACGAGACTGGTGGTGATTATCAAGATTATATCCCGCTCGGTACCAATGGTACGCGTGGACTGGGGATTGCGATTGGCGACATTACCGGACATGGGTTGGGTGCGGCTTTGTTGATGGCCAGTGCGCGCGCAGCGCTTCGTGCCGTGGCGGGTCACGTGAGTGATCCGGCCTCGATGATGAATGCGGTCAATGAGCGCCTTGCCGAAGATGCCGGCGGCGGGCGTTTTTTGACGCTGCTGTATCTGCATATTCATCCGTCGAAGTCTGAAATCACATGGATATCGGCGGGCCACGAACCGGCGTTAATTTATGACCCGAAAAGCGATTCGTTTTCACAGTTGGAAGGCGAGGGGATTCCGCTGGGCGTTGATGCGGATTGGGCGTACGGCGCAGATACCACGAAGATTCCTGAGGATGGCATGCTGGTGGCGGTTACCGATGGGGTGCGTGAAACCGTCAATAGCAACGGCGAGCAGTACGGTCTGCAACGATTAAAAGCTGCGATTCGGGCGGCACACGGACATGGTAGTGCGACTGTATGTGAAAATATCTTGGCTGATATCAAAGCATTTCAAGGGGATGCAAAGACCCGCGATGATGTTTCCATATTGGTTCTCCGCGCGACAACATAGTGGTCATTTTAGCGTCAGTGATGATGCTTCCCGTATACGCATAAATCCGTTATCTGTGATGCCATCGATTAATGGGAGAATTTCAATGCCGAAACACTTTTCACGTTTTTTCACGCTGGCGCTGGTCATCGTTGCCTTTGGCACGCTCAGTGCGTGCTCGCCGGAGGTTGGCTCCGATGAATGGTGTGCATCACTGAAAGAAAAGCCGAAAGGCGATTGGTCAGCCAACGAAGCGGCCGATTTCGCAAAGCATTGCGTATTTTAAGCGGTCTCGATATCGCGCAGATAAATCATCAGATCTAACGGCGGCGGGTCGCTCGGCACTTGCGACAGCAAGCCGTGCACCTGACCGCGGTGATGTGTCGCATGATTGAACATGTGCGCTAAAATGATACTCACATTATCTGACGCCGAAAACCCTACGATGCTTTTGTAAGAAATCTTCTGGGCCAGCCCTTCAGCGTCAAAGCTGTCGGTTAGTGCGATGATGATGTCGTCTTCCCCTGTGCGCAGTTGCACCAAGGTTTCGCGGTCGTCGGCGACGGTGTCGGTCAGGCTGTCGGCTGGATAAGGTTTATTTACAATGCGGCCGCGCCATAGTCGGTCAACCAACAACAGATGGTTGAGCGCGCCGTGGATCGAGCCGAAAAAGGCGCCGCGCTCGGCCAAGTAGTCTTCTTCGCTAAGCGCCATGACGGCTGCACTTAAACGTCCGTTTGCCCATTTGTTATATCGCACCATGGTGCGCAAATGATCGATCATCATCGACATAACAGCCTCCGTTATTTGATTTACGTATGATGCAGGATATCGCCCGGGTTCGACAAGCAACGGGGCCGAGACGTCTGTCGTCGGCCCCGTTGTCGGCTGTTCGGCATGGGTCGCCAGGGGGGGCGCCTAGGCTTTCCAAAAAGGCTTAGCAGCTTCCCTGGCAGCGTCTTCAGGGCTTATCCCCATGTCGTCCAGCAGATAAGGCTCCATGCGTGTTAACGCTTGGCGCAGAGTCAGGCGATGCTGCCACATAACGAGGACTCCCCACGCACGCTCCGGCAACGTGAAAACGTTGAGCGCAACACCTTTAACGCTGCTGCGTTTATAGGGCGATGCCAACGAAATCGTGCTTTTGGAGGTGCTCATGGTCGGTACTCCTGATTTGTAGCTGCGCCGACGATCGGCGGCCTGTTCACGGATCTTGAGTATGCTGGACGGGAAATTTCTACAAACGACATATTCTCATTTATACATTAACAAATCTAATCCGAGTGTCTCGGTAACAATTTAAAAAATATGTTTAATCAATATGTTATGGATAATTTTCTTGTTTCGTTTTAATATATCGATAATACATATTGATGAAAATATGATAGAAAAGTGATTCCGCGATGCCTCGACGTTTACCCTCTCTAAATGCGCTTCGTGCGTTTGAAGCTGCGGCCCGCCATCTTAGTTTCACGCGTGCGGCTGACGAGTTGCATGTCACCCAGGCGGCGATCTCGCATCAGGTGAAAGCGCTTGAAGAACAGATCGGTCTGACATTGTTTCAACGCCGCAATCGAAACTTGATTTTAACAGATGTCGGGCAGGCGCTGTTGCCGGATATGTCCGATGCATTTGATCAAATGGATGCCGCATTGGCGCGGATTAAGCGGCGTGATCAAGCGGGTGTCTTGACGGTCGCCACCATGGATAGCTTGGCGGCCACGTGGTTGATGCCGCGCCTTACCCGCTTTCGGGATGCGCACCCAGACATTGATGTGCGATTGGCAACATCCGATGCGATTATGGATTATGATCGCGACGGTATCGACATTGGCATTCGCTATGGCAGGGGTGACTGGTCCGGATTACAAGCCGAAGAATTGATGCGCGAAGAAATCTTTCCGGTCTGTGCACCCGAGCTGGTCAATGGCGATATTCCCCTTAGGGTGCCGAGCGATCTTTGCCACTTTACGCTGATTCATGATGACATGATGGAAGATTGGAATATGTGGCTAAAGGCCGCAGGCGTCGCTGACATCGACCCGATGCGCGGCCCCGGCTATTCCCATTCAAATCTGGTGATGCAAGCCGCGATCAATGGCGAGGGGATCGCGCTGGGGCGGGGTATTTTGGTTGCCGATGCGCTTCAGGCGGGGTTGTTGGTAAAGCCGTTTGATCTCGCGTTGACGGCGCGCTACCGATATTACGTGGCGGCGACGCCCGCGAATGCGGACCGCCCAAAGGTGAACGCGTTTCGACAGTGGCTGATGAGTGAGGCGGCAATGACGGCGACGCATCTGGCAACATCAAACCTTCGTGCGACGGGAGATGAATAGATGAGCACCCCATTTATCATGGCAATCCGCACCAACCCGGGACAATTCCTGGGTGAACTTGAAACGTCCGAGTTGAAGGCCGTTGCCGAAGCCTGTGTGGCCGAATTGGAAGCCCGCGCCAAGCGTGCCGACAGCGCTGCACCGAGTGCGTTGCAGGCGCTGTATCGCGCCGTCGCCAACATCGAAATTTAAGCCTTACGTCGCAAGCGCGGGCAGGTCGACGAATAAATCCAATGCTTCGGGGTTGGCCAATGCTTCTTTGTTTTTCACGGGCCGACCATGCACGATATCACGCACAGCAAGTTCGGTAATTTTGCCGGATTTGGTCCGCGGGATGTCCGCGACCTGGACAATTTTCGCCGGTACATGGCGTGGTGTGCAGGTGTCTCGAATCTGTTGGCGGATACGTTGCGATAAGGCGTCGTCCAGGGTTGCCCCTTGTTTTAATACCACGAACAACACGACCCGCACGTCGTGATCCCATTCCTGGCCGATGACGATGCTTTCCTGGATATCGTCCAGCTTTTCGACCTGACGGTATATTTCTGCGGTCCCGATGCGCACGCCGCCGGGGTTCAATGTGGCGTCG
>JAFMCK010000281.1 GCA_017857825.1 Rhodospirillales bacterium
TGCGCACAGCGCCCGGTGCGGCTTTGAGGATCGCGGCGACGGCATCGGCAACGGCGGCATCCAGCTCATCTGCGGATACCCGGCGTTCAACGAAGCCCCAGTTTTCGGCGATGGTCGCATCGATGACCTCGCCCGATAACACCAGCCAACCGGCGCGACCTCGGCCCATCAGGCGCGGCAGCAGGGCGGCTTGAATCACGGACGGAATGCCGACCAATACTTCCGGCATGCAAAATGTTGCGGCATTCGATGCGATCCGAAGATCACAGGCAGCCGCCAATTCCATGGCGCCGCCGATGCATGCCCCTTGGATGCGACAGATCACCGGTACGGGAATGTCGGCAACGGCCTGGATCGCACCGCGCAGCGCATCGATAAAGCCATACGCGCTGGTGGCATCCAGGGCCGATAATTCGCCAATATCGGCGCCGGCTGAAAACGCGCGCGTGCCTTCGCTTTTCAGCACGACGACGCGAAGGTCTGGGTCGGCCTGTAATTGGGTCGCCGCCCCGGTGATCGCCTGAACGGTCTCGGCATTCAGTGCGTTTCGTTTGATGTCGCGATCAATAATGATCTCGGCAACGCCCGGCGCTGGGCGATGGATGCGGGCGCTCATGCTGATTCCGATGTGGTCGGGGGGAACAACCATGCGGCGCCGCGCACGCCGGAACTGTCGCCGTGTTTGTTCGGCAAAAACGGCGTCGTGCAGACGTCAGAAAAAACGAATCGATTGAGCATTTCCGGTACGACCTTATAAATTTCACTGAGATTTGATAGCCCACCCCCGACAATGATCGCATCAGGGTCTAAAATATTGATCACCGAAGACAGCGCGCGGGCAAGGCGATGTGCGTAGCGATGGATGGCCGCCGTCGCCAGGGCGTCGCCCGTGTCTGCGCGTGCCGCGATGTCGCTGGCGGATAATGCCGCGCCGCCCGCCGCCGCGTAATCACGGCTGAGAGCAGGGCCGGATAGGAACGTTTCAATGCAGCCTTGTTTGCCGCAATAGCAAGTCGGACCGGCATGTTCATTGACGCCGTCGCCATTCTGCGGCCAGGGCAGGGGATTATGACCCCACTCGCCGGCGATGGCATTGATGCCGGTGTGGGTGCGCCCATCAATGGCGATACCGCCACCGACACCGGTCCCAAGGATGATGCCGAATACCATCCCATAATTGGCGCCGGCGCCGTCGGTCGCTTCGGAAACCGCGAAACAGTTAGCGTCATTGGCGATTCGCACCGGCCGCGCCAACGCATCCGTTAAATCGCGGTCCAGTGGATGGCCGATCAACCATGTCGAATTGGCGTTCTTCACGTTGCCGGTTTCGGGTGACGTGGCACCCGGAATGCCGATGCCGACGCCCAGGTCTTTGCGGCAATCGGTTTCTTCGGCGACGGCGGACACCAGACCCGCGATCGCATCGATGGTGGCGTGATAGCTGCCTTGCGGGCTGTCGATCCGGCGGCGCACGCGCTCGGCACCATCGTCGTCTAGGACGATGGCTTCGATTTTTGTGCCCCCAAGATCCACCCCAATGCGCATGCGGAAAAGTTTAGATCAATGCGGCAGACAAGGGGAGCAGGTAATTGCCGACGTCGCCGACATTCAAAAAACGACCCACTAAATATGCTAATACCCACGACATATGGTAATTTGTTAACCATTACAGGCAAAAATTAGTTTGCGGCTCAAGGGCCATCGTCTAAACAGGACATACTGGGGTGTTCGTTATGGAGACTTTCGTGAACCCGACCGGGATCGACGAAGATGCGGCGGTGGCGACCTGGGACGCAAACTTGATCGACGTACGACCGGTCTTTCGTGGGCTGTCCGACGCGGGACTGGCCGGCAAAGATATTGCCCAGATGTTGAAGGTTGCGCCGTCCACGGTCAGCAAGTGGCGCCGCGGCTCGGCGAAGCCTGATGACGCGACGATTCAGTTCCTCACACTTATTTTGGCCGATATGATCCACGGTAAAGAGCGCACATTGGATGCTATGGAAGATGTGCCGCTGGCATGGCGTTTGGGCCGTGAAAGCGAATTGGCCGCGATGCGTCAGTCGTTGCTGCGCCAAGAGGTCATCAATCAGGTGCTCCCGGGCACGGCGATCCGCGATGGCGCGCGTATGTTCAAGGAATGGCTGCAATTGACTCAACCAGCACAAATGCGCACGCCCCGTCCGAGTGCGTTTCGCGTCGTCGCATGAGCACGTCGCCTTTTAATGCACTAGGTATTTCCCAAGAGGGCCTGAAGGCCGCACTTGGCATTAAACAATCGTACAAGCAGCATGAACCGCTGGTGATCCCGGGTGAAGGTGACCGGCTGCTGGTGCCTGAAAACCTGTTGAACAGAGACATTGATCTGGCGGGCTTCGATGACCCGTTAGCCCTCGCGATGATGTGTTCGCGCGATCCGGAAAGTTCGATGGCGTTGGCCGCAACGGCGCGCTTAGCTCCACTCGGCAACAACACAAAGTTGGTGCGCGGCGTGGTCGAGATCATCAGCGATACCTCGCGTCATGACTTGGTGCGGGAATGTCTGAAATACGTTACCGATCATGCGTTCGAGCCCGACAGCATCGGCAAGGTCCGTCAGCACGCGTCAAAGATTGTCATCGAAAGCCGCAAGCAGTTCACGGCGGCGTTGCGCGAGAACCTCAAGTGCTTGCTGGATGGTGACCTTGCACCCCGTGTGTTCGTGAAAGATTTCTTCGAGCTGACCGAGAACGGCAACCTGCGCCACGACATCCGCAAAAAACTGGTGTTGAGCTTGTTGCTGTCGGCTTCGGTGCGTCCATCCATCAAGTTTATGATGTTGGAAAACTTCCACCGTATGCCGAAATCGGTGCGGCTCGGGATCGTTTCCGCTGTGCTCAAGGCTGAGCCCAGTCGGCATACGGATATCATCAAAGAAGAGCTCAGCTATATCATCAGCATGGACAAGGCGACGCGCGAAGGTCACGACGTCAACGGTCGGCCCGCGCCCAAGGTGACGGCGGAAGACCGTCCGGTCGAAGCAGCCCCGGCGAAGCCTTCTGTCTGGGTGCCGGCTGAATTCCCGACCGTCAAACATACCGAACGCCACCCGTCAGCACCGACACCTTGGTTTCAACGCTGAGGCATACACTTCTTACCTACCCCCTCGACGTCATTCCCGCGAAGGCGGGAATCCATTTCGCAATATGGACCCCCGCCCTCGCGGGGGTGACGATGTGGCGAAGACCAGGATAACCCTTGTTGCAATCCGGGCGTGGCACGCTAAAACCGCTGCATGACATACACACCTGATTACGTCTTTGAAGGCGAACCCACGTTGGGCACGGCCATGCAAGTTGCACCTGGCGTCCACTGGCATCGGATGCCGCTGCCGTTCAAGTTGGACCACATCAATCTGTGGCTGATCGAAGACGGTGACGGCTGGACTGCCGTTGATACCGGTATCTGCAAGGATGACGTCAAGGCCGCCTGGCAGCAGTTGTTTGACGGCACCATGGCCGGACGGCCTTTGAAACGGGTCATCGTGACGCACTTTCATCCGGACCACGCCGGGCTTGCCGGTTGGCTGTGCGAAAAGTTCGATGTGCCGCTGGTGATGCCCATGCTTGAATGGACGTTTGGGCGCATGCTTTGGATGGATTCCGCCGAGACGACGTTGGATACCTATCGCAAATTCTATCACCGCGCCGGCTTTACCCAGGAAATGATGGATGCCGTCAGTGGGCGCTTGGGTGGCTATGGCAAAAACGTCGCCCCGATTCCGGCTGCACTATTGCCGATTGCCGATGGCGATAAAATCAGGATCGGCGGACACGAGTGGGAAATGATCGTCGGCCACGGCCATTCGCCGGAGCATGCCTGCCTGTATTGCGCCGAATTGGA
>JAFMCK010000282.1 GCA_017857825.1 Rhodospirillales bacterium
TGGCACGTCAAAGAAGTACTCAACGACCGCAAAGTCATCACCGGCAAGCCAGTACAGCGCGTCGTCTTCAACGAAATCACCAAAGACGCCATCATTGAAGCCTTCGAGCATCCGCGCGAACTGGATCACGAGTTGATCGACGCCTATATGGCACGCCGTGCATTGGATTATCTGGTCGGCTTCACCTTGTCGCCGGTTCTGTGGCGCAAACTGCCGGGCTCACGCTCTGCAGGTCGCGTGCAGTCGGTGGCCTTGCGTCTGATTTGTGAGCGCGAACTCGAGATCGAGAAATTCCGCGCCGACGAATACTGGACCATCAAAGCAGTGTTCACCACGCCCGATGGGCAAACCTTCGAAGCGAACTTGGTACGATTGGACGGCGACAAGCTGACCAAGCTTTCGATCGGCGCCGAAGACGCCGCGATGGCTGCCGTCAAACAAATCGACGCCAGCCAGTTCAAGGTTGCCAGCGTCGAGAAAAAGCAATCGCGCCGCAATCCGGCGCCGCCGTTCACAACCTCGACACTGCAACAAGAAGCGGCGCGCAAACTTTATTACGGTGCGCGCAAAACCATGCAGGTCGCACAAAGCCTGTACGAAGGTGTGCAGATCGGCGGCGAGACGGTGGGTCTCATTACATATATGCGGACCGACGGCGTGCAGATGGCGCGCGAAGCCATCGCCGCCAGCCGTAATCTAATCCAGGAAGACTTCGGCTCGAAGTATTTGCCGAAAGAGCCACGGGTCTATCAATCCAAAGCTAAAAACGCTCAGGAAGCACACGAAGCGATTCGCCCGACGGACGTGCGCCGTACACCTGAAACCGTAAAGCAATATCTGAATGACGATCAGCTTAAGCTGTACACGCTGATCTGGCGCCGGACCATGGCCAGCCAGATGGAATCCGCCGTGCTCGACCAAGTCGGCATCGATATCCCATCCGGCGACGGCACCTTGGCGTTCCGCGCCACCGGATCGGTGATCGCGTTCGACGGCTTCATGAAGGTCTACCGTGAAGGCAGCGATGACGGCGCGGGCAGCGACGACGAAAAATCCCGCATTCTGCCGGCGATGAAAGAAGGCGATGACTTGGGCCGCAAAGAAACCCTGCCCGAGCAGCACTTCACGCAGCCGCCGCCCCGTTACAGTGAAGCGTCGCTGGTGAAAAAACTCGAAGAACTTGGGATCGGTCGACCGTCGACCTATGCGTCGATCATTTCGGTGCTGCAAGACCGCAATTATGTGCGCATCGACGCCCGGCGGTTTATTCCCGAAGACCGCGGCCGCTTGGTGACGACGTTCCTTTCCAGCTTTTTCGAGCGCTATGTCGAATACGGCTTCACCGCCGAGCTTGAAGAAAAGCTCGACGATATTTCCGGTGGCCGGATCGCATGGAAGCAAGTGCTCCGCGATTTCTGGACCGCGTTCATCCAAAAGGTTGATGAAACCAAAGACCTCACGGTACGCGACGTACTCGAAGTCTTGAACGTCGAGCTAAAGCCGCACTTCTTTCCCGAGCGCGCGGACGGCAGCGATGCCCGCAGCTGCCCAAAATGCAAAGACGGCGAGTTGTCGATCAAGCTTGGCCGGCACGGCGCTTTCTTGGGCTGCTCGCTTTACCCGGAATGTAACTTTACGACCCCGCTCGGCACCGATCCGGCGGAAGCCTCGCTCGATAACGGCCCGCGTGAACTCGGTATCGACAAAGACACCGGCAAAGCGATCACGCTGCGTGAAGGGCCGTATGGGCCTTACGTGCAATTGGGCGAAGAAGAAGGCGAAGGCAAGAAAAAGACCAAGCCTAAACGGGCGTCTCTGCCCAAAGGGATGGACCCGGAAAGCATTGATCTGGAGCGCGCGCAGGCCTTGCTGTCGTTGCCGCGCTTCGTCGGCATCGACCCGGTCTCAGGCATGGAAATCCGCGCCAACATCGGCCGTTTCGGGCCGTTCATTCAATGCGGCGGCACCTATGCTTCCGTCAAAGATGACGACGACGATGTGCTGACCATCGGCCTCAACCGCGCGGTGGTGCTGCTGGGTGACAAGCCGCGCAAGGCACCGCCGCGGGAACTCGGCAAGCATCCGAAAAGCAAAAAGCCGATCTTGGTCAAAGAAGGCCGTTGGGGGCCGTTCCTGCAACATGGCAAAACCCAAGCCCGCCTGCCGAAAGACGTCGACATGGACGCGGTGACGCTCGAACAAGCCATCGAAATGATCGACGCCAAGGCCGGGACTAAGACCGCACCGGCGAAGAAGCCGGCGGCAAAAAAGAAGGCCCCTGCGAAGAAGAAGGCAGCGGCCAAGAAAAAAGCAGCCCCGAAAGAATAACCCCCTCTTCCCTCTCCGCGTGCGGGAAGTCGCCAAAGGTATAAAAACCCCGTCATTCCCGTGTCGGCGTGGATCCATCACGACCATAGCCCCCGCATGCGCGAGGGTGAGGACGGGTAGGTGCGGCAGGTACCTTACCTCCTCTCTTGTATCCGGCGCATCGCGCGCTTACCTTGCGGGCATGGCAAATGCCCCCTTTCCCAGCAAAGACGAAATCGCCGAATTTGTGCGCAGTGCCGAAGGCAAAGTCGGCAAGCGCGAAATCTCTCGTGCCTTCAAGCTCGACGTCGAGCAAAAGCGCACACTGAAGAGAGTCCTGAAAGAAATGAAAGACGACGGCATGCTGAGCAAAGGCCGTGGTCATCGCGTATCCGAACCCGGCAGCCTGCCCCCCGTCGGCATCATCGAAATCACCGGCACAGATTTGGACGGCGAAGTTATGGCGGGCCCGGTGAAGTGGGAAGAAGACGGCCCGCCGCCGAAAATCTTTGTTGCCCCCGACGGCACCGGCCCAGCCCTCGGTCGCGGCGAAAAGGTATTGGCACGGCTCAACAAACAGGCAGATGCCTATGAAGCCAAGGTCATTCGCCGCATCGCCGAAGCGCCCCGCGACGTGCTCGGCATCGTCATTGAAGCCGATGGAGAGCGCCGCATTCAGCCCGTCGATAAACGGGATCGCTTCGAATACGTCATTGAGCGCGGCGCAGACAAAGGCGCTGAGCTCGGCGACTTGGTCCGCGCCGAGCCCGTCAAAGGCCACCGTTTAGGCCTTAAGCACGCACGCATCATCGAACGAATCGAAGATGCCGAGGGGGTCAGCGCGATCAGTCTGATCTCGGTACACCAACACGGCATCCCGGTCACGTTCACCCCTGACGCCATGCGCCAAGCCGAGCGCGCCAAAGAAGCCACGTTGGACGGCCGTGACGATTTACGCTCAATCCCGCTGGTAACCATCGACGGCGCCGATGCGCGCGACTTTGACGACGCCGTATTCGCCGAGCCGGACGACGACCCGAAAAACCCTGGGGGCTATAAGCTGATTGTCGCCATCGCCGATGTTGCATGGTACGTGCGCACCGGCGACGCGCTCGACAAGGCCGCGTTCGAGCGTGGCAACTCGGTCTACTTCCCGGATCGCGTCGTTCCGATGCTGCCCGAACAATTATCCAACGGCTGGTGCTCGCTGCGCCCCAACGAAGATCGGCCTTGCCTGATCGTGCATCTGCGCATCGACAACAAAGGCAACCTTCTGTCAAAGCGCTTTAAACGTGCCCTGATGCGCTCCGTCGCGCGGCTGACCTATGAGCAAGTGCAGACCGCGCAAGATGGCACCCCGGATGAACAGACCCAGCCGCTGATGGACACCGTCATCAAGCCGCTGTATGGCGCGTTCGAGATTTTGGAGCGTGCACGCGAAGCCCGTGGCGCGCTTGAACTCGACCTGCCGGAGCGCCGTGTCATCCTCGACGAAGACGGCCACATGGTTGGCATTGAGCCGCGTCAGCGCTTGGATAGCCATAAACTGATCGAAGAATTCATGGTGCTGGCCA
>JAFMCK010000283.1 GCA_017857825.1 Rhodospirillales bacterium
TCTCGCCGAGTTTCTGTGCACCGCCCGGCAGGCTCCATGAGCCCACACGCGGCGCCTTGCCGCGTTGGATCAGTACCACGCCCTTTGTGCTCAGCACCACGGCGCCGACGCCGATCAGCGGGCGGGCAGGGTATTCGCGACCAGTGTCGGCCATTTGTCAGGGCTCCATAATATAGGGGTATTACATTGGCGGAATTTCTCGCTAAGATATAGCCACAATCCGGGTGAACAACCGGAAATCCGAATTGGTTCTATACTTTTCGGGAGTGTGATGTGGCTGATATTATAGAGCGCCGTACTTTAAAGGACGGCGAAACCGTGTTTCGCGAAGGCGAGGCAGCTGGTAGCGCGTTTATCGTGCAAACGGGTGAAGTCGCTATTATCCGCCTAATTGGCGCCGTGCCGACCGAACTTGCGGTGATCGGTCAGGGCGGCGTGTTCGGTGAAATGGCGCTGATTGATGACAAACCCCGCATGGCGACGGCCAAGGTCAGAGGTGGGGCGGCCATCGTCACGGTGACCAAGGCGATGTACGAGCAAAAACTCAAAAACACCGACCCGTTCGTGCGCGCTTTATTAAGAATATTGGTCGATACCGTGCGCCAATCATCGAAATAAGCGAATCGCACGCCGTCAAACGTTGCTTGAAATTTCACGCGATCTGCGCGACGACTGTCGTCAGAAGCCCTTATATTTGCATGCATACTTGAAAGACGGCCAAAAATGACGCCAGTCGACAACGACCCGAAACAAAGTGACGGCCAGGGTAGTGCGCATCGTCCGCGGATGAGCCTATCGCAGAAACTGCGCGCGTATCTGTTTGCTGGCGTGTTGGTGACGGCGCCGATCTTTATCACGTTTTATCTGGCATGGCTGCTGGTGACGTTTGTCGACAGTCAGATTACACCGCTGATTCCAGCCAAATATAATCCGGAAACGTATTTGCCCTTCGCGCTACCGGGGCTCGGTGTGTTGGTGCTGATCATTGCCTTGATGTTGGTCGGTGCCGTGACGGCCGGCTTTGTCGGCAGGCTATGGATGCGGATTTCCGAGCGTGTTTTGGGACAGATGCCGATCATCCGTAACGTCTATTCCGCGGTGAAGCAGATATTGGAAACCGTATTGGCACAACAATCCAATGCGTTCCGCGAAGCCGTGCTGATTGAATATCCGCGCCGTGGCATGTGGGCGGTTGCATTCATCACCGGCACCACCAAAGGCGAGGTTCAGAACCTCACCGAAGAAGAATGCATCAACGTTTTCTTGCCGACGACCCCAAACCCGACGTCCGGGTTCCTGTTGTTCGTGCCGAGAAAAGACATGGTCTCGCTTTCAATGTCGGTTGAAGAAGCGATTAAGATGGTGATCTCCGGCGGCATCGTCACACCACCTGACCGACGTCCTAAAGAAGAGCAAGAGGTCTCGGTCGTCTCTGCACAGACCTATGAGTCGATGGACGAAATCCGCGAAAAAGCCCGCACGCCGGTCTTGGTTCCCGAAGGTACGCGCCCGAACGACCTCCAGGGCGCCGTTAAAGCGGATGACGTGCCCAAGGATTGATTTCTGTCATGCCGACGCGCTCAGCCCGATCTTAAGTTTCGCACGGCTGCGTCACGTTCAAAAAGATACAAAAGGGTGCGCAGTGCCGACCCTCTGGGGCCTTGTAGCTCGGGGTCCTTGGTCAGGATCAACTCGGCGTCGTCGCGGGCGATTTGTAGAAGGTCGGCGTGTTCGGTTAAGTCGGCTAGGCGGAACTCGGGGAGGCCGCTTTGGCGGGTGCCGAGGAGTTCGCCGGCGCCGCGCAGTTCCAAATCTTTTTCCGCGATCACAAAACCGTCGTCGGTTTCGCGCATGGTTTTGAGGCGTGCTTTGGCGGTCTCGCCAAGTTGGCCGGTGTGCAACAGCAGGCACGTTGACGCGTCTGCGCCGCGTCCGATCCGGCCCCTAAGTTGGTGCAACTGGGCGAGGCCGAAACGTTCCGCGTGTTCGATCACCATGACGCTGGCTTGCGGCACGTCGACCCCGACTTCGATCACCGTCGTTGCGACCAAAAGGTCGATCTCGCCGTCTTTAAACGCGATCATGGTGGCGTCTTTGTCGGCGGCTTTCAGGCGCCCGTGGACCAAGCCGGTGCGGTCGCCAAAGATGGATTTCAAATGGTCGTAGCGCGCCTCGGCAGCGGCGACGTCCAAGGTTTCGGACTCCTCGATCAGCGGGCACACCCAGTATACGCGCGCACCATTTTCGATGGCGCGCTTCACGGCCCCAACGACTTCGTCGAGCCGGTCGTTGGAAATCAGCACGGTCTTGATCGGTTTGCGCCCAGCCGGTTTTTCCATCAAGCGCGACACGTCCATATCGCCATACGCCGTCAGCATCAAGGTGCGCGGGATCGGCGTTGCCGTCATCACCAACACGTCGACGGCGCGGCCTTTGGCGGCAAGGGTGAGCCGCTGGTGCACGCCAAAGCGATGCTGTTCGTCGATCACCGCGAGCCTGAGATCATGATAGTGCACGTCGTCTTGAAACAATGCGTGCGTGCCGACCGCCATGCGCGCCGCCCCCGACGCCAGCTTTTCCAAAATTGCTTGGCGCGATTTGCCGCGCTCGCGCCCGGTCAGCAGCACCGGCTTTAAACCCGCAGCTTCGGCCATCGCCGAGATCGTCTCGAAATGCTGGCGGGCGAGGATTTCGGTGGGGGCCATGATGACAGCCTGCGCACCCGCTTCGACCGCGCTCAGCATCGCCATCAGCGCAACCACGGTCTTACCCGATCCGACATCGCCTTGCAGCAACCGAAGCATCCGAAAGTCAGACGCAAGGTCGGCATCAATCTCGGCAATTGCAAACGTCTGCGCGCCGGTCATTTTAAACGGGAGCGCATCCAAAACCTTTTTACGGAGCGAGCCGTCACCTTTCAGCGGCAGACCTCTCACGCGCTTCATCTGGGCGCGCACGATGGCCAACGCCAACTGATTGGCGAGCAGTTCGTCATACGCGAGTCGCCGGCGTGCCGGCGTCGTCGGCATCAGGTCTAGGTTGCTTTCCGGCGCATGCGCTTGCACGAGCGCTGTATGCCAGTCCGCCCATTTCTCCCGGTCCTTCAGCGGGCCATCCAACCATTCCGGCAAATCAGGCGCAGACTCCAGCGCTGCCATAATCGCCTTACCCAACACTTTGAGCGACACGCCGGCGGTCAACGGATACACCGGCTCGACCTTTTTCAGGGCGTCGATTTCGGCGGTAGTGCCGATGTGGTCGGGGTGCGTCATCTGGATGCCGTCGCCAAAGCGTTCCACTTTGCCCGAGACAACGCGGGTTTCGCCCTCGGGCAGCATTTTGTTCAGGTAATCTGCGCGGGCATGGAAAAAAATCAACGACATCGCCCTGGTATCGTCCATACCGACGATTTTATAAGGCTGGCGCTTGTTCCGGCTCGGATAATGCTTGGTAATCTGCAGGGTGATGGTGGCAATCGCGCCGGGCTCGGCTTCAGCGACTTTTGGGGCATAGCGACGGTCGATGATGCCCGTCGGCAGATGCCACAATAGGTCGACGATAAAGCGCCCGGCCAGTTTTTCGATCAACGGCGCCGTACGCGGGCCGACGCCTTTCAGCTCGGTAATTGATTTAAACAGGGTATTTAGAACGTCCGGGCGCATTTTACCGCTTTTCAAGTCCTGACAATGTCGTCTGGAAGCTTTATATCCTAGGCGCGCGCCCCGCCATAAAAAAGCCCGGGCGCTGAATTGCGTTGCAGAAAAGGACTTTCCATCGTGGACGACCGCCGAAAACGGCTTTTGTACCGGGCCACCCATTGCGGGATGAAAGAAAACGACGTGCTGCTC
>JAFMCK010000035.1 GCA_017857825.1 Rhodospirillales bacterium
GAACTGAGCGTGCGGCTAACGGCATCGTGCCAGCCGGCAATTCGGGTCTGACGAACGCCGGATTCCATTGTCGGCTCAAACCGGCGGTCGACGGCCCATTCTGCAGCGAAAGATGCCAAATCGCCATACACGCCTGCCCGCATCCCCGCTAAATATCCAGCGCCAAGCGCGGTCGTCTCAAGCATCTTCGGGCGGTCAATCGATGCATCCAATACATCGGCCAAACGCTGAAGCATCCAATCGGACGCCACCATACCGCCATCGACGCGGAGCACGGTTTCGCTGTCGCCGGACCAATCACGATGCATCGCATCAGTCAGATCGAACGTCTGGAAACATACACTTTCCAAGGTTGCTTGCGCGAGTTCACGGGGGCCCGTGCCCCGTGTCAGTCCAAAGATCGCACCCCGGCAATCCGGATCCCAATACGGCGCGCCCATACCGACGAACGCCGGCACCAGATACACGCCATCGTGCTCGGCCCGCGCTGCCAGATCTCCGGTTTCGCTGGCACGCTCAATGATGCCAAGACCATCGCGCAACCACTGCACGGCGGCACCCGCCATAAAGATCGAGCCTTCCAACGCATACGTCCGTTTGCCGTCCAATTGGTAAGCGATCGTCGTCAACAGCCGGTTCGTCGAACGCACAGGATTTTCACCCGTGTTCAAAACAGCAAAACATCCTGTCCCATAGGTCGCCTTGAGCATGCCCGGCTTAAAACACGCTTGGCCGATGGTCGCTGCCTGTTGATCGCCGGCGACACCCAATATGGGGACCGAGCTGCCGAGGATATCGGCTTGTGTCTCGCCGAAATCGGCGGCGCTGTCTAAGACATCCGGCAAAATCTGACGTGGCACGCGCAGGATTTTCATCAGCGTCGTCGACCAATCGCCTTTGTTGATGTCGTACAGCAAAGTGCGGCTGGCGTTGGTGGCGTCGGTCACGTGGCGTTTGCCGCCAGTCAGTCGCCAGATCAAAAACGTATCGATGGTCCCGAACGCAAGCTCACCAGCTTCGGCACGCTGACGCGCGCCTGCGACATTATCAAGGATCCAGGCAACCTTTGAGCCCGAGAAATACGGGTCCAACAAAAGCCCACTTTTAGCTGACACGGTTTCCTCGAGCCCATCGGCTTTGAGACCCGCCGTCACGTCTGCGGTGCGGCGGTCTTGCCAAACAATCGCATTGTGAATCGGCTCACCGGTTGCGCGGTCCCAAACGACGGTTGTTTCACGCTGGTTTGTGATACCGATACCCGCAATATCCGAAGCCTTAATGCGGGCGTCCGCAATGGCGCCCCGGCATGTGGCGACAACCGATTTCCAGATTTCTTCGGGATCATGTTCAACCCAGCCGGAATCCGGATAAATTTGCCTAAATTCCTGTTGTGCCGAACCGACGACCCGATAGTCCGCATCAAAAATCAACGCACGCGAAGACGTCGTACCTTGATCAATCGCCATGATGTATTTGCTCATATCGTTCCTCCCCCGCGCAATCTGCCAGCGACTTAAGACATCGTCGGCATCGCTTCGGTCTTCTTTTTATCGAACCAGGCTTTCAATGCCTTTTTGCCTTTGTCATCGACCTTGAGACCGAGTTTGGAGCGACGCCATAACACAGACTCTGCGCTGTTCGCCCACTCGACCGTTTGTAGATACCTCACCTCGCGTTCATAGAGTGTATCGCCGAAATGCGTTCCCAGCGAGGGCGTATCTGTGGCGTCGCCGAGCAACTTTCGGGTCCGTGTGCCATAGGCCCGGACAAGGCGGCGCAAAAGCCGACGCTCCAATTTCGGATACTCTGCAGCCAGCGCCTCGACCAGATCGTCGAAGCCATCGGTTGCGAAATCACCGCCCGGCAACGTGGCCCCGCGCGTCCATTCCGGGCCAGCATTGGGGAAACAGTCTTCGAGCTTTTTCATGGCATCGCCCGCGAGCCGACGGAAGGTCGTGATCTTGCCGCCGAAGATACTCAGCAACGCAGGTCCCTCGGCGGGGCCAGTCCGCTCAAGCACATAATCGCGGGTGACCTCTTGAGCCGATGAGTCGCCATCGTTATACAGCGGTCGCACCCCTGAATAGGTCCACACCACATCATCCGGCGTCACCGGCTTTTCGAAATATTCGCTGGCTGCATTGCACAGGTACGCGATTTCATCCTCGGAAATTTCGATCTTGCCGGGCAGTTCCGTCAGCTCCAGATCGGTGGTACCGATCAGGGTAAAGTCAGTCTGATACGGGATCGCGAAAATGATCCGCTTGTCGGCGTTTTGAAAAATATAGCAACGTTCATGCTCGAACATCTTCGGCACCACAATGTGGCTGCCCTTCACAAGCCGGATGTTAGCACGGCTGTTGGCGCCCAGGCGCCGCTCGATCACATCGCCGACCCAAGGGCCGGCAGCGTTGACCAAAGCCTTCGCCTGAATGGTATCGGTATTGCCGTCGCGATCTTTGAGTTGCAGCGACCAAGACTTGGCTTCCCGTTTCGCTTCGATCAATTCGGAACCGACCCGCACATCCGCGCCGCGTTCCGCCGCGTCCATCGCATTCAACACGACGAGCCTGGAATCTTCGACCCAGCAATCGGAATATTCGAATGCTTTGCCGAAACCCGGCTTCAGGGGTTCACCAGCCGGATCATTTTTAAGCGATAAGGTTTTCGACGCCGGTAACTTTTTACGGCCACCGATATGATCATATAAAAACAATCCAAGCCGGATCAGCCACGCGGGTCTTAGCCCGGGGTTGTGCGGCAGCACAAAACGCAGCGGCCAGATGATATGCGGCGCCATTTCCCACAGCACTTCGCGCTCCGAGAGCGATTCTCGGACCAAGCCGAATTCGTAATGCTCAAGATAGCGAAGGCCCCCATGGATCAATTTGGTGGAGGCCGATGATGTTCCCGCTGCGAGATCCGTTTTCTCGCAGAGCAGAACCTTAAGACCGCGGCCAGCAGCGTCGCGGGCAATGCCGCAGCCGTTGATGCCGCCGCCGATAATGGCGAGGTCATAGGCATTTGGGGTATTGGGCATGGCACTTTACGTTATCCCTTTGATCGTTATCTCCTATCTCCCAGCCCCGCTCCCCAGTGAGGCTATATGTTGATGCCGAACATCAACCAAGGATGTCGGCGATTTCCGCACGTACATCGTCGGCCAAATCTTCACGGTCCAACGCGTATGCCAAGTTTGCGGCAACGAAACCGGGCTTAGAGCCACAATCGAAACGGCGCCCTTTGTAGCGTAGTCCGTGGAACGGCACGTCGCCGAGCGTTGCGGCGATGGCGTCGGTGAGTTGAATCTCGCCACCCGCGCCGGTCTCTTTCTTATCTAAGTGCGCGAACACATCGTGTTGCAAGATATAGCGCCCAATGATCGACAACGTCGACGGCGCATCTGCAGGGTCCGGCTTTTCGACCAAGCCCTTCGCACTGGCGAGACGACCGTCGTCTTCGACCACATCCAAGATGCCGTATTTGTTGGTTTGATCGCGCGGCACTTCGGTAACGGCAACGATATTGCCGCCGACCTCGGCATACGCGTCCATCATCTGCTTCAAGCACCCGGGATCGGACTTTACCAAATCGTCCGGCAAGATTACGGCAAACGGGTCCGTGCCGACGAATTCGCGGGCACACCAAATCGCGTGACCCAGCCCCAACGGCGCCTGTTGACGGGTGTACATGAGCTTGCTGGGTGCCGGAAACTGGCGCACGAGCTCAAGTTCCTTCAATTTGCCGCGCGCTTCGAGCGTGTGTTCCAACTCAACCGCATGATCGAAGTGATCTTCCATGAGGTTCTTACCACGTCCGGTGACCAGCATGATCGCTTCGATCCCGGCCTCATAGGCTTCTTCGATCGCGTATTGTATCAGCGGCTTATCGACCACAGGCAGCATTTCCTTGGGCATGCACTTCGTCGCTGGCAAAAATCTTGTCCCCAGTCCTGCGACGGGCAAAACGGCCTTTCGGATCGGCTTCATGGATATTCCCCCAAATTTTCAGCACGTTACGTGTTTTGACTATCCCACTATATGTGATGCCGTATTGCAACATATTCAAGGGATAATTTGTGCACTGCACAATAGGTCTTGAACTAATCCTATCTTTCCTTATATGGGGTGTTATCTATAAATATGAACCGCCGAAAATACGTGCGGCACCTATGACAGTCGTCTCGCTTCAAGCTGGGAAGAAGCATAGACAAGGGAACGAGACACATAAAACGGATGAAGCACGCCGCCGTCGCGGCGTTATTTATTGCGATCAGCACAGGTCTTTTCGCTTGGAGTACGGAGTCGGTACATTCTGATGCGTCGACACGCGATCAAGCCGACCAACCGAGCATCGACACATTGTTCGTCCACGCCAAAAATTTTGTCGTCCACGAGCATGACAATGCCCGTGACGCGGCGCTGCAATGTTTGGCGCTCAACGTGTATTGGGAAGCCCGCTCGGAACCGATGCAGGGCCAACTCGCCGTTGCAGCCGTAACCTTAAACCGGGTGAATGACCCGCGCTTTCCAGGCGACATCTGCGATGTCGTTCGCCAGGGCGGCGAAGTACGTAAGCACCGTTGCCAGTTTTCTTGGTGGTGCGACGGCAAGAAAGATATCCCAGTAGAAGCGGATGCTTGGCGCCGCGCCACGACCGTTGCCAGACTGACTTACGCCGGTGTGGTCAGCGATCCGACCGACGGTGCGCTTTGGTATCACGCCGATTACGTGAATCCGTCCTGGGCATCGTACAAAACAGTGGCTGCAAAGATTGGACGGCACATTTTTTATGTGTATCCAGATCGCTCACTTGAAATGAGTTCGCTGTCGGCGTCGGACGTAACCCGCTAAATCAACGCAGATCAACCGGCTTCGAGTTCTTCGCGCAACGCTTCGAGCCGAAGCCAATCGTCTTCCGCCGCAGACAAATCCTGAACGGCTTGTGTCAGCGCATCGCTGGTATCTTGAAAGCCGTCAGGGTCGCGGTTGAACAGGTCCGGGTCGGCCAGAGCCACTTCGAGTCGCGTGATTTCGGCTTCCAGCGCCGCGATCCTGCCCGGCAACGTTTCCAGCGCGTGTTTATCTTTAAAGGTCATTTTCGCACGAGATGGGCGTGAACTGTCCGACTGTTTACGCCCGCCGCCACCGCCTTTTTTGTTTTCAGCTTTGCTGGCCGCCTCCATGCCGCGCCCGCGCTGCGCCACCATGTCAGCGTATCCGCCAGCATATTCCTGCCAATGGCCGTCACCCTCATAATTTATGGTCGACGTCACGATGCGATCCAAGAAGTCCCGGTCGTGGCTGACCAAGATCACCGTGCCCGCATAATCCGCAATCATTTCCTGCAACAGATCAAGGGTATCGAGGTCAAGGTCGTTGGTTGGCTCGTCCAAGACCAGCAGGTTCGAGGGCCGCGTCATAGCGCGGGCCAGCATCAATCGCCCGCGCTCGCCGCCGGACAACGCCGAGACAGATGTCCGCGCCTGGCTGGGATCGAACAAAAAGTCTTTCATGTAACCAATCACATGGCGCTGCTCGCCGCCAACAGTGACGCTATCGCCGCTGCCGCCGGTCAGCGCATCCTGCAACGTCGTGCCCGGCGCCAAGGCCTCGCGCCCCTGGTCCAAGGTCGCAATTTCCAATGTCGTGCCGAGCTTAACACTGCCTTGGTCAGGCTTCAGCGCACCGGTCAGCATACTGATCAACGTCGTCTTGCCGGCCCCGTTCGGACCGACGATACCGACCCGGTCACCGCGCAGCACACGGATCGAAAAATCATCAACAACGGTGCGATCACCATAAGTCTTAGAAATATTTCGGGCTTCAATCACACGCTTGCCGGAGCTTTCAGCGTCACTCGCAGTGATTGTCACCGCGCCCGCTTGCGCACGCTGTTCTTTGCGATGGCGGCGCAGGTCATGCAGGGCACGCAGCCGGCCCATGTTGCGTTTCCGGCGCGCCGTCACACCCTTCGATAGCCATTGCATTTCCGAATGGATTTTCCGGTCGAGCTTATGACGCTCGGTGGTTTCTTGTTCCAAAATCTCATCGCGCCAAGATTCGAATTCACCAAAACCTTTATCAAGCCGCATGGTCCGACCGCGATCCAGCCAAACGACGGCATCGGATAAGTTTTCCAAGAATCGCCGGTCGTGGGAAATCATGACGATGGCAGAACGCATGCCCTTAAGGGTGCGTTCCAGCCATTCGATGACCGGCAGGTCCAAGTGGTTGGTGGGCTCGTCGAGCATCAAAATGTCAGGGCGTGGCGCCAGTGCGCGGGCGATCGCGGCACGACGCCGCTCGCCCCCCGACAATTGCGCGGGGTCCTCGTCGCCGCTGAGGCCAAGCGTGGCCAGCATTCGGTCGGCTAAATGCACGTCGTCGCCGGGTGCGAGCCCCGCTTCAATAAAGTCACGGACCGTCGCAGCCCCACCGAAATCCGGTTCTTGCGGCAGGTAACGAACGGTGGCGTCCGGCTGCACAAACACTTCGCCTTCGTCTGGCTCAATCAATCCGGCGGCAATTTTCAACAACGTCGATTTGCCGGATCCGTTGCGACCGACCAAGCACAAGCGCTCGCCCGCGTGCACGCTCATCTCTGCGCCTTCCAATAACGGTGTCCCGCCGAAGGTCAGATGAATATTTCCAAGAGTAAGAAGCGGTGGCGCCATCCGCGGGTTCTACGGTGCAGATCGGCTTACGACAAGCCCGATATTACGACGATGCAGGCTTGCGCTTAGCCAGTGTCATTTCGCGATACCAAACGTAGATCCCGCTGCCGACAATCATCGACGCACCGACCAAGGTCCAAACGCTCGGCACATCGGCGAAAACAAGGAAACCCCACAAGATCGCGCCAACCACCTGCGCATAGGTAAACGGTGCCAACGCCGACGCTTCGGCGGCATGGAACGCGCGCACCAGCAAAAAATGCCCCAGTGCACCTGCGCCGCCCATCAACACCATCAAACCCCACTGCGGCGCATCCATAGGCTGCCAGATATAGGGCAGCAAAAGCGTCAATGCGACCGCGCCAACCGCCGTCGTGTAGAACGTCGTCGACGCCGCGCTGTCTTGGGTGCGAATGGTGCGGGTCAGAATCATGTAGATCGCGAGCAACACCGCCGTCACCAACGGCAACAGCGCGACAAACCCGAGCACGCCCGAACCCGGCCGGCCGACCACCATCACGCCGGCAAACGCAATCACAACCGCCGTCCATCGACGGGGACCGACCCGCTCGCCTAAGAAAATACCGGAAAGCGCCGTTACCAGAACCGGCGCCAAAAACTGAATTGCTGCGGCATCCCCCAACTGCATGCCTTTTGTGAGGGCGGTATAGAAACATGTCGTCGCACCAAAAAGGCAACCGGCGCGGATCAATTGCAGCCCGGGCTTGCGCGCGCGCACGAAATCCACCGAACGCCGGGTCGCGGCGTAGCTGACGAACGTCAACGCGGTATGAAAAAAATACCGCCCCCATAACACCAACAATACCGGCACCCCGAGCTGCCCGATGTGTTTGGCAATCGCGTCCATACCGGCCAGCACAAAGCCGGCAGTGATCACGAGCAAGATCGGCGCCGTGGCAAGGACGGCAGCGGGAGGTTGCAAACTGGCGCGGTTTGTCATGCGCGCACTTTAGCTGCGCCACACCCCAACTCGAAAGTACGAACCGACCCACAATCCGGCAAAAGACCTATGCCCTATGTGCGCGATGCCTTTAAAATACATTCGAAAAATGTATATTGAAATGACGCCACGCAATGAAGGACATACCATGACCGACGCAGACACCACGTATCCGGCCCGTACCACGGGCGAAACCATCAAGCTCGGCTTCAAGGGCCGTTGCCCACGATGCGGACGCGGTCGACTATTTAAAAGTCGGCTTGAGGTGGTCGACAAATGCGGCGTCTGCGGCTTGGTGCTGAGCGAACACGACGCCGGCGATGGTGCCGTGGTACCGGCACTGCTCGTATTGGGCACCATCCTGGTCGCGCTCGCGGTATGGTTTGAATTCAAATATGAACCCGCGATTTGGGTGCACGTGATTCTGTGGGCCCCAATCGGCACGCTGATGACCTTATGGCTGCTCCCCCGCATCAAAGGGATCGGCGTCGCGCTACAGCACCACTACCGCTCCACTGAAGAGCCGACAAAACCCGGTGGCACTTAAACGCTCTAGCAATCCAGCGTGTGGTCGCGTTCCCAATCGGTGAGGTGACGGCAGAAGCTGTTCCATTCGTCATGCTTCAACTTGGTAAATGCCGACACCGTTTCTGTGCCCAGCGCTTCACCTAAAGACTTATCATTTTCCAACGCGCGCAGCGCGTCCAACAAGTTGAGCGGCAACTTCTTAGCGCCCTTCACCTTGTGCCCGTCGGCGTACATATCGATATCCAGACGTTTGCCGGGGTCAGTTTTTTTGGCGATACCGTCCATACCGGCAGCCAGCACAGCGGCAGGCATCAGGTACGGATTAGCCGCACCATCGGCGAGGCGAAACTCGAACCGCCCGGCATCCGGAATACGCACCATGTGCGTGCGATTGTTGCCGCCGTACGTGATTGAGCTTGGCGACCATGTTGCGCCGGACGTTGTACGGGGTGCGTTGATACGCTTGTAGCTGTTCACCGTCGGATTGGTGATCGCGCACAACGCTTGCGCATGCGCCATTATGCCCCCCAAAAACTGATACCCGAGCTTCGATATCCCAAGTTCACCCTTCGAATCGCTGAACAGATTTTTCTTACCGCCTTTGTCCCAGACGCTGACGTGCATATGACAACCGTTGCCGGTCAGATTCGAAAACGGCTTCGGCATAAAGGTAGCGCGCAGCCCATGCTTTTCGGCAATCGACTTGACCATATATTTAAAGAATGAATGCCGGTCGGCGGTCAGCAGCACATCGTTATAATCCCAGTTCATTTCGAACTGGCCATTGGCGTCCTCGTGATCGTTTTGATACGGGCCCCAACCCAACGTCTGCATGGCATCGCAAATTTCGCGAATCACTTCATAACGGCGCATCAGCGCCGAGATGTCGTAGCAGGGCTTTTCCTGCGTGTCGTACTCATCGGAAATTTCGGAACCATCGGGCGAGGTGAGGAAATACTCACACTCCACGCCGTGCTTCATGTACCAGCCTTTTTTCTGCGCTGCCGCCGAGACGCGCTTCAGCGTGTTGCGTGGTGCGTGCGCCACCTCTTTGCCGTCCATCCATAAATCCGAAGCAAGCCAAGCGACTTCGGGCTTCCATGGCAATTGAATCAGGCTATCGGGATCAGGCACCGCAAACATGTCGCTGTCCGCTGGCGTCATATCCAGCCAGGCCGCGAAGCCCGCGAACCCAGCACCATCTTTTTGCATACCCGCAATCGCCGACGCCGGGACCAGCTTTGCCCGCATCACCCCAAACAGGTCGACGAACGAGATTTGAAAATATTCGATGCCTTTTTGCTTTGCGATCTGCGCCAGATTTTTAGCCATGTCGTATCCCCTGCTTTACTCAGTTTATTAAATTGCCCGTCATTGCGCGGGTTCAATAATTCCCTTGGCCCGGAATCCACGAAGTCCCTGCGAGCGGCACCCGCGCCATCGCCGCAGCTTCAACCGTCAGCGCCACCAAGTCTTCCGGCTCAAGGTTGCGTACGTCCGACTTGCCACACGCGCGCGCGATGGTTTGGCATTCCAATGTCATGACTTTGAGAAAGTTGGTAAGCCGCCGCCCTGCCGCCACCGGGTCCAGACGCGCAGCTAATTCCGGATTTTGCGTTGTGATGCCCGCTGGATCGTTGCCTTCGTGCCAATCGTCGTAGGCGCCCGCCGTGGTGCCCAATGCGTTGTACTCGGCTTCCCATCTTGGGTCATTGTCCCCAAGTGCGATCAGCGCCGCTGTGCCGATGGACACCGCGTCCGCGCCCAGCGCCAAACACTTTGCCACGTCGGCACCATTGCGCACGCCGCCCGAAACAATCAACTGCACCTTGCGATGCATGCCGAGCTCCATCAGCGCCTGAACGGCCGGACGGATTGCGGCGAGCGTCGGAATGCCAACGTTTTCGATAAACACATCCTGCGTCGCCGCAGTGCCGCCCTGCATACCGTCGAGCACAACCACGTCGGCGCCGGATTTTACCGCCAACGCGGTGTCATAGTAAGGACGCGACGCACCGACTTTGACGAAAATCGGCTTTTCCCAATCGGTAATCTCGCGGAGTTCCTGAATCTTGATTTCCAGATCGTCGGGCCCAGTCCAATCCGGATGCCGACAAGCCGAACGTTGATCAATACCCTTCGGCAAGGTCCGCATTTCTGCGACACGGTCGGTTATTTTCTGTCCGAGCAGCATCCCGCCGCCGCCGGGCTTGGCACCTTGGCCGATCACGACTTCGATGGCATCAGCTTTGCGCAAGTCGTCCGGGTTCATGCCATAGCGGCTGGGCAGATATTGATAGACCAACATCTTGGAATGCCCACGTTCTTCCACCGTCATGCCACCGTCGCCCGTCGTCGTCGAGGTACCCGCTGCATTGGCACCGCGCCCGAGCGCTTCTTTGGCTTGGCCCGACAACGAGCCGAAACTCATACCGGCAATGGTGATCGGGATTTTAAGTTCCAGCGGTTTCGACGCAAAGCGGTCGCCCAGGATGACGGATGTGTTACAGGCCTCGCGGTATCCTTCCAACGGATAACGCGAAATCGATGCCCCCAAAAACAGCAGATCATCAAAGTGCGGCAGTTTGCGCTTCGCGCCGGCACCCCGAATATCATAGATGCCGGTCGCAGCAGCGCGCCGGATTTCCGCCATCGTTGCCGGATCGAACGTTGACGACATTTTCGGGAGAGTCCGAGGGGGATTTGCACTCATGGGATATATTCTTTCATCGAGTCAGTCTGAACGTGCTTTGGGGTGGTGCAGGGGGGTGGCTCAATACGCGTCGATATTGTCGATCTTGAAGGTGTAAAGCTGACGCGCCGAACCGTAGCGTTTAAAACTGGCCGGGTCGGCATCCATGCCGGCTTGATCCAACAGCGCCTTTACTTCGGCAATATGTTCTTCGCGCATTTCTTTTTCGATGCAGTCCGCGCCCAAGCTGGCGACGCGGCCACGCACGTACAAGCGCGCTTCATAGATGGAATCGCCTAACGCTTCACCAGCATCGCCCAGCACGACCATGCGGCCGGCCTGTGCCATAAACGCTGACATATGCCCGACCGAGCCCCCTACGACGATGTCGGCACCTTTCAGTGAAATACCGCACCGAGCCGACGCATCGCCTTCTATCACCAATAGGCCGCCGTGCGCGGTGGCGGCGGCGGATTGGCTGCAATCACCGGTGACCCGGACACGACCGGACATCATGTTTTCCGCAACCCCGGTACCGGCATTACCTTCAATCAGAACATCGGCATTTTGATTCATTCCGGCGCAGTAGTATCCGGCGTGGCCTTTGATGGTCACCGAAATCGGCTGCATCAAGCCGCACGCCAGCGCGTGCACACCGTTCGGATTGGTCACCGTAAAAGCGCCATCTTCTGCGGCTTTCAGCGCACGGTTCACATCGCGCACCGTCAGGTCGCCGAGATCAAGGGTGGAATTACGGACTAAGACATCACTCATGCTGCGTGGCTCCAGCTATAGATTTTTGCGGGCGCCGGTTCCCAGATTTCGGCGTGATTGACGCCCGGTAAGGTAGCGATCGCACGAAATTCCGACGACATTGCGACCCAGTCATCGGTCTCGGCAATCACCGCGGGTTTGCAGGCAATGGGATCACGCAGCACGGCAAAGCCGTCTTTGGTGCCGATGGCAAAGGTATAAAACCCGTCCAGGTCCTTCAGCGCGCCGTTCAGCGCGCCCTCTAACCCCTCCCCCGAGCGCAACCGCCACGCCAAGTACCCAGCTGCGACTTCGGAATCGTTTTCGGTCTGAAAGCTTTCACCATGCGCGCGCAGAACATCGCGCAGCCGGTTGTGGTTCGACAACGAGCCATTGTGCACCAAGCACGTATCGGCGCCGGTCGAAAAAGGATGCGAACCCGCCGTCGTAATCGCCGATTCCGTCGCCATCCGGGTGTGTGCGATGGCATGGGTGCCGGTACGCGCGGCGAGACCAAAACGTTCAGCGACCAAATCAGGGTCGCCGACGCCTTTGAAAACTTCAATTGTCGTGCCTTCGGACAGCACCGTAATGCCGTCAACATGGTCAATCAGCCAGCGCCGGGCTGTGGCGCCATCGCCATCGATCCGGAACACTGCGTGGTCGTCGTTGGGCTCAGCTTCGGCCTGAATACTCGTCGCTTTGCTGAGGCGTTTCGCGATATCGGCCCAGTCTGCCGAGCCTTGCGTTGCCAGCAGCACCAGCTTGGTCGCGCCTTCCGCCGCGCCATAGACAGCAAAACCAGCGCTGTCCGGCCCGCGTTCACGCATTTCATGCAGCATAGCAGCGGTCAGGCGGCCAAGATCGCCTTCGTATTTCGGAGTTTTGAGGTATAAGCCGACGATGCCGCACATAAGGCGTTCTCCAGAGCATTTGTGTTCGTAACGGGGCACAAACTATCTGGAAGAATATTTAACCTCAAGAATAATTTTTTACTTAGACGAAATTTATTTAGTCGTCGCTGCTGGCAATAATCGATAGATATTTGCAGGGAACCGTAATCATCTTGAGCGGCCCATGCGGCGCTTCGGCGTCAAAATTTAACGCATCGCCTGGGTACAGATGGTAGTCTTTATCGTCATGGCGATATACCAATTCGCCTTCCAACATATAAATGAATTCGACGCCCGGGTGCTGAAACACAGGATAGGCATCAGAATCTTCGGTCAGTGTGATAAGATATGGCTCCATCTTCGCTTTGTTGCGGAGGGGGGCGCCCAACAATTGATAAATGTGCCCAGATCGGGTGCCGCGCCGCTCGATCACCAGACCATTGCCGGATTTCACATAGTTGGCTTCGCGGGTGTCATCATATTTTTGGAAAAAGCTGGCAAGCGGAATGTTCAGCGCCGTCGCCAACGCCTGCAAGGTTGCCAAAGACGGCGAGGTTTGGCCGTTTTCGATCTTTGACAACATACCCACCGACACCGACGTTGCTTTGGACAAATCCGCCATGGTCATACCCAACGAGCGCCGGAGCGCCTTTACCTGGGCGCCGATCCACATTTCGAGGGTTTTATCCGCAATCGGGTCGTTCATCTGATTTCCTTTGATACGGGCGGACTTTAGCGGAAAAAAATTTTCATAAAAGGAAAACTATCCACAGTTTCATCAACACCACCCCCGAGTCTGCCACGCGATCGACCGAATATCCGCCGTCTCAGATTTGCCATGCGGGGGGTAGGTCTGTTAGGCCCTGAGTCCCATTCACGACGACTGGAGACCCAAATGCCCGATGCCGTTGCCTTGCCGAAAGCCCCGATTATCAACGATCTCGCCGATCCGAACTTGGTGCAGACCGAGAGTTTCATCGGCGGTACCTGGCAGAGCGAAAAGGATATCATTGCTGTCACCGACCCAGCCACCGGCCAAACCATCGGCTCTGTAGCCAAGATGAGCGGCGATGACGCGATTGCCGCCATCGATGCGGCTGAAGCCGCATTTCCAGGTTGGGCCGGCACGTTGCCGCAAGAACGCACGCGGATCATGCGCAGGTGGTTCGAATTGCTGTGCGAGCATAAAGAAGACCTCGCCCGCATTATGGTGGCCGAACAGGGCAAACCGATTTCCGAAGCCCGGGGCGAAATCGATTATGCGGCGTCGTTCATCGAATTTTACGCCGAGGAAGCCAAACGCCCAAATCTTGAGAACGCCACGTCGCACCTAGCCGACGCGGAAATGGAAATTTGGCGAGAACCGATCGGCGTCGCCGCCTTGATCACGCCATGGAATTTCCCATCCGCAATGATCACCCGTAAAGCCGCTGCGGCGATCGCCGTCGGCTGCACGGTCGTCGTCCATCCATCGAAAGAAACACCTTATTCGGCATTGGCCCTGGCCGAGCTATCAATTCGTGCCGGGCTGCCCGGCGGTGTGTTCAACGTCGTCACCGGCGAGCCGGCGGAGATTGTCGAGCCTTGGACCCAAGACACCCGCGTGCGCGCATTGTCGTTCACCGGCTCGACCGAGATCGGACGGCTACTATACAGCCAGTGCGCCGGCACCGTGAAACGCCTGATCATGGAATTAGGCGGCCACGCCCCGTTGTTGGTATTTGACGATGCCGACCTGGACGATGCGGTCGATGAGGCTATCAAGGCGAAATTTGCGACGTCCGGCCAAGATTGCCTCGCCGCCAACCGAATCCTCGTGCAAAGCGGCATCTATGATAATTTTTGTGCCGCGTTTGCCGCGAAAACCGCAAAACTAACTGTCGGGCGCGGCATGGACGACCCTGACATCGGCCCCTTGATGAACACGAACGCAATTAAAAAGCAGATCGCGCACGTCGAAGATGCCGTTGCCAAGGGCGCAAAACTTGTCAGCGGCGGCAAAGTGCATCCGGAAGGTGACTTATTCTTTGAACCGACCGTGCTGATCGACGTGCCTGAAGACGCGCTGATTTTGCATGAAGAAACCTTCGGCCCTGTCGCCGCCATTGCCCGCTTTGAAGACGAGGACGAAGCGGTCCGTCGCGCCAACGACACCGAATACGGTTTGGTGGCTTACGTGCATACGCTGGACCCACGCCGGATCTATCGTCTGAGCCGGGGGCTCGCGTTCGGCATGGTCGCCGTCAACCGCACCAAGGTCACCGGCCCGCCGATTCCGTTCGGCGGCGTCAAGCAGTCAGGTCTGGACCGCGAAGGTGGCCGGCTCGGGATGGATGCATATACGGAAGTCAAATACGTGTGTCGCGATTGGCAGTGATGCCTCGAATTAGCACGTTTTAATAAGGCAACACTTCTCCGTCCCACGCGATCAGCTTGCCGCTGTCGGCGGGCGCAGCCGCGTCGATCACCTGCAACATGCGGTTTGCCGAATACGCAGGCGTGAATAACTTTCCGTCCGGCACGTTGCCCTGGAACGGCGCCGACAAGGCGGTGTCCGTGGTGCCGGGGTGCAGCGCCAACGCAGTCGCCAGCGGATGCTTGCGGCCAAGCTCAATCGCAAATGTGCGAATCAACTGATTCAGCGCCGCTTTCGAGGCACGGTACGCGTACCACCCGCCGAACCCATTGTCGGTGATCGAGCCGACCCGCGCAGAGACCGCCGCAAAGCAGGCTTTTTCATCCCGCGGCAACAAATGCGCGAAGCGCGCGGCAACCAGTGCGGGCCCCGTCGCATTGACGGCGAACGCGCGCGCCAAGTTCTCGGCGTCCAACGCCCGCCAGGACTTCTCCGGCTGCATCGCACCTTGATGCAAAATTCCGCTGGCGACAAAAATTAGATGCACGTTGCCGAGCATTTGTTCGGCGAGTTCCGCCGCAGCGCCAATGCTGTCCGGATCTTCGAGATCCATCGCCCCCGTTTCGACTTTACCGGACGACTCCCCGGGCCGACGCGACAGAGCGAGCACACGCCCTACCCTTGGCGCGGCGGCAAGCGCATCGGTGACTGCGGCTCCGATGCCGCCTTGGGCACCGATCACAACGACGTTCAGGGACTTCGGGAAACTGGCCAGCAGGTCTTCCGGCGATGCAGTGTCTTTTGATATGGATATGGTCATAAAGGGGATACGTTTCTATAGATGGCTTGGTTCAATGTCGGGGTGCTGATCTATGGCCGATGCGTCCGCGTAACAATGCTGTCGCCCTCAATCATTCTTGAAAGCCCATGCGGAAAAAAGCCGATCTCCCGACAAAAACCTGTATCGTGTGCGCGCGCCCCTTCACCTGGCGGCGCAAATGGGCGGACGTTTGGGACGAGGTCAAATACTGTTCCGAGCGTTGCCGCAAAAACAAATCGCGCAAATCTGCCGCCGCCCCTTTGGCATCCCCCCGCTAGGCCCTATATATCGTACGAGAGCAACCGACGGAAAATATGATGGAAGCGTTCTTACAAACCCTGGGTCTCGTCAGCGCCGCATTGGCCTTCGGCGGGATGGTGTTCTTTTCCGCCGTCGTCGCGCCGATCACGTTCACCAAGCTGGATGAAGCCAACGCCGCCAAATTCATTCGCGGCATCTTTCCGTGGTTTTATCTTTTCGTCATCGCCACCGCCGGGCTCGGCGCGTTGGCCTTACTGACCCTGCTGCCTTGGGCCGCACTCGGGCTCGGTATTGCCGCGTTTGGCGCCGCGATCTCGCGCCAAGGCTTGATGCCCCGCATCAATGGCGCCCGCGATCAGTCCAACGAAGGTGATATCGAAGCCGGCCAACGCTTTGAGCGGCTGCACAAACTCAGCGTCCACATCAACACCATTGGCCTGATCGGTGCGGCGGCCGCCGTGCTCATCCTCGGCCTGAATAGCTAAATACCAGGAGCCTGCTATGCGCCCGCTTCCCTACCGCGCCCACACCGCCACCGGCGACGTTTTCGATATCACCTTTCCACTACACGACGACACAGGGTCGGCGATCCGCGTCGAACAGATGCTGACCGCCGTGCTGGACGCGCTGGACCGAGACATCAATGTGTGTGGCGAGACGGCCAACGGCGATGTACTGCAAGCCCTGGCCATGGCGTTGGCGGTGCGTGCCCGCATGATTCACGCGCCTGGTAACGTTACCGCGCAGTTGGCTGAGACTTTGGTGCGCATGGCCTCTGCCGCTGCGACCGAAGCCGAACGCACCGCACCCGAAAGCGGCAACGCCTAGAATTCTCGTTAGCCCACCTTCACCAACAACCCGCCATCGACGGGCAGCAACACACCGGTGATATAGCCGGCTTCTTCGGACGCCAAAAACAGCGCTGCGTTAGCAACATCCCAAGCGGTGCCGACCCGGGTTTGCAGCGGCACCAATTGCTGACGGGTTTCGCGGACCACGTCACGCTCTACGCCTTGCTCTTTGGCACGCCGCTCAATCGCCATCGGGGTGTCGATAAGACCCGGCAAAATCGCGTTGGCGCGCACGCCGTACTTTGCGTTCTCCCACGCCAGATGCTGCGTGAAGGTGTTCACCGCCCCTTTTGAGGTTTTGTAGGTCACCGTCTGGCGTGCCGCGATCGACGATGTCGATGATACGTTGATGATCGCGCCGCCGCCTTGGTCTCGCATCACCGGCAAGGTGTGCTTGCACATCAAAAACATCGATTTGAGATTGAGCTTCATGAGCTCATCCCACATGTCAGCGTCCATCTCCGGGGTGTTGCGATCGCCCTGCGAACGGCCAACATTGTTGTGCAGAATATCCAGCCGCCCAAACCGCTTGCGACACGCCTCGACCGCCTGTTGGCAGGCGTCTTCGTCGGTGACGTCAACGCCGAATGCTTCTGCCTCCCCGCCTTCGGCATGGATCAGTTTAACGGTTTCTTGGGCACGCTCTTCATGCAGATCGACGCACAGCACGCGCGCACCTTCCTGTGCAAATCGCAGCGCCACGGCGCGCCCGTTACCCAGTGTCTCGCCGGGCTGTTGGCCGGCGCCGACGACAAGTGCGGTCTTTCCCTTGAGGCGCATATTCAACCCGCCTTTGCCATTTCAAGATACAACGCACGGAGTTTTTCGGCGACGGGACCCGGCACGCCGTTGCCCAAGACATGGCCGTCGATCTTTACGACCGGCATCACAAATGCCGAAGCCGACGTCGAAAATGCTTCACGGGCTTCGTAGGCTTCTTCCGGCGTGAACGCGCGCTCTTCGATTTCGAGATTTTCCTGCGCCGCCAACGCGATCACGGCCTTACGGGTGATGCCGTGCAAAATTTCCGTCCCCAAATGCCGGGTGACGATCTTGCCGTCATGGGTGACGATGAAAGCGTTGTTGGAACTGCCTTCGTTCACAACACCATCCTCGACAAACCAGGCATCATTGGCACCCGCATCAAGGGCGGCTTGTTTCGCCATGGATGCCGGCAGCAGGCCCACCGTCTTGATATCGCGGCGCTTCCAACGAATATCTGGCACCGTGACCACGGCAATGCCCTTTTTGGCGACCGTATTATCACTGAGGGGTTTCTTCTGTGTGAACATCACCAGCGACGGCGTTGCGTCTTTGGGGAACGCAAAGTCGCGGTCCGCAGCGCCACGCGTGACCTGCATATATATCAGGCCCTCGTCCAGATCGTTTTTCTCGATCATCTGCATCTGGATCGCCTCAATCTCGGGTCCGCTGGCCGGCGGCGTCATTTTGAGTTCGTTCATTGAGCGTTCAAGACGTGCCAAATGAGCGGGATTGTCGACCAGCTTGCGCCCGATCACCGCCGAAACCTCATACACCGCATCGGCAAACAAGAACCCCCGATCAAACACGGAAATCTTCGCGTCCTCTTCAGGCAGGTATTCTCCGTTGACGTATACGATCCGGCTCATGATGTTCCCCTCAGCTTGATGATTTAATAGCTAGCTATAAAACGACTCCACCGGCAGCGTTTCAATGGGGAAGTTTTATAATCGCCCAATGATAGCCCCTGGAACACTGTCCCGACCCGTCCGTGTTGCGTCATCCCTTAGAAAACCCCTGCCTCAAGTCCCGCCGCCATCAGCTGGCCGAGATCGCGGGCTTGGGCGACGAAATTTTCATCCCAGTCGCCTTTACATAAGAGCGGATCACAAATCGGTTTCCACCGCAGCCCCGTCGTGATGCTGTCCACAGCGCGCATCGTGCCGGTGCCGTCGAGGCCGGCGCGCACATACAGTGCATACGGAAGGCCCTGCTTTTCTTCGAGCACGCCATAATACGTGCGGTCAAAAAAATCTTTGAGGGCGCCTGACATGTAACCGAGATTCTCGGTGGTGCCCAAAATCACCGCGTCGGCGGCAAGCACGTCGTCGGGGCCCGTATCGAAGGGACTGAGCGCACGTACATCGACATCATCGATACCGTCTGCACACGCACCTTCGACCACGGCATCGCGGAGTGCCCGGGTATTTTCCGACGGCACATGCCCGATCACCAATAGCGATTTATGGGCCAAGGGTTTAGCCGACTTATTTCAGTAGCGTGAGCGCCAATGCGCCGACCACAAACACCACGCCGACGATCAACCAAACCCGTTTTTTCGATGAGTCGTCTGAGATCGGCGTCGGTGCAGGGGCAGCTTCTGGTATGGCCGCGTCTTCAGCAACAGGTGCACTCCCAGCATCACCTGCTTTCAGGGCCGCTTCAAAGTTGTTGAAAAATTCCCCTGCCAGCTTTTTTGCAGAGCCTTCGACCAATCGCCCACCGATCTGTGCCAGTTTGCCGCCGACATCCGCATCGACGTCGTATTTCAAGATCGTTGCATCGCCGTCTTCGGTCAAAACCACCGTAGCACCACCCTTGGCAAACCCGGCAGCGCCGCCCTTGCCTTCGCCGGAAATGCGATAGCTTTCAGGTGGGTTTAAGTCCGACAGCGTGACGCTGCCCTTAAACTTGGCCTTCACCGGCCCGATCTTGGCGCGCACCTCGGCCTCGAACTCGGTATCGGACAATTGCGTCAACGTATCGCAACCGGGAATTGATTGTTTCAGGATCTCTGGATCATTGAGCCCGGCCCACACCGCATCGCGGGGCGCGTCGATTCGTTTCTCGTCCGATAACTTCATGGTTGTCTCCGTCATTATTATGAGCGCGCGGCACAAAAGTTATGCTTTTACAGGTGCCGCAGGTGCCGCAAAAATAGCCTTATAATGCATTCGGGCTTGTATCGCACGCGGCGATGCCCAATTTTGATGTAGTATGTCGAAGGGTCACTTGCCACCTTGCGGCTTTCCGGCATACTGAAAATTCTGGCATGAATGTGCCGAAAATCGGGGGTCCAATCGGGCCGCCGGGCGCCGAAGACGGCGCCTGTTTTATGAAATAGTGCCTTGTGGTGGAACGTCCATCACGTCGGCGAAAAGTTTGGGGGAGTTTTGCAATGCCCGCGATAACGGTCCGTGTGAACGGCGTTGAAGCGACCAAAGAGGTCGATCCCAGGACACTTTTGAGCACGTTTATTCGTGAACAAATGCACCTGACCGGCACCCACGTTGGGTGCGACACCAGCCAATGCGGCGCCTGTGTCGTTTCGGTCAACGGGGCCACCGTCAAAAGCTGCGCCGTGTTTGCATGGCAAATGGACGGCGCCGAGATCAAGACTATTGAAAGTCTGGCCGATGGCGACACCCTGCACCCCATGCAAGAAGCCTTTCGCAACCATCACGGCCTGCAGTGTGGCTTTTGCACACCAGGTATGGTGATGACGGCGGTCGACATGGCCGAGAAAAATCCCGACCTCAGCGAAGATGACATCCGTCACGGGCTCGAAGGCAACATCTGTCGCTGCACCGGGTACCAAAACATCGTCGATGCCGTTAAGGCCGGCGCAAAAGCGATGCGGGGTTAATCATGTACACATTTGAGATCAAAACCCCCACCAGTGTCGACGAGGCAAAAACCGCCCTCGAAGC
>JAFMCK010000284.1 GCA_017857825.1 Rhodospirillales bacterium
CGTGAAGTAGTTCTTCGACATTCCGCAGAGAAAGCGGAAACCGGACGTCCATCATTACGGCCAAGCGGATGACCTCAGGCGATGTCTTGAAATAAAGGGTTTGAGTTTCTCATACCTCAAAATTAGGCGGAGTAGCTATTTTAGTCAAAGTGGAGTTTAATCTGACAATGCCTATAGTAGAGTGACACGATCATATCCGGAGAATCCATGTCCAACAGTTCTCTTCACGACGACGCGATCATTTTTGACGGTCTGATTATCTCCAACTGGGACAGAAACATATTCGCTGACATGCGGCGCGGTGGCTTGACCGGTGCCAATTGTACCTGCTCCATCTGGGAGGGGTTTCGCGACACAATGATCAACATAGGCCGGTGGAATCGCTGGTTTGACGAATTTGGCGACCTGATTATTAAGGCGCGCAGTGTTTCTGATATCCGTCAGGCCAAGAAAGACGGTAAGACGGCGATCGTTCTTGGATTTCAGAATACCAGCGCTTTTGAAGACCGTCTGGACTTCATTCAGGTTTTCAAGGATTGCGGTGTCGGCGTCGTACAGATGACGTACAATACACAGAATCTTGTCGGCAGCGGCTGCTATGAATCAACCGACAGCGGCCTCTCAGATTTTGGCCACGAAGTTGTCGTAGAGATGAACCGCGTGGGTATCTTGTGCGATCTTAGCCATGTCGGCTCGACAACCTCGCATGATGTCATCTTGGCGTCGCAGGCACCTGTTGCATATAGTCATTGTCTGCCAAAAGGGTTGAAAGACCATCCGCGCAACAAGACTGACGATGAACTCCGATTTATCGCCGAGAAGGGTGGATTTATTGGTGTGACCATGTTCACGCCATTTTTACGTCGTGGACCTGAATCGGGTATCGAAGATTATATTGAGGCAATCGAATATGTGATCAACATTGCCGGTGAGAATTCCGTGGGTATTGGTACAGATTTCACGCAGGGCTACGGTGACGAATTCATGGAATGGATCACCCGAGATAAAGGTTATGCGCGGCGCCTAACCGAATTCGGTCCGGTAAAATTTCCCGACGGCTTTTCGAGTATCGGTGATTTTCCGAATCTGACGCAGGGTATGGAGAAGGCGGGCTGGTCCGAGAGTCGCATTTGTAAGGTCATGGGCGAGAATTGGATACGTGTCCTTGATGACGTTTGGGGCGGCTAAGTCTTGAGTAAGGGCATGCCAGATGTAGTAGTCTAGCAGCCTAGCGTTAAACCGGATGCCCACTTAAGATTATTCATACTTCTATTGCAGGAGTTTACGCTTTCGGCTTTTTGTCTGTTCCTTGATCCGATCCGGTTGGCATTAAATGAACGTGATGACCGTTGCCAGATCCCCTGTAGCCGGCGCGTTCTGACATTGAACAACCGTCCCGTACAGGCGTAATGTCGTGATGCGTAGGTGGTCTACTTCTAGCCGAGGCTGTTGAAAAACTCACCAATTGGGTCGTGCAAGGTTTTGGCTGATTAAATTTTGTAAAGGACAGGTCGCCGAAAAAGGCATGATAGTCGATCTATGCGGCGCCTGGACGAGGTGTCGTCATTTTTGACCGATCCCTTCGTATCTAGAGTGCATGGCAAGGCCCAGCGGGCAATAAATTTCTAATCAAATCTCGATTTCAGAGTTTTTCAACAGCATCATTCATTTGCGGAAACCGGCTACCAAGTTAGCCTCAATTTTGCTATCAGATACTTGAAGACTTGTTGAGAGATAAAGCCACCATCACTGCAAGCCAAATGACCTCGGACGACGTCTTGAAATAACGGAAAGGCGAAGTTTTCATCATCAGATGAGGCTATAAAGTCGGCGCTTCATACTCAAGCCAGTTTAATCTGACAATGCCCGTAGGATCGTTTGTAACCAAGCGCCTACGGTCAAAGTCTGTCGGTCATCGTTTATGCGTCCCATCAATTGCACGCCGACAGGCATTCCTGTCTGGCCGGTCAGGCCCGGTACGTTCAGGCACGGCCCCTGAAGTGCAGTACCCAAGCGGTTAAAGACAGGGCTGCCTGTAGCATCAAGTCCCAGCGGCGCTTCGCCCGGCGCACTCGGGCAAAGAAGAACATCAATCCCGTCCATGGCGCTATCCAGTGCAGCTTGTGCCTCAGTGACGGTGGTGAGCGCCTGATCGAACTGTTCGAATGTATAGGCTGCGCCCACATCGGCCCGCTCGGCAAAGCTTTTGCTGACCCGATCACGACAAAACGTCAGTTCGTAGGCTGCAGAAGTTGCGGCCTGATAGTCGACAATCACACCTTGAGCCTCGCTCAGCCGATTGAAAATTTTCGGCAGTGTAATGTCTTTCACCGTCGCTCCGCCCTCAGCCGCCAACCGTGCCGCCGTTTCCAGGGCGGTTCGGGTGTCCTGGTCAGCCTCCGACCACTCGGGTGTGCGGCACAAACCGATGCGGGCGCGGACATCAAAGGCTTCGTCGATGCGCCAATTTGCGCGACCGTTGAGAGCAGAGGCGAAATGTGCGATGTCCGCCACGTCGCGAGCGAACAGGCCCACCGTGTCGAAGATATCGGCAAGCGGCCGGACGCCCGTGCGGTCAATTAGTCGGTAGCTCGGCTTGTAGCCAACGACGCCGCAAAAAGACGCTGGGCGAATGGTCGATCCCACGGTCTGCGATCCAAAAGCAAGGGGGACCATGAAATCGGCAACCGCTGCGGCCGAACCGCTGGACGATCCCCCTGGTGTGTGCGCCGGATTATGTGGATTTGCGGTTTTTCCCGGATTGAAATAAGCGAATTCCGTGGTCACTGTTTTGCCGAGGATCACCCCATCTGCGGCGCGGGTCAGAGAGACGGTGGCCGCATCCGATGCCGGGCGGCAACCATCGTAGATCGGCGAGCCGTAACCGGTCGGCATATCCGCAGTATCGAACAGGTCCTTAACGGCCACGGGCAATCCTCTTAGTTTCCCGCCTGCCGGTCTGGCATCGACGGCCTGGGCGGCCTTGCGGGCCATTTCGGGATCAATGAATTTCCACGCGCCGACGGTATCTTCCCGTTCAGCGATGCGTTCCAGACAAGCGCCCGTCAGGGCCGTAGCTGTCAGGCTCCCATCCTCGATCCGTCTAAGAGCGTCCAGGGCGGAAAGTTCATTGGCTTTTGCGAGGTTCAAGATTGGGCACTCCACCGACTGGCGATCCTCTTGTAGGCCTCTACCGCCTGGTTAATCCGGTCGACCAAGCAATATTCGTCCGTCTGGTGGGCCATCGCAGTTTCGCCGGGTCCGAGAATCACCGTTGGAGCGCCGCCGTACGCGGGGGTCAGGGCCGAGGCATCGGTAAAATAGGGGGCCGTGTTGGCCTCGGGGCGTTCACCCAGTATATCTGTCATCACGTCGAACACATCCTGCATCCATTCATTACGGATATCGGTCAACACGCCGCCGACGTTCACGAAAGATGTTAGAGAGACTTCTTTACCCAGATAACCGGAGAGGTCAGTGTGAATTTTTTCGTGATCCATGCCCACCGTCGTGCGGACGTCGATTCCGACCTCGGCCGCATCGGGGACTGAGTTGACGTTCAAACCACCGTTTACCACCCCGACATTCAACGTCGGCTTGCCCAGCACCGGATCGCGGGCAATGTTGAAATCAAAGTCCTCCAGTTTGCTGATCGCGCGCGCCGCCTTGTAAACCGCATTGTCGCCTTTTTCGGGCATGGAACCATGTGCCGTCACGCCGGTGGTCCGGGCGGTTAGCCAAATCGCACCCTTGTGGCCAAGCAGGGGTTGGTTGTGCGTCGGTTCGGCAACGACAATGGCACCTGCAGTACCCAAAACATC
>JAFMCK010000036.1 GCA_017857825.1 Rhodospirillales bacterium
ATGCCCAACGCCCCCATGGGCGCTTCGTACACCACGTGGAGGGACACAAGCATCTTCCTGGGTTTTCCGAAATCCGAGCGTTAAAGTCACGAAAAGAAGGAGATATTCATCGATATCTATTACTCTTTTTTATGATTGGATTGGTGATTCTTGGCGCGTTAGTCGTATCGTTAGCGCTTTCTCGTATAGCAAGGTAGGGACATCAGAAAAAAGTAATTGGAACTGTCGGGTATCACAGTTTAATGCAAAGGATTTTCATAGAGCACAGCTAAAGCGTTTGCTTCGATTGCAGTGATCGAACGTGGCTTGGATTTTTCGGTATTGTCGACCAGGCTAAATTTCAGTTTTGCTTTGCCACTGATGCTCATGCAGACAAACGCAGCCGTCGAGGATGCCAACTGTCAGTCTGCAACGGTAGCTTAGAGTTAATCGCGGTCCCTATCACATACCCAAATGAAGGTCTGATACTCGGAAGCGAGCGGACTCACACCTTCTTTTCACACGTAAACGCCTCAAAAGGAATCATTCCGCCGCTTGCGGCGCCCGTGCAGGGTCACGAAATGCGGCGACGAGGGTCGGCTCGTCGGCCTTCGCCTTTGCAATGTTGGCTTCTTTCACATGCCCAAAGCCGCGCATTTTCATGGGGAGTGCGGCGAGCGCGCACGCCGCCGTATGATTTTCGGTGCTGAGCTTGTCGACGATCTCGGCCAAATGTGCTTCGTAGTCAGCGATCAGTTGGCGCTCAAGCTTGCGTTCCGCTGAGTAGCCGAATGGGTCAAGCGGGGTGCCGCGGAGCCCTTTGAATTTGGCCAGTACGTTGAAGGCGCTGAGCATCCACGGGCCGTATTCTTTTTTCTTGAGGTGTCCGCTGGTCGGGTCGCGTTCCGCCAACAGCGGCGGGGCCAGATGAAATTTTAGCTTGCCGCCGTCTGCGAAAGCTTCGTCGATGGCGTGCTGGAATCGCCCGTCGGTATACAGCCGGGCGACTTCGTATTCGTCTTTGTAGGCCATTAGTTTGAACAGCCCACGCGCGACGGTTTCGGTCAGTTGTGTGCTGCCGGCGTTAGCGCGTTGTTCGGCGGCGCGGACTTTGTCGATCCATGCGGTGTAGCGCGCGGCATAGGCGGCGTCTTGATACGCCGTTAGGTCATCGACGCGGCGCTGGATAAAGCCGTCGAGTTCAAACGGTTTCGATTCATCCAGGGCGCGGCCCAGAATTTTTTCGACTGCCGGCAAATCAAACGCGGCGCGGCGGCCCCACATGAACGCCGACTTATTGAAGTCGGCGGCGACGCCGTTCAGCTCAATCGCGCGGTGGATGGCTTCCTCGGAAACCGGCAGCAGGCCGTTTTGATAGGCAAAGCCGACCAGCATCATGTTCGCCGCGATGGTGTCGCCCACCAGGCGGCGCGCAAGTTCGGTGGCTTCGATAAACCGCACATCATCGGCGCCGGTCTCGTCACGGAGCGTACGTTTAAAGCCGTCTTCGGGGAACGCCATGTCGGGTGCGCGGGTGAAGTCGGCGGTCATGGTTTTGTGATCGTTGACGATGGCCTTGGAATTCCCGGCGCGAAGTTTTGCCAGAGTTTCCGGATCGCCGGCCGACACCAAATCGCAGCCCAGCAGCAAGTCTGCACCGCCGGCCGAAATCCGTACCGCATGGATCGCGTGCGGCGTGTCGGCAAAACGAAGGTGCGAATACACCATGCCGTTTTTCTGCGCCAAGCCGGCAACGTCGAGCACGGAAATGCCTTTGCCTTCCAGGTGCGCCGCCATCCCCAAGATCGCGCCGATGGTGACGACGCCGGTGCCGCCGATGCCGGTGACGACGACGTTGTAGGGATCGGAAAGATCAACCGTGCCGGGGTCGGGCAGGGACGGAAACGGCACATCGCCGACCGCTTTCGGCTTGCGGGGTCCGGCGCCTTCGACGGTGACGAAGCTTGGGCAAAAGCCGTTCAGGCAGGAAAAGTCTTTGTTGCATGCCGACTGGTCGATCTGGCGTTTGCGGCCAAGTTCGGTTTCTTTCGGCGTCACCGCGACGCAGTTCGACGCGATGCCGCAATCGCCGCAGCCTTCGCAGACAGCTTCGTTGATGAACACGCGCTTTTGCGGGTCTGGGAACGTGCCGCGCTTGCGACGGCGGCGTTTTTCAGCGGCGCACGTTTGATCATAGATCATCGCCGACACACCTTTGACGGTGCGCAGGTCGCGCTGCACTTGGTCCAGGTCTTCGCGGTGGTGAATATCGACACCGGGCGGGAAGCCATAATTGAGCGGATATTTGTCCGGTTCGTCGGTGACGACAACGATGCGCTGCACACCTTCGGCACGGATTTGCTGCGCGATCACAGCCGGGTTCAAGATACCGTCGTGGCGCTGTCCACCAGTCATCGCGACCGCATCGTTGTAGAGGATTTTATAGGTCATGGTGACGCCCGACGACACCGCGGCGCGGATCGCCAATAGGCCGGAATGGAAATACGTGCCGTCGCCAATGTTGGCGAAGATATGCTGGGTGTCGGTAAACGGCGCTTGGCCGACCCAGTTTACGCCTTCGCCGCCCATGTGGGTGAACGTTTCGGTTTCCCGGTCCATCCAGATCGCCATGTAGTGGCAGCCGATGCCCGCTGCGGCCCGAGAGCCTTCGGGCACCTTGGTTGACGTCGAATGCGGGCAGCCGGCGCAGAAATACGGTATCCGCTTCATGTCCGGGCGGTCTTTTGACAGCGCGCGTTCCTTGCGGTCCAAGAACGCGAGCCGGTCTTTGATCCGATCCGAGGTATGGAATTTTTCAATCCGCTTGGCGATGGCGCGTGCGATCATCGCCGGGGTTAACTCGCCCGCCGACGGCAGCACCCAATTGCGGTGTTCGTCGAACTTGCCGACGACGCGGGGGCGTACGTCTTCGCGCCAGTTATAAAGCTGCTCTTTCAACTGGTTCTCGATCACGCCGCGTTTTTCTTCGACGACCAAAATCTCGTCCAGGCCTTCGGCGAAGTGGCGGGCACTTTCACGCTCCAGTGGCCAAGGCATCGTCACTTTGAAAAGGCGGATGCCGATTTCGGCGGCGTGTTCTTCATCAATGCCGAGGTCGTCCAACGCCTGCATCACGTCCATATAGGATTTGCCGGTGGCGCAGATGCCGAGCTTCGGCGTCGGGCTGTCGAGGGTGATGCGGTTCAAATTGTTGGCGCGTGCAAAGGCGAGGGCGGCGTAAATTTTGTGACGATGCAGGCGTTTTTCCTGATCTAAGGGCGCGTCGGGCCAGCGAATGTGCAGGCCGTCGTCGGGCATCTCGAAATCGGTGGGTAGCTTGAAGTCCATCATGTCCGGGGTGATGTCGACGGACGCCGAGGTGTCGATATTGTCGGTGATACACTTCATGCCGACCCATAGCCCGGCGTAGCGGGACATTTCGATTCCGAGCAGACCCAGGCGCAGGATTTCTTCGACATTGGCCGGGTGCAGGAACGGGATCATCACGTCCATAAAAGCGTATTCGCTTTGGCTCGGCACGGTCGAGGATTTACACGCCGGGTCATCGCCGGCCAACGCCAGCACGCCACCCTTGGGCGCGGTGCCGGCCATATTAGCGTGGCGGAACACGTCGCCGGTGCGATCGACGCCCGGGCCCTTGCCGTACCAGATGCCGAACACGCCATCGAACTTGGCGCCTTCGAACATGTTCACCTGTTGCGTGCCCCAAAGTGCTGTGGCGGCGAGGTCTTCGTTGACGGCGGGCTGGAATTTGATGTCGCTCTCGGTCAGCAGTTTTTGCGCGCGACCAAATTCCTGGTCCAGCGCGCCCAGCGGCGAGCCCCGATAGCCGGTGACGTAACCAGCCGTATTCAACCCATGCTGTGCGTCTCTGGCCTTTTGCATCAAGGTCAGCCGCACCAGGGCCTGTGTGCCGGTCATATAGACACGGCCCTGATCGAGCTTATATTTATCTTCGAGCGTCGCGCGAATAAGGCTCATTGAAACCTACCTCCCTTTTGATAAAGGTAGTCCTCGCAACGGCCTTGGACAATAGGTCATTGATGCTGACCTAAAGAACGCAATTTCAGGTCGACCGGCGCAATCGCTTTATCTCGATTGTTTCATCTTCGCGGTTGAACGGAAAATGTTTTTGCGCGCACCATATTGCTTTTCCGGGGTGATTTCATCGGCTGGGCGGTCTATACCGTGCGCACAATGTCTTTGCGCGATTGAGGGAAACGGATCGATTTTATGAGTGTGCTTGTGACAGGTGCGGCCGGGTTTATCGGCTATCACACCAGCAAAGCGCTTTTGGCGCGGGGCGAAAAAGTGATCGGGGTCGATATCGTCAACGATTACTATGATCCGAAGCTCAAGCGCGCCCGCCTTGCCGAGCTTGAAGGTCCTGCATTCACCCATATCGCTGCCGATATTGCCGAGCGCGAAACCATTGCGACTGTCAGCGCGGCGCACCTCGACATCGACCGCATCATTCACTTGGCGGCGCAAGCGGGTGTCCGCCATTCGCTGACCAATCCCTACGCCTATACCCGTGCCAACGTCGAAGGGCAGTTGGTGATGTTGGAATTCGCACGCTCGTTGAAGGACCTCAAACACATGGTGTTTGCGTCCTCGTCATCGGTCTACGGCGCCAACAAAGAGCTACCGTTCACCGTCGAGGAACGCGTCGACAGCCCGGTTTCGCTGTACGCGGCCACGAAGCGCGCAGGTGAGCTGATGGCGCACTGTTACGCGCATTTGTATAAAATCCCGACGACCGGGCTGCGCTTTTTTACGGTGTATGGCCCGTGGGGCCGACCGGACATGGCGGCATGGATTTTTGCCCGCAAAATTCTCGCAGGCGAGCCGATCGACGTGTTTAACGAAGGCAAAATGCACCGCGATTTTACCTATATCGACGATATCGTCGCCGGTGTTTTAGGCGCACTCGACCATGTGCCGTCGGGGGATCTCCCGGCGCAAATTTATAACCTCGGTAATCACCGCTCCGAAAAGCTCACCGACTTCATCGCATTGTTGGAAGACGCGCTCGGCAAGAAAGCCCAGGTAAACTTACTGCCGATGCAAATGGGTGACGTCGCCGATACCTACGCCGATATTTCGGCCAGCCAGCGCGATTTCGGCTTCGAGCCGAAGACCACGATTGCAGAAGGTATTCCGAAGTTTATCGAGTGGTATCGGCGTTACCACGGCAACCTCAATGACCTCTGACTCCACGCCGGGCGGCTACGGTCCGGTCTTGCCGCGACACGTGGTGCTGCTGTTTACGCTGGCGATGCTGTGGGGGACTTCTTTTCTGGTGATCAAAATCGGCGTTGGCCATATGCCGGCGTTGACGTTGACGGCGTTGCGTCTGGCAACGGCGGCGGCGGTGATGGTCGCTTTGGCGCTGGCGGTCAGGACACCGCTGCCGAATGGCGTGCGGGCGTGGTCGTTTTGCTTTGCGTTGGCGTTTTTCGGCAACAGCCTGCCGTTCTTTTTGATCAGCTGGGGCGAAGAGGGCATTCAAAGCGGCTTGGCGGCAATCTTGATGGCCGTGATGCCGTTGACGACACTGGTGCTGGCGCATTTCCTGACCGAGGGAGACCGCCTAAAGCCGCAAAAGCTTGTGGGCGTGGCGCTCGGGTTCGGGGGTGTTGTGGTTTTGGTTGGGCAGGCGGCGCTTGAAGGCTTGGGCGGTGCGCTGCTGCACCAACTCGCGGTCGCTGGCGGCGCGATCTGCTATGCGGTGTCGGTGATCATCCTTAAGCGCATGCCGCCGACGCCGATGGTCGGACGGGCGACATTGGTGTTGATCTTTTCGGTGCTGCAAACCGCGCCGGCGGCGCTTTATTTCGCAGGTGGTGTGATGCCGCCATTCAGCTTCGAAGCGCTATGGCCGGCGATCTATCTCGGGGTTTTTCCGACTGCCGTGGCGACCTTGGTGCTGTTTAAACTGGCGTCCGAGCGCGAACCGTCGTTTATCGCATTCCAAAACTATTTGGTGCCGGTGTTCGGGGTTGCTTGGGGGGCCATGTTGTTGGACGAGGTGCTGAGCTTGAAGGCGATCATCGCGCTTGGGCTTATTTTGTTCGGTATCTTTATCGCCAATCGTCGAAAAGTCGCTTAACGAGACAAATTCCTTTATCGCCCTTACCTCGTTGCGCCAGGTCGTTTATGAAGGTGGGCATCTGAATGGGAGATCACAATGTTTGAAGGCTTCACACAGCAACAAATACAGGCCAACGGCGTGACGTTAAATGTGCGCACCAAAGGCCGTGGGCCTGCCGTCGTGCTGCTGCATGGCTATCCGCAAACTCATGTGATGTGGGCCGCGATTGCGCCTAAATTGGCTGAGACTCATAGTGTGGTCGTGTTCGATACGCGGGGCTATGGCGATAGCGAATGTCCGCCATCGGATGCGGATCATCGGGCATTTTCAAAACGTACCATGGCCGCGGATGCGGCGGCGTTGATGACAGCACTCGGCCATGAAAAGTTTGCCGTGGTCAGCCACGACCGGGGCGCGCGCGTCGGCTTTCGGCTCGCCCTGGATCATGCCGACCGGGTGACGCGCTACATGTCTTTGGATGTGGTGCCGACCTATAACATGTGGGAAAACATCAACATGCGAAGCGCCCTCGGCGGCTTCCATTGGGCATATTTGGCACAACCGGCGCCGAAGCCGGAAACCATGATCGGCCACGACCCGGACATGTGGCTGGAATGGCTGATGACGTCCTGGGCAGCCCCCGGTTTCAAATTCGACGACGCGCTGATGGCGGAATACAAGCGCTGCTATCGAAAGCCGGACGTGATTCGAGGCGCCTGCGAAGATTACCGCGCCGGCGCCAGCTGCGACTTTGAAGACGACAAGGCGGATGCGGATGCGGGCAACAAGCTAAGCTGTCCGGTGTTGTGTTTATGGGGTGGCTCGAGGTCCTTAGGTGGCCCTAAGACGGGCAGTCCCCTAGATACCTGGCGGAACTGGTGCAGTGCCGAGGTGACCGGTGCCGCGGTGCCGGAAAGCGGTCACTTCTTGGCCGAAGAAGCGCCGGAAACCGTGCTCGAATGGGCGGTGCCATTCCTCGCTGCCGATCTTTAATTTATGAGCAACGCCAGCCCGCATACTGAGGCTGATCTGTTGCGGGGTGCGGCACTTCTGATTGCCGGCTTCACCGTGATCCCGTTGATGGACGGTGCGGCCAAGGAGTTGGCAGCGTTGGGCTATGCGCCGGTGTTCATCGCCTGGGGACGGTTTGCGTTGTCGGCTGTGGTGATGAGCCCGATCTTGCTGAAACCCGGCAATATTCGCGGCATGTTCGGCCCAGGGGCGTGGTGGCAGGTGCTGCGCGCCGTATTGCTGGCGACGGCGACGGTGCTGTTTTTCTCGGCGCTGAAGACAATGCCGATGGCGGACGCGTTGGCAGTGTATTTCATCTATCCATTTTTGATCACGATCATGGCGGCCCTGTTTTTAGGCGAAAGGGTCGGCATTCGGCGTATCAGTGCCGTACTGGTCGGCTTTTGCGGTTCACTCCTGATTGTGCGCCCAGGGTTTGAGACGGTGCCTGACGGCGTTTATTACGTGCTCGCCGCCAGTGTCTGTTTTGCCGGCTTCAACGTGCTGACGCGCAAGCTTTCGGGCTTCGGCGACCCATGGATGACGGTGTTTTACCAATCCATTGTCGGTGCACTGGTGTTGGCCGTCTTCGTGCCAAGCAACTGGCAGATGCCGGACTTGTACGCGATGCAGTTGATGGGGTTGATGATATTCTCGGCGATCATTGGGCATTGGCTGCTGGTCAAAGCCTACGCGCAGGCACCGGCGTCGCTGCTGGCGCCGTTCGGTTATTTTGAGATGATTGCCGCGGTTTGCGTCGGTTACGTCTGGTTTGGTGATTTTCCGGATCGCTTCACCTGGGCCGGCATCGCGGTGATCGTCACGAGTGGCATTTACATCTGGATCCGTGAACGTAAGCGGAAACAACCGCCGAGCGCGGGCAAATCCAAGGCCTGACCACGAAGGCGCAGTGGTCAGCCCAAGGTCATGTCCAAGTACATCATCGCAACAAACCCAATCATGATGCCGACCGTGCCGAACCCGGCCACGCCCTTGCGGTGGGTTTCCGGAATGATCTCATCAGAGATCACCCACAGCATGGTGCCTGCCGCAAAGGTCAGGCCCAACGGTAAAAGGATTTCGGAAATGCTGACGACACTGGCACCCAGCACGCCGCCAATCGGCTCGACCAAACCGGTCAGCGACGCAACGCTGAATGCGCGCAGACGTGAATAGCCGAGTGATAGCATCGCGGCGGCCACGGCCAGGCCTTCCGGGATATTTTGGATGCCAATACCCAGCGCCAGTGCGCGTCCGTTGGCAACATCACCGCCCCCGAAGCCGACCCCGACCGCCATGCCTTCCGGGAAATTGTGCAACGTGATGGCGATGATGAATAACCAGATGCGCGATATGTTGCGCCGCTCGGCGCCTTCAGGGCCGGAAATAAAATGTTCGTGTGGTGCGAGTTGGTGAATGATCCAGATCGCCGCGCCACCGGTCAAAATGCCGCACACAACAATCAAGGCGCGGATGTTTTCGCTGTCGCTGATGATGGTTGCTGCGTCCAAACCTGGAATGATCAACGAGAAAATGCTGGCCGCCAGCATCACGCCGGCTGCGAAACCTAGCATAATGGTCTCGACACGTTCGCCGGGCCGGCCAAAGATCAGTGCGGGCAGGGCGCCGAGCGAGGTCCCGAGCCCTGCGAGCAGGCTGCCGACGAAGCCCATCCAAATAATTGAGTCGGTCACTTGTAGAGGGCTTCCAAGCGCTCGCCATAGATCGCACGCACCATATGGCGGCGCACTTTCATGGTCGGTGTCATCTGTTCGTTTTCAATGGTGAACGCTTCGTCTGCGACCACAAAGCGTCGCACCTTTTCGATGTTGTTGAGCTTTTTATTGATTCGTCCGAGTGCCGGTGCAAGCGCGGTGTGCAAGTCCTTGTCGGTCGCGAGATCAACAAGTGTGCCTTTTTTGCCATGGGCCCGTTTCCATTCGGTGAACCAGCCGTCGTCCGGGACGACGACCGCCACAAGATGCGGGCGCTTGTCGCCATAGACCATGGCTTGGCTCAGTTCTGGCTCGGCAATAATCACGCCTTCGACACGTTGCGGCGCCACGTTGTCGCCGCCGGAATTGACGATGATGTCTTTCTTGCGATCGGTGATCACAAGATGGCCGTTTTCATCCAGCTTGCCGATATCGCCGGTGTGCAGCCAGCCATCTTTGATGGTGTCCCGCGTCGCTTCGTCGTTGTTCCAGTAGCCCTGCATGACAAGCTCGCCTTGCACCAATATCTCGCCGTCTTCGGCAAATTTGACGGCGGTGTTGATGACCGGAGGGCCGACCGTATGCAGGCGGGGCCAACTCGGGCGGTTCACGGAAATGAGTGGTGCGGATTCCGTCTGTCCATAGCCTTGCAATATACGGAGCCCCAACGATGTGAAGAACATGCCGATTTCAGGGTTCAGCGGTGCGCCGCCTGATACCAACGCTTTCAACGCGCCGCCGAAACGTGCGCGCACTTTGTCGCGTACCAGCTTGTCGAGGACGAAGTCTTGTAGCGACTCGAACAGGCCGAGTTTGCCGTGCTCATAGCGTTTGCGGCCCAATTCCATGGTGCGCAGGAACATTTTTTGTTTCAGCCCGCCCGCCTTGGTGACGCCGGCGTTGATGCGCTGATGCAGCACTTCATAGAGGCGGGGCACGGCGGTCATGATGGTCGGGTGTGCCTCCAACATGTTGGCGGAGAGCGTCTCCACACCTTCCGCGTAGTACACCTCGGCGCCGATGGCGATGGGAAAGAATTGCCCGGCCGTGTGCTCATAGGCATGCGATAACGGCAAGAACGATAGAAACACTTCGCGCCCAATGCCCAGCTCGGCGAGCGCATCCAGCGCGCCTTCGCAGTTATGCAGAATTGCGCCGTGATGCAGCATCACCCCCTTGGGCGTACCGCCGGTGCCCGACGTATAGATAATGCACGCGGTATCGGACCGGTTGAGGTCAGCCGCGCGGGCTTTGATATCATCGTCCCGGCTTTTGCCATCTGCCATCGCCTGCTTCAGCGAGATAATTTTGAGGGAACTGGCTTTGAGCGTCGATGCGTCGTCCATGACGATCACAAACTCAAAGCCGTCCAACCCTTTTGCGGCTTTGATGACACGTTCCGCAAGACGCGCCGTCGATACGATGGCGCCTTTGGCCCCACTGTCTTGCAGAATATGCCGATGGTCGTCGGCGGTGTTGGTGGTATATGCGGGCGTGGTGATGCCGCCTGCAGCCATGATGGCGAGATCGGCGATCATCCATTCGGGTCGGTTTTCGCCAACCAAAATCACGCGGTCGCCATTGTTTAACCCCAGCCCCAACAGGCCCTTGGCAAGCGATGTGACCTGCGCTTCGACTTTATCCCAGATCCAGGACTTATAGGCACCGTCGCGCTTTTGCCACAAAAACGGCTGCGCGCCATGACGTTCGGCCTGCTCGAAAAACATGGTGACCAAGTTCGGCCACGTCGGCATGCTCATAATACTTTTCAACTCCCTTGCGGACTTCGCCCCGTCAGTGTTTCTTTTGGCGGGTCCTCGTAAATTCGACCCAGCCCCCTTACCTCACCAGTTATATGTTACCTGGATGGAAAATCTAAAGACATGAATGACAAAGCAACTGCCACCCGCGCACCCGAAAGCCCCACTTGGGATCTCAGCGATCTGTATACTTCCCCGAAAGACCCGGCGCTCGAAGCCGATCTTGACCGGGCGCAATCGCAGGCCGATGCGCTGAAAGACGTGTATTTTGGGCGTATCGCCGATCTCGACGGCGCCGGTTTGGCTGAAACAATTGCTAAGTATGAAGAAATCCTCGAAGGCGCGTTCAAGGTTGCGAGCTACGCACAGTTACTGCACGCGGCGCGCTCGGATGATGCCGAAGTTGCCCAATTCCACCAAATGACGTCGGAACGGGTGAACGATATCACTGGTGTGATGCTGTTCTTTACGTTGGAACTGAACCGAATCGAAGACGCAGCATTGGCGGAAAAGTATAAGGCGTCTGAGGCACTCGAACGCTATCGGCCTTGGATTGAAGGTGAGCGTCTGATGCGCCCGCACATGCTGTCCGACGAACTTGAGCAGCTTTTGCATGAGAAATCCGTTACCGGCCGCCCGGCCTGGGCGCGCTTGTTCGATGAGACCATGACCGACCTGCGGTTTTCGTTCCAAGGTTCTGAGGTCACCGTCGCTGACGTGCTGAACCGCATGACCGACAGTGACCCAGGCGTTCGCGAAGCCGCTGGCGTTGCGTTGTCCGCCGGCTTGAAATCGCGGATGCGGGTGTTTGCGTTGGTCCTCAACACCATCGCTAAAGATAAAGAGATCGAAGACAAGAAACGTGGCTTCGTGCGCCCGATGAGCAGCCGGAACATTGCCAACCGCGTCGAAGACGAGGTTGTCGATGCGTTGGCGGGCGCGGTCACCGGGAACTATGCGCGTCTGGCGCACCGCTACTATGCGTTTAAAGCGGATTGGTTTGGGGTCGAAAAGCTGCATTGGTGGGATCGAAACGCGCCGATACCAACCACCGAAGAGCGCCGGTTTAGTTGGGATGAAGCCCGCGAAACGGTGCTCAATGCCTATGCCGGCTTTACCCCTGACATGGCGACAACGGCAAAGCGGTTTTTTGACGGATCATGGATTGATGCCGAAGCACGCCCCGGCAAAAATTCAGGCGCTTTCGCGCATCCGGTGGTGCCGTCGGCGCACCCTTATGTCTTGATGAACTTTTACGGCAAACCGCGCGATGTAATGACGCTGGCCCACGAGCTCGGCCACGGCGTGCACCAAGTGTTGGCGGCGGAGCAGGGGCCATTGCTGTCGGATACGCCGTTGACGCTGGCCGAGACGGCGTCGGTGTTCGGCGAGATGCTGACGTTCCGTGCCATCCTCGATGGCGAGCCGGATGCAGCCAAACGCCGTGTGCTGTTGGCCGGCAAAGTCGAAGATATGCTCAATGCCGTGGTCCGCCAAATCGCATTCCACACCTTTGAAACACAGGTGCATGATGCGCGTCGCAAGGGTGAACTGACGTCTGAAGCAATCAGTGATATTTGGATGGCAACCCAGTCGGAAAGCCTGGGGCCGCACATCCAGTTGGATGACAGCTATCGTACGCTGTGGTCTTACATTCCGCATTTCGTGCATACGCCGTTCTATGTGTATGCCTATGCGTTCGGCGATTGCTTGGTGAATGCGTTGTATGGTCTTTACCAAGACGGTCATCCACGTTTCCAGGAAAAGTATCTCGAGATGTTGTCGGCAGGCGGCACGTTGCGTCATCGTGAACTGCTGGCACCGTTCGGATTGGACGCCGCCGATCCGGCATTCTGGACCCGCGGGCTCGACGTGATTTCCGGCTTCATTGACGAGCTTGAGGCGGACGCCGGCAAATGAGCGCGCAGTTGGTGCACAGCGCACCAAAAAAATCCAACGGTGGGCCGCCGCTTTTGTTCGTGCACGGCGCATTCTCTGGCGCATGGTGCTGGGAAGAACATTTTCTGCCTTGGTTTGCGAAGGCCGGATTCGATGCCTATGCGATTGATCTGCCGGGCCGTATCGGACGCCCTGATTATGAAAACCTGCAGGGCTTTACCGTCGCCGACTATTTGAATGCGATGTTGGACGCGGTCAAACAGTTCGATACGCCGCCGGTATTGATCGGCCATTCAATGGGTGGATATTTGGGGTGGCGGGCGGCTGAGATCAGCTCGCTTGCGGGCTTGGTCCTGATGGCGCCTGTGCCGCCGACCGGCATGGCCGCACCCGCGATGCAGTTGATGGTCTCAAACCCTGAACTTTTCATGGATATGAGTGAGATCACCCAGGGCGAAGCGGCCAGTGTCGAGACCTTGTTCGCCACATTATTTTCCAATGAAGTCCCGCAAGAAACGGTGATGCGTCACCTCAAACGGTTCCAAAATGAAAGCCGATTGGCCGTTGCTGGACTTTATACAACCGGGTTTCCCAATGCCTTGGCATTTTGGGGGACGCCGGTGCGTGTGATGGGGGCAGGGCTTGATCCGCTTATTCCACCGGCGCATGTGCATTGGACAGCTTCACTTTGCGGCCGGAGTGCCCATATCTATCAAGGGATGGGGCACGGCATGATGCTGGACGTAGGCTGGGAGCGGGTCGCAGAAGGCATCGCGGAATGGCTGGTCGAGCAAAACCTTGCGGGGAACGATTGAACGACGAACGGAGGCCCCAGGCCCAATGAGCGAAGACAATAGTTTTTCAGGACGCGTAAAGCGTTATGCACGTGTCAGCGGTGCGGTCGGTGGTATTGCAGCCAAGACCGTTGGTGGCCGCATGTTCGGCATCAAGATGGATAACGCCAAGCAGGCGCGTGATCTGCAGATTGCGTTGGGCGGCCTGAAGGGGCCGTTGATGAAAGTCGCGCAAATTTTATCGACAATCCCCGACGTGCTTCCCGAAGAATATACCGGCGAGTTGATCAAGCTGCAGACCAACGCACCGCCGATGGGGTGGGCGTTCGTAAAGCGCCGCATGACCTCCGAACTCGGCCCCGGTTGGATGGATCGGTTCGAAAATTTTGAGCGTGAGGCCTGCAAAGCCGCGTCCTTGGGCCAAGTGCATCGGGCGACGTCATTGGATGGCCGCGATCTCGCGTGCAAAATCCAATACCCGGATATGTCATCTGCGATTGAAGCCGACCTCAATCAGCTGAAGCTTATTTTCTCGATTTATCGCCGTTACGATAAATCCATCGACCCCAGCCAAATCCATTTGGAGCTGGCCGAGCGGCTCCGCGAAGAGCTCGATTACGAACGCGAAGCCTGCAACATGGCGCTGTATCGCAACATGTTGAAAGATGAGGAATTCGTTCACGTGCCTGACACGTTGCCTGACATTAGCACGAAACGCTTGTTGTCGATGACGTGGTTGGAAGGCACCTCGTTACTGGATAGTCGGGAAGCCGATCAGGAGTTCCGCAACCGGCTGGCGCTCAGTATGTTTCGCGCGTGGTACGTGCCGTTTTACAAGTACGGCGTGATTCACGGCGACCCGCATTTGGGTAACTATAGCGCGCGGCCCGATGGTGGCGTCAATCTATTGGATTACGGCTGCATCCGGGTGTTTCCGCCGTCGTTTGTGGGCGCGGTGATCGATTTGTATCGCGCACTCCGTGATGGCGACGAAGAGTTGGCGGTGCAGTCGTATGAGACCTGGGGCTTCAAGGGCCTGTCTAAAGAGATGATCGCGATCCTCAATCAGTGGGCCGAGTTTTTGTACGCGCCGCTGCTCGAAGACAAAGTGCAGTCGATCCAAAAAACCAACAACGTGCAGTATGGCGCGGGCGTTGCGGCGAAGGTGCACAAAGACTTAAAACAGACCGCTGGCGTCCAGGTGCCGCGCGAGTTTGTCTTGATGGACCGCGCGGCCATCGGACTCGGTAGCGTGTTTACGCACTTATCCGCCGAGATCAACTGGCACCGTTTATTCCACGAGTTAATCGAAGATTTCTCCGTCGAAAGTGTCGAGAAACGGCAGGCAATAGCGCTCAAGGAAGCGGGCTTGGATCGCTGGATCGAGGTCTAGCTATAAGCTTGTTGCGTGCGCATGTGCTGTTTAAAATTTGCCGCCATTAGGTTGTTTAGGGGTGCCGGATGTTTGTCGAGGGTGGCGGGGCAAAGAAAAAATTCCTGCAAGAAGGCGATGTGCTTTTTAACGAAGGCGATCCCGGTGACGCTGCGTTTATCGTCGATAGCGGCCTGATCGGTATTTATAAACTCGTCGAGGGCGAGAAAATCGAACTTGGGACGCTGAAGGTCGGTGAGTTGTTCGGCGAGATGGCCATTGTCGACGGCTCTAAGCGTATGGCTCATGCGGTCGCCAAGGAAGAATCAGTGGTGATCGTTATTCCGGCGAGCACCGTTGAAAGCCGTCTCGCTAAAGTCGATCCGTTTTTGCGCGCCTTGATGAAGATCCTCGTCAACAATCTGCGCAGTGTGCATCAGGCCTATATGAAGCGCGCACGTTCGGTGAACGACTATATGAACGCCATTCAGTTTCACACCGAGGGTTTTCGGATGTATCTGACGCGTAGCAAGGACAGTCCGCTGTCTGCAGACGGGCTGGAAAAGCTCGATCAAATCGATGCGCTGCTGCTTGAGCTTCGCGCAACATTCAAAGACCATCCCGATCCGCGCAATAGTGCGCTGGGTGAGGCAGACCTCACGCGCCGCAAATCCAAGGAGTAAGCGTTCATGTCCGAACCAATCTTTCACAACTTCGACGCTGCACCCACACACGTCGCCCCTTTTTCCCACGCGGTCGAGGCGGATGGGTGGATCCAGCTTACCGGGCAAATGCCGACAGACCCGAACGACGACGCTGCGCCTTTGCCTGAAGGCATCGAAGCGCAGACACGCCGCGTCATGGACAATCTGATCATCGTCCTCGGAGAATTGGGCTTGGGGCTCGAGCATGTGCTGTCAGTGCGCGTGTTTATCACTCATTTCGAGCGCGACTACGACGCCATGAACAACGTCTATCGCAGCTATTTTCCCGCCGATCGTTTGCCGGCCCGCACCTGTGTTGGGGTTACGGGATTGGCGAAACAAGCCCTCGTTGAAATCGACTTGGTGGCCAAGCGCTGACCGTTATCCCTCTCCCCTATTGGTGAGGGTGAGGCTGGTTGAGGCGGCTAGCGGATCACGTTGTGCGCCGGCCCATACGGGAATTTGGTGATGTTTTCGGCGCCGGTTTCGGTCAGCACAAGAATATCATGTTCGCGATACCCGCCGGCGCCGGGCTGGCCCTCGGGCAGCATCAGCATCGGCTCCATCGATACCACCATGTTGGGCTCCAGCACGGTGTCGATGTCTTCGCGGAGCTCAAGGCCGGCTTCACGGCCATAATAATGTGACAGCACACCGAACGAATGACCGTAGCCGAACGTGCGATACTGCAGCAGGCCGTGCGTGCGGTAGATCTCGTTGAGCTCGTGCGCGATGTCGCAGCAACGCACACCTGGGCGAATCAATTCGAGGCCGCGTTCGTGCACGGCGACATTGACCTCCCAGATTTTCAGATGTGCCTCGGACACGCTTTCACAGAACAGCGTGCGCTCAAGTGCGGTGTAGTAACCGGCGATCATTGGAAAGCAGTTGAGCGATAGGATGTCGCCGGACTGAACCTTGCGGGTGGTCACCGGGTTGTGCGCGCCATCGGTATTCAGGCCGCTTTGAAACCATGTCCATGTGTCGCGCAGTTCGCTGTCCGGAAAACGTTTGGCGATTTCGCGGATCATTGCGTCGGTGCTGTGGATCGCGATTTCATGTTCGGGCACACCGGGTTGGATGGCATCGACACAGGCCGCACCGCCGATGTCGGCAACGGCGGCGCCCTGTTTGATGAGCGCGATTTCATCCGCTGACTTGACCATCCGCATGCGCATGCAGGCGGGCGCAATGTCGACGAATGTGGCGCCGGGGAGCGCCGCCCGCAGCTTTTCCATGTTTTGCAGCGTCATGTTGTCGAATTCGATGCCGACTTTGGCGCCGGTGGGGATTAACTGCGCAATCGCTTTGAAATAATTGTCCCGCGCCCAATCAGTGTAGACGATGTTTTTGCCGATGGTGCGCCGGGCCGGTTGACCGCCGTCAATGTTGGCACTGATCGAGGTTTGCGTCTGATCATCGACGACCAGGCCATAAAAACGTCCGAAATGGCAAAACAGGAAGTCGCCGTAGTAATTAATGTTGTGATACGAGCTGAACAGCGCGTGGCTGATATCACTGGTTGCCATAAAAGCCCTTAAATCAGCCAATCTGCGCTTATATTCGGCGGCAGGGAATGTCGAGGGCGCTGCGTCGCCATTGTTGATTTCGATAATATTTTTCAATGCGTCCATGATATGCTCCTGTCACAGTGCTTTTGGTCTTGAAATGCTGATTGACGAGGACCATTTGCGAAAGCCCCACCGGGAAGGCATAAATGCCGATCCCGGTGCGTTTTTGCGTGCTTTGGGGTGATAAAGCGAATCAATTCGTTTGGGTTGGAGAGAGTGTCATGAAAATTGCGATGCCGAAGGAGCGTTCACCCGGAGAAAACCGGGTCGCGGCCTCCATCGAGGTTATCGGTAAGTTGATCAATTTAGGCTGCGATGTCGTCGTAGAATCGGGCGCTGGTGATGGCGCGTCGATCAGTGATGATGCGTTCAAGGCTGCGGGTGCGAGTATTGCTAAGGATTTTGCCGCGACCGTCAAAGACGCAGGGATGATCTGGAAAATTACCGCCCCGAACAAGACCGAAACGGCCAAGCTTTCGAGAGGTCAGGTCGTGTGCGCATCGCTCGGCGCGCTGATCGATCCAAAAGCGATCGAAGAGCTTTCTAAATCGGGCGTGACCGCCTTTGCCATGGAATTGATGCCGCGTATTTCGCGTGCGCAGTCGATGGACATCCTGTCATCGCAAGCAAACCTCGCCGGTTATAAAGCCGTTCTGAACGCCGCCGAATTGTACGGTCGCGCGATGCCGATGATGATGACGGCCGCCGGCACTGTGCCGCCGGCCCGCGCTTTCGTTATGGGTGTCGGTGTTGCCGGTCTGCAGGCGATCGCTACCGCGAAGCGCCTCGGCGCCGCGGTCAGCGCGACCGACGTGCGTCCGGCCACCAAAGAACAAGTCGCGTCGTTGGGTGGCAAGTTCCTGGAAGTCGATCCGGAAATGGAAAAAGAGGCAGAAACTGAAGGCGGTTACGCCAAGGAAATGCCGCCGGAATACTTTGAAAAGCAAAAGCAGAAAGTGCGCGAGCATCTGCCCAAGCAAGACATTGTCGTCACCACGGCGCTGATTCCAGGCCGTCCGGCGCCGAAGCTGATCACCAAAGATATGGTGGAAAGCATGAAGAACGGCTCGGTCATTGTTGATATGGCGGCTGAAGCCGGCGGCAACTGCGAACTGACCAAGCCGGGTGAAGTCACGACCACCAAAAACGGGGTGATCATCGACGGTCGTGTCAACCTGCCCAGCATGTTGGCCGAAACCGCGTCGGCGCTGTTTGCCAAAAACCTGTTCAACTTCGTATCGCCGCACTTCGACAAAGAAAAAGGCACGTTTGTCTTCAAAGATGACGACGCGACCGTCGAAGGTACGCTGGTCTGCAAGGACGGCAAGATCGCGAACGAGCGTGTCAGCGAAGCATTGTCCAACGCGGGTGGGTCTAAAAAAGCCCCCGCGAAAAAGGCGGACGCGAAGTCTGAAACCAAAGATAGCAAGAAGGGGGCCTGATTATGGAACAGTCGACCTTTGCAGATAAGGCGGCCGAAATTGCGACCGGCCTTGAAAACTTAGCCAAACAAGCCGGCGAGCTCGCACACCAAGCGACTCAAGTTGCTGTAAGCCAGGGGGGCGACGTCGCGGCTCAGGCCGCACATGGCCCCGACTTCTTGTCGATGTTCACGATTTTCGTGATGGCGTGCTTTGTCGGCTATCACGTGGTTTGGAACGTGACCCCGGCCCTGCACTCGCCGTTGATGGGTGTCACCAACGCGATTTCATCGGTGATCATCGTCGGCGGCTTGTTGGCCGTCGGCCCGGCACTGTTCGATTTCTCGAAAGTGATGGGCTTTTTCGCTGTGTTGTTGGCGTCGGTGAACATCTTCGGTGGTTTTATCGTTACCCAACGCATGCTCGCCATGTTCAAAAAGAAGCAAAGATAAAGGAGCCGGATCATGAGTGGGTCACTCGTAGGTTATTTCTATCTCATCTCGGCGGTTCTCTTCATCCTCGCTTTGAAGGGCCTGTCGAACCCAGAAACCGCACGTCGCGGCAATATGTTGGGCGTCATCGGTATGGTGATCGCCATCGTCACGACGATTGCACACCCGGACGTCGAATCGTACGGCTGGATCGTGATTGCGATCTTGATCGGTGGCGGCATCGGTACCGTGGTCGCCAAAAAAATCGAAATGACGGCATTGCCGGAATTGGTTGCGGCCTTCCACTCGTTGGTGGGTTTGGCAGCTGTATTCGTGGCCTTGGCGGCACTGTATCACCCGGAAGCTTATGAAATCGGCTCGGCAGGCTCGTTGCCGGCCGGCAGCCTGATTGAAATGGGCTTAGGCATGGCGATTGGTGCGATCACGTTCTCGGGCTCGGTTATCGCGTTTGCAAAATTGCGCGGCATTATGTCGGGCAACCCGATTACCTTCCCAGGCCAGCATCTGTTGAACCTGGTGATCGCGCTGACCATGCTGGCATTGCTGATCTACTTCTGCACGACCGAGAGCTATGGCGCATTTTGGCTGTTGCTGATCTTAGCGTTCGTCATCGGCTTCTTGATCATCGTGCCGATCGGTGGCGCAGACATGCCGGTGGTTGTCTCGATGCTGAACTCGTATTCGGGTTGGGCAGCTGCGGGCATCGGCTTTACGCTCGGTAACTCGGCATTGATCATCACCGGTGCCTTGGTCGGCTCCAGTGGTGCGATCCTGAGTTACATCATGTGTAAAGGCATGAACCGTTCGATCCTCAACGTGTTGCTCGGTGGCTTCGGCGGCGACAGCGGCGGCGGCGCTGGGCAATCCAGCGATCCGGACCGTCAAGCGAAGGCCGGCGCGGCGCCCGACGCAGCGTTCATCATGGGGAATGCCTCCAAGGTCATCATCGTGCCGGGTTACGGCCTGGCGGTCGCCCAGGCGCAGCATGCGGTGCGTGAAATGGCCGACAAGCTGAAGGCACAGGGGATTGAGGTCAAATATGCCATCCACCCCGTCGCCGGACGTATGCCGGGTCACATGAACGTGCTGTTGGCTGAAGCCAACGTACCCTATGACGAGGTGTTCGAGCTCGAAGAGATCAACCACGAGTTTTCGACCGCCGACGTGGCCTTTGTGATCGGTGCCAACGACGTCACCAACCCGGTCGCGAAGACCGATCCGACGTCGCCGATTGCGGGTATGCCTATTCTCGATGTTGAGAAGGCGGGCACGGTGTTGTTTGTGAAGCGGTCGCTCAGCCCCGGCTATGCCGGCGTCGACAACCCGCTGTTCTATGCGGACAACACCATCATGCTGTTCGGCGATGCCAAGGAAATGACTGAAAACATCGTCAGCAATCTCGAGTAAGCGATACGACGTGACAAATAAGCGCCGCCTCTCTCCCTTTGTGGGAGGGAGGCGGCGTTTTTTATTTGGGGCTGACATAGATAAGGAATTTTCTTTATGAGTGTCAGATGGTTAGCAGC
>JAFMCK010000285.1 GCA_017857825.1 Rhodospirillales bacterium
TATGCCCAACGCCCCCATGGGCGCTTCGTACACCACGTGGAGGGACACAAGCACGAGGTCCTATAATCAGCCGCACTGCTGTGGCTATCAGTCGGTCGGCTTCTAGCCATTTTGAGACGCAATTAAATTCTACTTAATTCTCTGAGAAAATCATTTTACGTTGGTAGATAGGTAGGTTTCTTAACACAGCCCTAACCCTCGATATTTAGGATTTCAGAATGATAAAATTTAACGGGGCTCAATTGGAAAACACCACGGGGCTTGAAGAAGCAATTGATAACAGTCCGATTGGCGTTGCAATTGTCGCGCAAGAGATTGAGGAGGGGGAATTAAAATGGAAGAGAGTATACGCTAACAAAGCCCTTGCGGAGATGTTTGGCTATTCTTCGAAGGAGGCGTTGTTGAATGGATCCGTAAAAAATAGCTGGGTTAATGAAGCGCAATTAATAGAATTTGAAAGCTTGCTAACGTCGTCGACTCAGGCGACCAATTTTGAGGCTTGCCGACTCCGAAATGATGGTACCGAGTGTTGGGTGTTGTTAAATAGCCATCCTGTCACCTTTCAGGGACAAAACTGCTCAATGGTTTCACTGTCATTCATGGCAGCGGTTTCCGGCTCATCCGCGATGAAGGGCTTTATGGTCGGGGTTTTGGGGATGTTATTCGCGCTGGTTGGCTCCACTCTGTCCGGCAACGGCCCGCGCTTGACCATGGGCATCACCGAGCTTGGCAACGGGTTGCCTATATCTTCGGCCATTCTTGGGGTGTTGATTGTCGGCGAAGTGTTTATCGGCATCGAAGACGCGGCACGTGACCGGATGAAGAAAATCCAAGTGACCGCCATGGCGCCGCTCGGTGATAATTCCTTCGGGTGGGCCGAGAAGCGCAAGCTGTTACCAAGTATCGGTATTTCGGCGTTAATCGGTACCGTGATCGGTGCACTGCCGGGTATCGGCACGACATTGGCGGCGACGCTGGGCTATGATACGGCGAAGCGGTTTTCCAAAACGCCGGAAAAATTCGGTACCGGCATTCCCGAAGGTGTCGCTGCGACCGAAGCTGCCAATTCTGCGGTTTCAGGCGCAAACCTGATCCCGGTGATGAGTCTCGGTATTCCGGGCAATTTTGCGGCTGTTTTCATTATTCTAGCCGTTGAGTCCGTGGGCGACTTCACCTTAGGTCCGCAAGTATTTCGGTTTACAGAGATCAAAGTGATCGAAGACTACGGCACGATCATCAACAAGGATTTGGTCGTCGCGTTTGCCATGTTCTCACTGATGGTGCTCGCCAATATCTTTAACTGGACCGTCGGCGGCATGTTCCTGCGCTCGCTCGGGGTTTTGGTGCGCGTACCGAAATCGATCATGTTACCGATTGTGTTGTTGATCACGTTGACGGCGGTCTATGCACAAGACGGCGGCTTTATCGCCATATGGATCGTGATGTTCTTTGGCTTTATCGGGTATGCGCTCAAGCGCTTGGATATCTCAATCTTGCCGTTCGTCATTGGGTTTTTGTTATCGCCTCGTTTGGAAGAATATATCCGCGGCGGATTTTCTGCGTCCGGCAGCGATCCGTGGTTTTTGCTTAAATCCCCCTTGGCATTGGTGTTTATCGCGGCATCGTTGCTGATTTTGGCGCTCGCCAATCGACAAACCGCAAAATAATCTTGGCAATTCAGCTCGGCGTCACGATATCTGACTCATGATGAATGCGTTGCTCTGCATCTTTGCAAAACGGTTATTTCTCGTGCTTCCGCTTCTGGCGGTGCTTGCACCGGTGGCGCGTGCCGATGACATGCAGGCGCTCGACACCTTTGCCATAGATCGAACCGAAGTGTCGGTTGGTCAGTTTCGTGCATTCGTCCAAGAGTCGGGTTTGGTGACCGAAGCCGAGAAGCGCGGCGGGGGATTGGTGTACGAATCCGGTTGGACGCAAAAAACCGGTTGGACCTGGTCGGCACCGTTCGGCACGCCTGCGCAAGACAATGAACCTGCGGTTCACGTCACCTACGACGAAGCCGCGGCATATTGCGCATGGGCCGGCAAAAGACTGCCGACGGATCAAGAGTGGGCGAAAGCGGCTTTCACCGAAATGCGCCCAAACCCGCCGGCACCGTTCAAAACCGCTCTGACCTATGAATACCCCACGGGCGACTCGCCCATGGGGGCCAATTGCTTGGATGACTGTGGCCCGACGCCAGCGATCGATTACAGCGCGCGATTAAACCGTGGTACTGGACCATCGCTTGTCGGCAAAACAAAGGCCGGCGTAAACGGGTTGTTCGATATGGGCGCGAATGTCTGGGAATGGACCGATGATGGTGGTGATACCGAAAAACGTACACGCGGTGGTTCATGGTGGTATGGCGCATTTCGCATGCGTGCAGATGACCGCGCAACGAAGCCGCGTGATATGGCTGTCGTCTACATCGGATTTCGGTGCGTGCAGAGCTTGAAATAAGCGTGCAGCTTAGGGACTAAATCCTAAGCTTGCGTTTTTTCTACCTGTCCCGTTGCTCAAATTGGTGGTGCGGCGATCACGTCTTCGTAGGCGTGACGCTTGGTGATGCGGCCAGCGTACTCGAACACATCGAGGGCTGCTTCGTAGGCCGGTTTTGTGATTTCGATATGCGACGTCCAGTTGCCGAGTTTTTGATAGTACGCAATGGTAGACGCTAAAACCGAGCGATGGGTATCCGGGAAATAACCTTCGAGGCTGTGCGCGACCTCCTCTGAGTCGGTGGAAATTAACCAAGTGCGCGCCTTGGCGTAAGCGCGGGTGAAAGCCTTGGCCATATCGGTTTCGAGCCAGTCGCGGGTTGCGGCCAGCGACGAAAAGGCGCAAGGCCCGATGGCCGTGCCGACTGGGGCGACGATATATCCGGCACCATCGTATTCAAGCTGCTGCGGGGCGGGTCCCTGCAAATGAATATAGTCGCCTTTGCCGTCTTTGAAGGCGTTGATCATTGCGGCACCGCTGCCTGCATCGACGATTTTCAGTTGGTCAAAGTCCAACCCCTGCTTAAAGCACGCGTACTTGAACATCGACAGGGGCTGCACGCTGGTTTGATCGACGATAATCCGCGCCCCGTTCAATTTATCCCATGTAAACGCGGGATCCGCGTTTTGAGATGCCAAAAAGAAGCCGTCCATTTCGTTGACCTGCGCGAAGTGCACTTCCGGCGGGATGTTGCCTTTTTCCAAGGCGAGAAACCCTTGCGACGGCGCGGATTGAACCACATGCGCCGACCCGTTGACGAGCGCATCCACGGCCGACGTACCGACGGCAGCGTTGGACCATTCGTGGTCGAGCCCTTCGTCTTTTAAAAAGCCGCCGCCCATGGTGGCGATGATCGGGCTGTAGAACGCGGAAAACCTTGAAAATTGAATGCTGATTTTTGTCATGTCCGCAGTTCCTTTTTGAATTGTTGTCGAGTGGAAGTGTCGATATCTAGTGACCGCTGCCCGAAGGCGCAGGGAGTCCCTCGATCCGCGCCACAAGGCATGTCGGAAGGCCGCTTTTCTGGGCGCGGGCGAGAGCGGCATCTAAATCGGTGGGATCTGTCACGAATTCGCCATGGCAGCCGAGACCCATCGCAGCTTGGTCATAGCGGGTCTCGTTTAACTCAGTTTCGAAAATGCGGTCCGGGCCGAAGTCGCGGGCCTGAATTTGGTATTCTGCATTCCAGCGCGCGTCGTGCCCGACGACGGCAATGAAATCGGTTCCATAGCGATGCGCGGTCTCAAACTCGCCAATGTGGAAGCCGACGGTACCGTCGCCCATCACCACCAGCACCGT
>JAFMCK010000037.1 GCA_017857825.1 Rhodospirillales bacterium
CCGACTTAAAGGCCGCCGTTGAGCCGGTCGTCGAGCGCGCGCTCAACGAGGTCGGTGCCGTTTCCAGCTATGAGGCGTTGATCAGTAAATACAAAGCGCTACCGTTTGTGCCGGATGTGAAATCGGACCTCAAAGGACACGCGACGACAAAGGCGTTGGACGGAATTTTTCACTACCTTGCGACCGAAGAAGCGGCGATCCGTGCCGATCCCGCTGCACGCACCACAGACATCTTAAAAACCGTGTTCGGCGCGAAGTAATCTCGTTCCACATCATTGCACGACGGCTGAAGCGGCGCTAGGTTTCGCCGCGCGCTGAAACGCGTCGACACCACAACGACCCCGTAGCTCAACTGGATAGAGCAGTTGCCTTCTAAGCATCAGGTTGCAGGTTCAAGTCCTGCCGGGGTCGCCACTTTTAACTCATCCGTGCCATCGCCGCCTCAGCTCTCGGCAATCACCGCCTCGACATCAATTTCCATCAGCATTTCCGGGCGGGCGAGGCCGTTGACAATTAAGCCTGTTTGGCAGGGTCGTACACCGGTCAACCACCTTGCCAGCACCGAGAACACCGGCACACGATAATCCCGGTCCGTCAGGTAAACCGTTGTTTTGACGATGTCCGACAAGGACGCACCGGCTTCACGCAACAAAATGTCTGTGCAGCGCATCGCGGTGTCGGCTTGTGCCGCGGCGTCGCCTTCGCCGTTGAAATGGCCGTCCAGGTCCAGGCCCGTTTGGCCGCGCACCCAGACGCGATTTCCGGCGCGCACCGCCATGGCAAGCTCGTATTCGAAGTCTTCGCCGTTATGGCTCAGTTTATGTTCATAAGGTCGGATGCGTTGATGCGTCATGCGGAAGCTCCCAAATTGTGAATAGACCCAAAGGTATACGGAACGGCTCGGCACTGAAAACCTTCAGAATCGCGCGAGCATTGCGCGCCCACGTCAAATATGGCACCCATCCTTAGAGGTTTTAAGCATGGCATTTTCCGATGTTTCATCGACACGAAAGCGGCTTTTTGAATGACGAACGCAGAATCCCCGGCGGCGAGTGAGTTACAAAACCAGTTCGCCCTCGCTGTCGAGCGGTTTGAAGCTGGCGATGTCAGCGGCGCGCAAGCGATGCTCGAAGAAATGCTGACAAAAGTACCCGACCACCCGCAAATCCTCAATTACTTGGCCGTCACCGCGCACCTGAGCGGTGATCGAGCACGTGCGCAGACACTACTGACACGGACGGTCGAGATTGCGCCGGACTTTTTCGACGCCTGGAATAACCTGGGCCTTGTCACCTTCGAACAAGACAATCCAGAAGCCGCTGCCAAAGCGTTTCAGCATGCCTGCAACCTGGCACCCGACGCTGCCGACCCGATCATCAACCTAGGCCACGCCTTGCATGCCGCCGAGCAATGCCATGATGCAGTTGACGCGTATCGCAAAGGTCTGGCGATGCAACCGAACCATCCCACCGCCTGGGCGGCGATGTGTCGGGCGCTGTTGTTGGAGGGGCAATGGGCAGACGCAGCGGATGCCGCCGACCGGCAGCTCGCCCTTCAGCCCGGCCACACCGTGGCACTGGCGCTGAAAAGCGTGGCGCTTCAAGAAATGGGTGCGCAAGACGCGCTCAAGAAATTGGTTGATTTTGATCGCCTTATTCAGCGTTTCGAGATCGACGTTCCGGCGGGCTATCCCGACCTTGCAACGTTTAATCAGGCACTCACAGACTACTGCCAACAGCATCGGAGCCTGAAGTATGCGCCGAGCGACAAAGCGACGGAATTCGGCTCTCAGACAAACAATCTCGCCAAAGAGAGCGATTCGCCGGTCGTTGACTTGTTGGCAGCCATCGGACAATGCGCCGACCGTTATCGCGCACTATGTCCAATAACCAAGGATCATCCATTTCTCAGCCAACGGCCGGACACCTGGGAGTACGATATTTGGGCGACGGTGCTTGAAAGCGGCGGGCATCAGCAAAGCCATATCCATCGCATTGGTTGGTTAAGCGGGGTCTATTACGCGAAAAAGCCAGATGTCATAACGTCGGATGCGACGAGCACCGATAAAGCAGGCTGGATTGAATTTGGGCAACCAACCTTCTTTCCAAAGTCAAAAGCCGCGTCTATCACACAGTGTTACCCGCCGATAGAAGGGTGCTTATATCTGTTTCCGTCGTATTTTTATCACCGCACCATCCCGTTTTTCTCCGAAACGCCACGCATTTCGTTCGCGTTCGACCTCAGAGACCGCCCTATCACGCGCCAAGTGCCGTTCATTGATTACGTCGACGGATGACGCCCGTGTTGTTCATCACTTCCGTGATCACGCGTTATGCGCTACAAAAGAATCATGATGAAGCAGAATGCTTTCATATTTGCCCCGTACGTGGGCCTTGTGGCCCTTGCCGCAGTGCTGATCGGCGGCGGTGGCGCGCACGCGGGTAACCGCGTCAAAGGTGAGTACGCCCAGTCGCGCCAGCCCATCTATCAAGTCGGTGATCTTGACGTCAAATTATCGAAACTATGCCGCAAAGGCTTGTTTAAGCAGCGCAAGATACTGCGGCTGTCGATTGGTTATTTGGGCGACAAGGGGAAAGGCGTGACGGGCATCGCGCAGAAGAACTGGAATCTTTATGATCCGACCGGTGTCGCCGAAGACCAGCGCACCTATCATTTCTTTAATCAGGGTTATTCCAATTGCCGGGTTTACGTCGCCGTGACACCGCCGCCCCGCCGTCCGTAAGTCATTACGTGATGACGCTTCAATGACCGAATTTCTGGATTTGTTTCCGACCAAACTGGTGCACCGGCACCTCGACAATTTCGAAGAGCCGACCCGCGACCTGATCAAGCTGGTCCGCGAGATGGAGAAGGCCAACAAAAGCCTGACCACCGATTACCGGGAAAACAATCCGCTCGAATATGACCGCGCCGGACCGAATTGGCTGCGCGGCGAAATCAACCACACGGTTATCGAATACCTACAAAGCATCGGCATCGATTACGCGGTGAATTGGCAGATTCATGCCTGGGCGAATATCAACCGCTGGGGCGATTATCACGACCCGCACAATCACCCACACGCGTATTTAAGCGGCACCTACTATTTGAAGATGCCAAATGCCATCCAAAAGCCGACCCGACAGCGCAGTGACGTGCGCCCTGGCTGCATAACTTTTTATGACCCGCGTACAGGCTTCAACATGTCATCCATCCGCAACGACCCGTATGTGGACCCGGAATTCACGGTATTGCCGGAGCCTGGTTTGTTAATGATGTGGCCCGGATCACTGATGCATTTCGTCCACCCGAACCTTGCTGACGAGACACGCATATCGCTGAGTTTCAACATCGTTCTGAAATGGTCGGACGATTATATCCCGAGACAATAAAATACGGGCGCGATGAAAGTTCCGACACCGGTAAGGTCGCAAACCTAATTCTGATTGCCGCAAAAGGCGGCGCATGGGTACTCTGGGCAAATTTTATACACGCGGGCGGAGATTGCCGTGCCGTATCGCAAAAGGTCTCAGTCACGTGCGCAATAGCTTACTTACGAAGGCCATCGATAGGATAGGTGGACTCGTCCGACGCCAACTATTTTGGGTCTTCGTCGCTGCGCAAACAGCGATTATCGCACCCGTCACCTATATCCATTTCACGTTAGAAAACTCTATCTCCAAAGAGCACGTGACCGCACACGTCATCAACGTTAGCGGTCGCCAGCGCATGCTATCACAACGGATCGCGCTGTTCGCCAATCGCATGGTTTTCGAGACAACCATGGGCAATAACATTGAACCGTTACGTGAAGCCCTGTTTGCTGCGATTGATCTGATGGATGAGTCCCATACGGCGCTGGCCTATGGTTCAGAAACGTTCGATTTCACTGCCGAAAAAGTGAAATCTGTTGAGCGGATTTATTTTTCGCCACCGCACAGCCTGGACCTGGAACTCCAAAAATTCCTCAATGCTGCCCGCAAAATCGCTGCTTTGCCAAGCCATGAGCTATCACTAGACATGCCGGCGCTGGCACATATAAATGCGGTCGGGCCGAACTCGTTGCTGCAAAGCTTAGACGCAGGCACCAACGCATTCGAAGACGCCGGGCGGGACGCCATAACCCACATTCGCGGGCTTGAAGCGCAACTTTGGCTGCTGACGATTTTGATTTTGCTGGCGGAACTGGCGTTCGTTTATCTGCCGGTGCATCGCGTCATCCAAAATCAGGTCGCTCGGTTACGCAGCAGCGAAGGCCTGTTCCGTGCCATATATGAAACCTCACCGATCATGTTGCATTCGATCGACAGCAAAACAAAAATTCAGCGGGTCAGCCAATACTGGCTCGATCATTTGGGTTACAGCCGCGACGAAGTGATCGGTAAATCGATCCTCGGTTTTTTAACCGATACATCTGTAAAACGCGCCCGCGAGAATTATTTTCCAGAGTTTATGAGTAAGGGCCGGATCACAGATGTGCCCTATCAAATGCGCAAGAAAAATGGCCAAATCATCGATGTAACTTTATCCTCAGAAGGGCAGTTTGAGGACGGCAAGCTAATTCGATCTTTTTCCGCATTGGTCGACGTTACCGAGCAGAAAGCGCTTCAAGAAGCACTCGAAAAGAACTTATCTGCGCTTGAGCAATTTCACCTTGCTGCCTCGAAATCTGGGCAATCATATGCTGAGCGGATCCGCAATGTTTTGCGTTTCGGTAATACCTTCTTTGACACCTCGCTCGGCGTGGTTAGTCAAATCAACGGCGACGACTATGAAATTCGATACGTCGCCGGCTCAAACATGCCGCCACCCGAAGGCACCGTGCTGAATATCTCTGCCAGTTACTGTCAGCATGTATTGGAGAGCGATAAACCCATCGGTATCGAAGATATGCACAAAACCGAATTGGTGAGCCATCCGTGCTATGAAGCGTTCAGACTGAACACGTACATCGGTGTCCGCCTGAACGTAAACGGGGCCCCCTATGGCACGTTGAATTTCACCGCTGTGAACGCGCGGCCAGAACAGTTCGATAGTGTCGACCTCGCATTTATGCGCATGCTCGGCCAATGGGTTTCAACAGCCATTGAACAGGACATCGCGAGCCAAGAACTGCAGCGCGCCCGCGAAGCCGCTGAAGTTGCGAACACCATAAAATCGTCGTTCCTGGCCAACATGAGTCACGAGATCAGGACACCACTGAATGCCATCATCGGTCTCACCGACTTGGTGTTGAAAACAGAATTGACAGACCACCAACAAGGCCACCTAAACCGGGTCTCAACGGCCGGCAAAAACCTGTTGGGCTTGATCAATGACATCCTCGATTTCTCGAAGATCGAGGCCGGCAAAATGAGTGTCGAAGTGGTCAACTTTAAACTCAGCGATGTGCTGCAGAACTTAGCCTCGGTCATATCCACCCGCGCCGAAGAATGCGGCCTTGAAGTGCTGATTAAAGTCGACCCAACATTGCCGGCATTTTTTCGGGGCGATCCGCTCCGGATTGGGCAGGTGCTGATCAACTTGGTCGGCAATGCCGTCAAATTTACAGAACATGGCAGCGTCATTGTTAACGTCAAAACGCAGGATTTTGACGGCAATCATGCGACCCTGTTGGTCAGCGTTACCGACACCGGAATCGGCATGACCCCAACGCAATGTGAAAAGTTGTTTTCACCGTTCGTTCAGGCCTATGTGTCGACAACGCGCGCACACGGCGGCACCGGCCTTGGTCTTAGTATTTCGAAACAGTTGGTCGAAGCAATGGGCGGCGAAATCTGGTTGGAAAGTAAAATAGGCGAAGGCTCTACGTTCAGCTTTACCTTGCCGCTACTCATTCCCGAAGATCAACCACAGCAGGGGCGCCCGCAAAATATTGACCCCCAAGCAACACGTGTGCTTGTCGTCGACGATAACGCGGACGCCCGTGATATTCTTCGCGATGCACTTGAAAACTTGGGCTTCCCCGTCACCGAGGCCGACAGCGGCGCGGCTGCTATCAAGGCGTACCGCGATGCCGCAGCGGTCGCGATGCCATTCAATCTTGTGTTGTTGGACTGGCAAATGCCGGGTTTAAGTGGCATTGAGACGGCCGATCAACTGATGCAAGAGAAAGACGGCGGCAAGTTACCGAAAATATTCATGATCTCGGCGCACAATCTGGCTGATGTGCAAGACGATATGAAACGCTTAAACTTCACCGGCTTTGTCAGTAAGCCGGTCAATACATCATTGCTTTTCGACCAAATGATAACCGCGATGCAAGGTGACGTGCCTGTTGATTTACTTAGCATCAATGCGTCCGGCGATGTGGTAACGGGCGACAACGTGAAAGCGGTGCGACGTGGCATCCGTCTGTTGCTCGCTGAAGACAATGAAATTAACCAGATGGTCGCGCAGGGCATTCTCGAAGATGCCGGCTTTGAATTGGATATCGTCGGCGATGGCAAGCAAGCCATCGACGCACTTGAAGCAAAGGGCGAAAACTATTATAGCGCCGTGTTGATGGACATCCAAATGCCTGTGATGGACGGCCTGACGGCAAGCAAATTGATCCGCGAAAAAGCGGCATTCAATGATTTGCCATTCCTTGCCATGACCGCGCACGCATTGGCCGAGGAACGAGATCGCTGTCGCGCCGCCGGCATGGACGATCACATCTCTAAGCCGGTTGACCCGCGAGAGCTGATCTCGAAATTAAACAGCTGGATCGTCCAGCGGGACGACACACCACCGGTCGAGACCAACACATCATCTAATATTGCCCAATATGACACACCTGAGCCCGCACCATTCGACTTTGACGCCCTTTGTCAGCGACTGATGATGCCGCCCGAAAAAATAAAGCCGATGATTACAAAATTCATCGCGTCTTACGCGACCGCCGATGAGAAACTGGCCGAACTGATTGCGGCTGGAAGTTTAAAGGAAGCCGAAAACTATGCGCACTCAGTCAAAGACGTCTCGGCAACGTTCGGGGCCGTGCACATCAACGCCCAAGCCGGCGCGCTCGAAACCGCATTGAAGCAAGATGCCGAAAACGATCTGGATACTTTACAAGAGGCGTTCTCAGCCGCCCTTAAGAGCACCATCCCACATATGCATGACGTCTCAGCTTCCTAGCCAGCCCGGCGGCGCCCAAGTCCCAGGCTGTGTCGGTCAATCGCAGAAGTTTTGACCGACACGAAAACTTTCATCCCACTTTTCAATCCGAGTTGTTCAAGCGCGCGGCGTGTGATCCGGGCGATCACGGGTGCACCGATATTGACCAACACATCAACGTGCGGACTGACATCGGGGGCCACATGTTCGATGTCGACGATATTGCCCTCGAAAGTATTCAGCGTCGCGCTTTGTGTCGGGCGTTGTAGGGCTAAGGAAACATCGCGGGCGCGAATTCTCAACCGCAATGGTGTGCCACGATCAAACTCCAACTTCGGCACCCAGATCGACCCAGCCCCAAAACCAAGCTCGGTCAGCATATGTAACGGATCATGACCGGCAACCCAGACATGGATCACCGCACCGGCTTCGAACCTGCCGGTGTGAGGACGCAAATCAAGGCGACTCATGATATCTTCGACATCGCCGACGGCAATCGTCTGACCGTCGGCCAACACCACCATGTCGTCGGCAAGCCGCACGACCTCTTCGAGGGCGTGGCTGACGAACACAATCGGCACGCCCGACTGGTCGCGCAGGCGTTCGATAAACGGCATAATTTCTGCTTTACGGTCATTGTCCAATGACGCCAACGGTTCGTCCATCAGCAACAGGTTCGGACTCGCCAGCAGCGCACGCCCGATCGCAACCCGTTGCGTCTCGCCGCCGGACAAAGCGGCCGGATGACGGTCTAACAGTTTTTCGATGCCAAGCATATCGGCGACCTCATCCAACGTGTGCCGACGCTGCGACTCCGCCAGCAGCCGCATGCCGTAGATGAGGTTCGCACGTACCCGCAGATGCGGGAACAATCGCGCGTCTTGAAATACATAGCCGACACGTCGCTTCTCGGGTGCTTTATGGATGCCGTGTGAACTATCAAAAAGCGACTCGCCGTTGATGCGGATATGTCCGTGATCCGGTTTAATCAGGCCAGCCAGACAATCGATGATGCTGGTCTTGCCGGCACCCGAGCGACCGAACAACGCGGTCAGACCGCCGTCCGTGGTAAATTTCGCATGCAGCGTAAACGCATCACCGCGCTGCACGCGGATATCGACATCAAGCACCGGTGGCGCATCGGTCAGGGCAGAGGACTGAACGTCGCTCATGTACCCAACCTCACCTTCAAGCGGCGCGCCATAATTTCCGACACCAGCAACGCTGCGAACGCAACGCCGATTGAAATCAACACGAGGCGAAACGCCCCGTCCTCGCCACCCGGTATTTGCGTCAACGTATACAGCGCAATCGGCAACGTGCGGGTCTCGCCCGGGATGTTGGAAACAAACGTGATCGTCGCTCCGAACTCACCGAGCGCACGGGCAAACCCCAACACCGCGCCACTGAGCACCCCCGGGCTCGCAAGCGGCAAGGTAACAGTGGCAAATACGCGAACTGGTGATGCGCCCAGCGTGCGGGCGGCATCTTCAAGGCCAACATCGACGGCTTCGAGGGACAAGCGGATCGCGCGCACCATCAACGGAAACGCCATCACCGCAGCTGCCACCGCAGCGCCTTTCCAGGTGAAGGCGAGGGTGATGTCGAAGGTTTCAAACAGCCAACGTCCGATCGTTCCGTTCCGCCCTAAGGTCACCAACAACACATAACCAACAACGACGGGCGGTAAAATCAGCGGCAGATGCACGATCCCATCCAGTACCGATTTACCCGGAAATGTTTTCCGCGCCAAAAGCCATGCGACAAAAATCGCCAACGGAAGACTGACACCGATGGCGGTTAAAGCGACCTGCACACTCAACAACAAGGCTTCGATTTCAAGGGGACTCATTTCGACACCTGAAACCCGGCGTCTCTAAATGCATGCTGCCCAACCAAACCTTTGAACAAGGCAACCACGTCTTCGGTGCCCGGCGTGTGCGGCCCGGCAACTTGGCCCATCGGATATACGATCGGCGCATGATAGGAATCCAGGATCTTATAAACCACGATCACATCATCGCTGACCTGCGCATCGGTCGCATAGACAATGCCGGCAAATGCTTCACCGCGCGCAACCACGGCAAGCGCTGCGCGCACATTTGGGAGTGCCAAAACACGCCCCTGCAAACGGTCCCACGCCTGCATAGACGTCAGCGCTTCAGCAGCATAAATACCCGCCGGCACATGTGCCGGATCGCCAAGCGCGACACGATCCGCCGCCAGCCAGTCGAGCAACGTCGCAACACTGTCGATTTTCGGCGCCCGTGCGCGGGGCGCAATCGCCACCAATTGATTATGGGCAATAACCTGTCGAGAATTCGGCACGATTGCGCCACTCTCGGTAAGATAATCCATCCAAATCAAATTCGCAGAGATAAAAATATCCGCCGGCGCGCCATTCTTGATCTGCCGCGCCAACGTCGAACTTGCGGCATACACGCCCCGGCAGGTGACACCGGCTTTTTCAGGACACGCGCCGATTACGGCGTCAACGGCTTGCTGGGTGCTGGCGGCGGCAAAAATCGTTACCGGCTCAGCCGCGTGCAAAGCACGGTCAGGCAGCATCGTGAATAAGCAAAAAATGGCGAAAATTAAGCGCAACATGGTCGGACTATAAACCGCGCCAGATGTTTGCGCATCCCCTCTGTAGCCCCCTTCAAATGGTGCCTTCTCAGACATGCATTAATGCCTTCTTAATCTGCGCGGCCTACGATTCATCGTGGCAGAAAGCCAAACAAGGAGCCTTGAATCACATGTCCGCATTGCACGCATGGCCAGATGATGACAGCGCCGAGGTCGGCGTAAAACTCGGTTATCGTCTGCGCAGCCCGTCGCGCATCAACGCGCCAAATCTCGCCGTGACATTTCGCGGCAAGTCGTACCAGACCCTGAATTGGAGTCTAAGCGGGATGTTGATATGCGGCTATGGCGGGATTCTCGCGCCGGGTGACACATTCGAAATCGACGCAGTTGGCATGCCGGGACGAACGGCCTGGCCGGTCTTGATCTGTGCCCGCGTTATCCGCGTCGGCGGCGTTGACGGTATGGAAATGGCAGCGCAGTTCGTTACCCTAAACGCGCCAGCCTATGACATCTTAGAAGGCATCGCGATGCGGCGCCCTGGTTTCCGCGGCGCGGCTTAATGCTTATTTCTCATACAACGTTGCCGGATCAATCTCGACATCGGCAATGACTTGGATTTCACCATCGCGCACCGCATTGAAAAAGCAATTGTGGCGCCCGGTGTGACACGCGACGCCGGTCTGGTCGACCTGTACTAAAATCGTGTCCGCATCGCAGTCCCAACGGAATTCTTTCAGCATCTGTACTTGACCTGACTGCTCGCCTTTGCGCCACAACGCTTTGCGTGAGCGTGACCAATAGCAGACCTGACCGGTCACGAGCGTTTCGCGCACAGCGTCCGCATTCATCCACGCCACCATCAGCACTTCACCGGTGTCGGCTTGCTGCGCAATCGCCGGAATCAATCCATGCGCATCGAAACTGAGCGCATCGATCACCGCATCAATATTTCTCTGATCGGGTGCAGTCATTCATTTCGTGCCTTGTTGAAGCGCGCGAGTCCGGCGCTGAGTTCGTCGATCAAATCCGCCGGGTCTTCCAGACCGATGTGATAGCGTACGCAGGGGCCGGGCGCATCCCAGCCGGTTGCCGAGCGTAGCTTGCCGGGATACGCCGGCAACACCAGACTTTCATAGCCGCCCCAACTGGCACCGATCCCGAACAAAGTATAGCCATCCAGCATCGCCGCAACGGCAGCCTTCGGCGCGTCGACCAAAACCACACCGAACAAACCCGATGCCCCGGTGCAATCCCGCTTCCACAACGCATGGCTCGGATCATCGGGCAGGGCAGGGTACATCACGCGCGCGACCTCGGGCCGGCCCTGCAGCCACGTCGCAACTTCGAGCGCATTTTTTTGATGCCGCTCTAGGCGCACACCGATGGTGCGAAGGCCACGCTGCCCCAGGTAACAATCATCGGGCGCGGCGTGATAGCCGTAACTGTTGGCCATCCCTTTCAGAGCCTGAAAGTGTTCTTCAGTGGCAACCGTGACCGTGCCCAGCATGGCATCGGAATGGCCGACGACATATTTCGTCGCCGCCTCGACAACTACATCAACGCCGAGTGCCAGCGGCTTCATGAAATACCCGGACGCCCAAGTGTTATCGATGATACTGATCACGTTGCTGCCGACCAGCGCACTGGTGATCGCCGGCACGTCTTGCATATCAAATGTCAGCGAGCCCGGGCTTTCCATGTAAACGACTGCGGTATTTGGTCGCAGCAGGTCTTTGATCCCAGCACCGATGGCCGGGTCATAGAATTCAACCTCAACCCCCATGCGCTGCAAAATCACACCGCTGATCCGCGAACGGGTCGGCCCATACACATTGTCGGACACCAATATATGATCGCCGTTTTTGACGAACGTCGTGACCGCACCAGCAATCGCCGCCAAGCCCGACGGATACGAAACCGATTTATGCCCGCCGTGAAGTGCCGTAATCGCTGCTTCAAATGCAAACTGCGTCGGCGTGCCGCTGCGACCGTACTGCGGCCCGGCATAGGGCGGACGGTCCCGCGTCTCAAACTCTTCCAATGTCGGGAAGGTGATCGTCGATGCGTGATAAACGGGTGGGTTCACAACGCCATGATTGGCACGGGCATCGCGCCCGGCATGTGCGATAACTGTATCTTGGCGATGCGTAGAAGATGAGTTAGCGGCTATTTTTTCGGTCATTGATTCCTCGTTAAACATTTTTTTCGACCATAAACGACACAAACGGACTTGGCGATAGCGTGCACATTAAACGCTGTGCACGTTGCTGAGCATGGTGCAATGCATCATTTTTCCCTCCGATAGGGCGCGACTCGTTAACAACTAAGGCTTTTTGAATGTGACCGAAACATTCCGTTTCGTCTTGAGGGTTTGTTAAGAAACGTGTTACGGATTCATGTCCTTCGAAAATGACGGTGTCTTTTTCGGAGGGGCTTAAACCTAAAATCAAGTCTTCAGGGAGCTATTTATAATGAAAAAATCAACCCTCTTTTCGGCTGCCGCTGCTGCGGTTATGGCGTTCGGTTCGACCGTCGCCACCGCAGCAACGTTGGACGATGTAAAGAAAAACGGCGAGCTTCGCTGTATCGTCTCAACCGGTCTTCCGGGCTTTGCCTACACTGACGCCAACGGCGTTTATCAAGGTTTCGATGCGGACTTCTGCCGCGCCACCGCAGCTGCCGTTCTTGGCGATGCCAACAAAGTGAAATTCATCCCCGCAACCGGTAAAACGCGTTTCACGCTGTTGAACTCGGGTGAAGGTGACGTCCTTTGGCGGAACACCACTTGGACCTTCGTCCGCGACGCGGACGTGAAAACCACGTTCGTCGGCGTCAACTATTATGACGGTCAGGGCTTCATGGTGCCAAAAGCACTTGGTGTGAAGTCGGCTAAAGAACTCGGCGGCGCAACGGTCTGCATCCAGACCGGTACCACCACCGAGCTGAACCTTGCTGATTACTTCCGCACCAACAAGATCAGCTACGAGCCTGTGCCGATCGAAGACAGTGAAGAAGCACGTAAAAACTATCTCGCCGGTCGTTGCGACGTCTACACGACGGACGCTTCCGGTCTTGCTGCTTCGCGTGCCGTCTTCGACAACCCGAAGGATCACATCATCCTTCCGGAAATCATTTCCAAAGAGCCTCTCGGTCCTGTCGTTCGTCACGGTGACGATCAGTGGAGCGATATCATCCGCTGGACGTACAACGCTGTTGTTGCCGCTGAAGAACTCGGCATCACGCAAGCGAACGTCATGGAAATGGCCAAAGGCACGAACAACCCGGAAATCAACCGGATGCTCGGTACCGAAGGCGATCTGGGCGCGATGCTCGGCCTGAACAAAGATTGGGTCGTGAAGATTCTTTCGTCGGTAGGTAACTACAGCGAGATCTTCAACCGTCACATCGGTCCTGACACCGAAATCGGTCTTGAGCGCGGTCTTAACGCGCTGTGGACCAACGGTGGTCTGCAATACACGCCGCCTTTCCGTTAATACGGAAGGCGACATCCGGTCACGTCACGTGATCGGATGATGTGAGCTTCAAGGGCGGGTGGATGCTTTGGTGTCCATCCGTCCCGAAGCCCACGTTTCGAGAGCCGCGCGCCATACTCAAGGCACCAATGCGGCATCGAGACACGGGAGGTTTGGTATTGCGGGACGGCCCCCTCGGCTGTGTATACATAGCCAGAGAATGGGCACGTCCTCCACGCAACGGGGGATGGATAGTTTAATGAGTACAACCACCGCGGATTTAGACGCTGATAGCCGATCAGCGATCAGCAAACTCTGGCACAATCGTGAAGCCAGATCGGTCATTTTACAAATTTTGACGATGGCGCTCCTTATCGGATTCTTCGCCTTTATCATCAGCAACGCAGTTTCCAACCTCGCCGCCGTCGGCAAGACCTTCAGCTACGATTTCCTCGGCGAACCCGCCAGTTACGACATCAACCAAACCTTGATCGACTACACGTCTCGCGACACCCACCTTCGCGCCGGCCTCGTCGGGCTGCTCAATACCGGTTTGGTCGCAATTTGCGGCGTTATACTAGCGACTATACTCGGCTTTATCTTGGGCATCTTTAGGCTTTCACCGAACTACCTGTTGAATCGCATCAGCTATGCGTTCGTCGAATTTACGCGGAATGTACCGGTGCTGCTGCATATCTTATTGATCCATGGCATCGTCGTACACTCACTTCCGCATCCGAAAATCGCCAAAGATGACTTCAACATCGGTGACATGTTCTTCCTTTCCAACCGCGGTGTTTATGCGCCGAAACCGATTATGGAAGACCTCTTTTGGTTTGTGATTATCGCATTCTTTATCGGGATCGCCTTTACCCTCTGGTTTCGAAAATATGCCCGCAAAGTGCAGGATGCGACGGGCAAGATTTATCCGGTTTTTTGGATCGGGATGGCAGCCATCTTCGGCTTTCCGGTGATCGTCTATCTGGTGACCGGTACGCCGCTGACATGGGATGCACCTGTGTTCGGGCGATTTAACTTCCAGGGCGGCATGGTCATTCTGCCCGAGTTCATGGCACTTTGGCTGGCGCTGTCGCTCTATACCGCAGCCTTTATCGCCGAGATCGTACGCGCCGGCATCTTGTCGGTCAGTCACGGTCAGTGGGAAGCCGCCGCAGCGCTGGGCATTCGTCGGGGTCGCATTTTGAACCTGGTTATAATTCCTCAAGCGTTACGCGTCATCGTACCTCCTCTTACAAGCCAATATCTAAACCTCACTAAGAACTCGTCTCTGGCTATTGCCATCGGCTACATGGACATCGTCGCCACACTCGGCGGCATCTCGCTCATGCAGACCGGCAAAGAAATGGAGACAATGCTTCTGGTGATCGCGGTTTACCTATCCATATCGCTGCTCATCTCGGCGTTCATGAACTGGTACAACCAACGTATCAAACTGGTCGAACGGTGAGGGAGCAGGGACATGAGTGACACTGTGCAAAACTACGTCCCGGGCGAATACCCGGATCAACCGCCACCGATCGGCCAGCGTGGAATCATGCTTTGGCTCAAGACGAACCTGTTCTCGTCCTGGATCAATACACTGATGACGCTGTTTTCGATCTACTTGTTGTATTTAATCGTACCGCCACTGTTGAATTGGACTGTCTTTGACGCGGTGATCAATGCGACGAGCCGGGCTGAATGTCGGGAAATTGATACTGGTGCTTGCTGGGCGTTTATCGCCAACCGCATCAATATTTTGACGTACGGCTTTTATCCGGACGAATCACAATGGCGCGTCAACTTGTCGTTCGTCCTACTGATCGCGGCGCTTGTGCCGGTGCTGTTCGACAACGTGCCGTTTCGCAAATTCGGACTGATCTACGCCGTTGCTTACCCTTTTATCGCCGGTTGGTTGTTACTGGGTGGCCTTGGGCTTGAGCCAGTTGGCACCGACGAATTCGGCGGCATGATGCTGAACACCATCGTCGGCGTCACCGGGATCACGTTCTCGCTACCTTTGGGGATTGCGCTCGCGCTCGGTCGGCAATCACACCTGCCGATCGTTAGAACGGTCTCTATCTGTTTTATCGAATTCATCCGCGGCGTGCCGTTAATCACGCTGTTGTTCGTAGCATCCACCATGCTCAACTACTTTCTACCGCCGGGCACGACGTTCGACCTGCTGTTAAGGGTGTTGATCATGGTGACGCTGTTTGCCAGCGGCTACATCGCCGAAGTTGTCCGGGGCGGCTTGCAGTCGATCCCAAATGGACAATACGAGGCGGCCAACAGCATGGGTCTTAAATATTGGCAGTCGATGCGTCTCGTCATTCTGCCACAAGCCCTTAAAGTCTCGATCCCCGGTATCGTGAATACTTTCATTGGTCTGTTTAAGGACACCACTTTGGTGCTCATTATCGGCCTATTGGACGTGCTCGGCATCGGTCGATCGTCGCTCGCAGATACAAAATGGAATGGCCTCTCTAACGAGGTTTATATCTCCATTGCGATCTTCTTCTTCATCGCTTGCTTCGGTATGTCGCGTTATTCGATCTATCTCGAAGGCAAGCTCGAAAAAGGCCACAAGCGCTAAGGCGCTGGTCAGAAAGGACAGAACCATGGGTGAAACTGAAACCGTTCAACACACCCCGGTCGCATCAGCCGCCGGCGACGACGATTTGATTGAAATCGTAGACATGCACAAGTGGTATGGCGATTTCCATGTACTCAAGAACATCAACCTAACCGTCAAACAGGGTGAGCGGATTGTCGTCTGCGGCCCGTCGGGCTCCGGTAAATCGACATTGATCCGCTGCATCAACCGGCTGGAAGAACACCAGAAAGGGCAGATCAGAGTAGATGGCATCGAGCTGACCAACGACCTCAAACAGATCGACGCGATCCGTCGCGAAGTCGGCATGGTGTTTCAGCACTTCAACCTGTTTCCCCACTTGACCGTGTTGGAAAACTGCACGCTGGGCCCGATCTGGGTGCGCCAGACACCACGCAAAGACGCCGAAGCAGCGGCCATGGAATACCTGGAAAAAGTCAAAATTCCAGAGCAGGCCCTCAAATACCCAGGCCAGCTTTCAGGTGGTCAGCAGCAGCGCGTTGCGATTGCACGCTCGCTGTGCATGAACCCACGCATCATGTTGTTTGACGAGCCGACCTCGGCGCTTGACCCGGAGATGATCAAAGAGGTGCTCGACACCATGATTGCGCTGGCCTCGACCGGCATGACCATGCTGTGCGTGACCCACGAGATGGGCTTTGCACGCACCGTCGCCGACCGCGTCATCTTCATGGATGAAGGCGAAATCATCGAACAAAATGTACCGGAAGAATTTTTCGGCACCCCGCAGCACGAGCGGACCAAGCTTTTCTTGAGCCAGATCCTGGGTCACTAAAAGCGCCGAAGCTAAACGTTTTCAATCCTGATCCAAGAGGGGGGATGGAGAGGCGGTCCGTATTCCGAAAGGAAGCGGGCCGCCTTTTTTTGTGGCTCAGAAAATCCTGAGCGAACGCGGGTCGTCGATGGCGCGGGTCTTTTGATCGACCGGTTCAAACCCGGCACGCTGATAGTTTTGCAATGCGTTCGGATGATCCAGGTCGCAGGTGTTCACCGTGACCTTTTCGGGGCCGCGCCGCCATGCTTCATCCAAGGCACACCGCAACATGTAGGCGCCAAGCCCGCGGCCGATGAAGTCCGGCAGCAAACCGAAGTACGCAAGTTCGATGATGTCGCTACCGGCAGCTTGAAACAATTCGTAATAGCCCGCCGGCGTACCCTGCATGTACAGCACGAACACATCCACGTCGTCGGTCTGCACCAGCCCAGCCAAGTCATCGTCAGAAAGAATACGTCGCTCCCACCACAAATTGTCGGCGCCGACGGTGTTGTAGAGATAGCGATAGAACGACACCGTGATCGGCTTCGCCAACATGATCGCATGCGTCTCAATCGGTGGTGGCGGCGGCGGTGTATGCGGTGCGTCCGTCATCTCAAGGTACGTGACGACAGATTTTATTTTGCCTGGTTTTTTGGCCAATGCGCCCTCAATCGGTCGCAATCGGGGTATCGTGACGACTGCCCCATTCGGTCCATGATCCGTCATAGACGGCGATGTCTTCTTTGCCGATGAGATAGCCGGCAAGTGCGATCGCGCAGGCTGTCACACCTGAGCCACAGCTGGCGGAAATCGGCTTGCTGAGATCGACACCGATATCATCAAAAATCTTTTTGAGTTCATCCGCCGAACGCATGGTGAAGTTATTGCTCTTATCCATCAGCATCCCGGTCGGTAGATTGACGCTGCCCGGAATATGACCTTTACGAAGGCCCGCACGGGGCTCATCAGCGGTGCCGGCAAAGCGGTCGGCGGCGCGAGCATCAATCACTTGTTCACGACCCGACGCTACGTTGTCGATCATCTGCTCGACATTGCGCAGCAAGAAATGATTTGTACGCGCCGTGAAGTGCCGCTCAGGTGGGACCGGCGGCATGTCATCGGTCGGCCGATCCTCGGCCAGCCATTTCGGTAAGCCGCCGTTCAGCACCGCAACATCTTCGTGGCCAAACAAACGGAACATCCACCAAACTCGGCACGCCGCCATGGCGCCCCCGTTGGCGTCATAGACGATGATCCGATTGCCGTCACCAAGCCCGAGACGGCGCACGCGGGATGCAAACTTTTCCGGTGACGGCACCATGTGCGGTAGGTCTTCGCGGTCATCGGCGACGTCATCGATATCGAAAAAAATCGCTCCCGGAATATGGCAGGCGCGGTATTCGGCTTTCGCATTGCGCCCAGTGCCAGGCAGAAACGACGTCGCATCGACGATGCGAATGTCGGGTGCACTCATATGCTCGGCCAGCCATTCGGTGCTGACCAGGGCGTCGGGATTTGTGTATTCCATATGCGCTACTCCAACCAAGCCGGAACCGGCAGATTTTTGCCCCTGAGGAACGTCGGGTTAAACAGTTTTGATTGATAACGGTTACCCGAGTCACACAAGATCGTGACGATGGTATGACCAGGGCCCATGTCTTTTGCCATGCGAATTGCACCCGCGACGTTGATGGCGCTGGAACCGCCCAAGCAGAGCCCTTCGTGTTGCAGCAAATCAAACACCACCGGCAGCGCCTCTGTATCAGGAATCATGTACGGATGCTCGACCGTGATATCTTCAACGATCACCGTTGAGCGACCCAGCCCGATACCTTCAGCGATCGAGCCGCCCTCGGACGCCTTCGCTTCACCGGTCTTGAACAGGTTGTACATCGCCGCCCCCAACGGGTCGGCGCAACCAATTTGAATGCCGGCATTTTGTTCTTTGAGATACGTCGACGTACCGGCCAACGTGCCGCCGGTGCCGACCGCACAGATAAAGCCATCCACCTTGCCGTCGGTCTGCGCCCAGATCTCGGGCCCAGTCGAGGTGTAATGCGCTTTGCGGTTCGATAGGTTGTTCCACTGGTCCGCGAACAGACAACCGCCCGCCGCACTGGCTGCGGTTTCTTCGGCCAAGCGTCGCGCAATATGCTGATAGTTATCCGGGTTGGAAAACGGCAGAGCAGGAACTTCCAACACCTCGGCACCGCACAGCCGCAGCATGTCTTTCTTTTCTTGGCTTTGTGTGTCGGGCATAACGATTTTGCATTTATAGCCGCGCGTATTGGCCATCAACGCCAAACCGATCCCGGTATTGCCTGCGGTACCTTCGACGATCACGCCGCCCGGGCGCAAGATTCCGGCTTCCTCGGCATCCAAAACCATTTGCCGGGCCGGGCGGTCTTTCACCGATTGGCCGGGGTTCAAGAACTCAGCTTTGCCGTAAATCTCACACCCGGTCGCCTCAGACGGGCCCTTTAGGCGAATCAATGGGGTGTTGCCGACGGCCTCAACGAAACCGTTTTTGATATCCATGGATAGTTTTCCCAATCTCTGGTGTGCTTATTTATTTCACTGCAGAATATCTGTGTGTTTTACGGCAATCAAGCAATCCAGCAAAGGCCGCCCGCAAGAAATCCACTTATGACCAACGTTCACGGACCGCTGCACGATTTAGCATAAGATACTGCAGGGCAATGATCGTCATTGCATTGTTGACACGCCCACTTTCGATGCCGCCATAGGCATCGTCTAAAGACACCGTAAACGGGCGAATATCCTCACCTTCATGATCGACGCCATGCAGACCTTTGACGTCGCCGGTATTCACGCGTCCGATAAAGCAAAATACTGATTCTGTTGAACCGCCGGGCGTCGCCAGATAGTGGGAGATCGGGATTAAATCCGTGATCTGCGTACCGGTTTCTTCAAGCGCCTCGCGATACGCGACGTCTTCGGGCCGCTCGCCGTCTTCAATGATGCCGGCCACGGCCTCCAACAACCAAGGCGAAGCATCGTTCTCGAACCAAGGGTCGTCGACCATCGCGATATGAGCGCCGGGCCGGAACTGTTCAATCAGCAACACTTCATCGCGCAACGGGTCATACGGCAGTACGGCGACGGCGTGTCCGCGCTCAAATATCTCGCGCGTGAGGGGTTCACTCCATCCCCCCTTGAATAAGCGGTGCCGCAGCGTGATGATGTTGAGGTTGAAGTAGCCGTCGTGGCTGTTGGTTTTGCCCAGCACCTCGACGTCATGTTTTGTAAATTTTGATTTTTCCATACCTCATTTATTCGCGACCGCGTGGGCTTTGTCCAGAGGCCCGGCCCCACAATGAAATCACCTTAGAACGGAGAGAAAGATGACCGAGACCGAACAGCCGAGCGTGCTTGCCGAAATTGACGACGCCGGTGTTGCCTGGGTGACACTGAACCGACCGCACCTCAACAACGCCTATGACGGCGACATGGTGCAGCGCCTTTTGGACGGGGTTGGTGCGCTGGCAGCGAACGATGCGGTGCGGGTGATCGTGATCCGCGGTGCCGGCAAACACTTTCAGGCCGGCGCAGACTTGGCCTGGCTCAATCGTGTGCGCACCGGCACGCCGGAAGAAAACCTCGCGGTCTCAGAGCGCACGACGGACGCGGTCCGCGCGCTTGATGCATGCCCGAAGCCGACCGTCGCCTTGGTGCATGGG
>JAFMCK010000286.1 GCA_017857825.1 Rhodospirillales bacterium
GCACCTTCAACCAAGACACCGGCGAGACCCTGGAGCGTAAACTGCGTGCCCTGACCGCACCGGGTGCGACGCCGATCATCGGCTTGGTGATCGACCTGCGCGGCAACCCGGGCGGCTTGCTGCGGCAGTCGATCAAGGTCGCTGACTTGTTGCTGACCCAAGGCGAAATCCTGCGCACCGTCGGCCGCCATCCGGACAGCCTGCATCACTATGAAGCCGCCGGCAGCGATTTGGCGGTCGGATTGCCGATTGTGGTGATGGTCGACGGCCGTTCTGCATCTGCGGCGGAGATTGTCGCTGCCGCCCTACAAGACCGCGACCGTGCGGTTGTCATCGGTACGTCGTCCTATGGCAAAGGAAGCGTACAGACCGTGATTCGTCTGCCAAATGACGGCGAAATCACGCTGACATGGTCAAAGTTCGTGACGCCATCCGGATATTACCTGCATGGCATGGGGGTTGTGCCGACCGTATGCACTAGCGGCCAAGAACGGCTGGAAGATGCTGACCATATCATTGAAGCCGCACTTGGCGGTGCCCAGGCTGCGGGCGCGGTAAATTGGCGCCAGCGGGCGTATTTGAAAGACGAAGATCGCGCACGACTGCGGGGGAACTGCCCGTCTGAACGTCGCCCTGGTCGGCTTGATTTGGAAATTGCTAAGCGTCTAATTCTTAACGACCGCTTGCATGTACGCGCGCTTCGGCTGACAACAACCACCGCAGAAGCGATCCATTAAGCCTGTTTACGCCCTACCACAGCTAAATACATGTTAAGACACTTGACTTGAGCGTCGGCGAAGGTATTGTGCCGCCTCTTTGTACACGGCAATGCTTTTGCACGGGATAAGACCATGGCTAAACCAAGCACCATTCAAATTCGTCTCGTCAGCTCGGCGGGAACGGGGTATTTCTACATCACTAAGAAAAACCCGAAGACGTCGACCGAGAAATTGCAGCAGCGCAAGTACGATCCTGTGATCCGTCAGCACGTGCTGTTCAAAGAAGCCAAAATCAAATAAAGCGGCGCGGGCCGATGGCCCGCTGACGCCGGCGGCCAGATGACGCAGCCGTAAAAAAAGCGCCCACCGTTGTTCGGGGGCGGATTTTTTATAGGATTTTCATCCCAATTGATTTGCGATTAATTGAGGAATTTCTTTACCGTTTCCAAGAAGTGCGGAACTGAAATCGGCTTAGCGATATAGCCCTCACAGCCGCCTTCACGGATTTTTTCCTCGTCACCCTTCATGGCGAACGCGGTCACCGCAATGACGGGAATACCCTTAAGGTCGTCATCCGCCTTAAGCATCTTGGTGACTTCAAGGCCGGAGATTTCGGGCAACTGGATGTCCATCAAGATCAAATCCGGGGTGTGTTCCCGCGCCAGCTTAAGCGCATCACGCCCATCGACTGTCTGCACTGTTTCATAGCCATTGGCCTGAAGAAGATCGTTGAACAGCTTCATGTTGAGGTCGTTGTCCTCAACGATGAGAATTTTCTTGGACATTCATTAATTTCCTAAAAGAGCCATCACTTTGGATGCGAAAAAACATATTTAATAGGTCCATCTTCTGAACCTGCACAAAACAATGGTATATTAGGCTGTTCAAGTCAATCTGCGGTAGGTATAGCGCTAGACCTATTTTTAATGCCTACGACCACCCAAAAAGTGCCGCAAATCCGGGCTTTTAACCGTAGCCCGAGGTGGTTAGAACAACGGTGGTGTTCCCCCCATTTGAGCTGCCCACACGACAGTGGCCAACGTCAACGTTAACGCTAATCCGAATGCTTTCCATGTGGTCATTGTGCCGTCCTCCGAGATGACTTGGCGTACTGAAGAGCCTGCGCGTTAATGGTTAACAAATCGTAGATACATTGACAGAAGGACTCAGTGATACGGCACACACACGCTGTCCATTCCCATTATTACCCTGAAATATGCGCAGGATAACGTAGGCAGCAAGGGAGGCAGGCGATGTAGAAATTTGGCTTTATTCGCCGCGGACTTCTTCGACCATTTCGCGAAGTTGCGCCAAGTCTTTGATCAGCAGTGCGTTTTTCTTACGCTCGACGATGCCTTGGCGGGACAGTTCAGAGAGCACGCGGGCCACGGTTTCGCGGGTCGTCGAGACCCGGCTCGCGATATCACCATGCACCGGAATCGGCCGGATTTCGGCTTGGTTCTCACCGATCAGGCCGCTACGGGCTTGGCGCAGAAGATCGGCTTGCACCCGGTTATTGGCGGCAAGCGTGCTGAGGTCCATGATCCGATCGGTGGAATTGCGGACAACCCCTGCCAGTGCGCGTAATACCCGAAATGCGATTTCAGAGTTTTCACGTAGCAGACTCAAAAACCGCTCTTGCGGCAGCGCCGCGATCAAACAGGAGTCCAAAGACATCACGCTGGCGGAACGGGGTTGGCCATCCAACGCTGATAATTCTCCGAAGTGGCTACCCGAATCCAGATCTTCGAGGGTGATTTCTTTGCCCGACAACGAATAATTGACGATCCGAACCCGACCATCGACGACGAAAAAAACATCCGTGGAATCGCTTTGCCGGTCAATGATCTGCTCGTGATCGCTGTAACGGCGCCAAGTGCACGCTTTTTACATCGTTTGCAAAGCAGGCGCTGTCAATCCATCGAGGATACGAATATCCGCGAGCGATGCGGTTTCTTTGTCCGACACGCGCCCCCCCCTTTGAGCACAAAATTATTCAGTTGAGCTAAGCACAACCCAATTTCGTTTATAATAATCATAAAACCGCAGGAATGCGAACCCGAGATTTCGCCCACCCATAGATGCTGATATGTGCCACGCGGATGCTTTACGACTTTTCCTCAGATGCTCTATGGTGCGACGGCAACTTCGGGAATCCTCTATGGCAAAATCAACGACCGATCCAGCGGCTTCAGACCGCACCTCAACGCCCGTGATTGCAGCGGTCATCCCGTGCTATCGGGAAAAGGCGCACGTGTTGGACGTGATCCGCGCCATTGGGCCCGAGGTTTCAAAGATCATTGCCGTCGACGACGCGTGTCCCGACGGTACCGGTGCATTTATCTCTGAGATGATTGATGACGACCGCGTTGTCGTCATCCGCCACGACATCAACAAAGGCGTCGGCGGCGCCACCATGACCGGCTACAAGGCAGCGCTTGAAATGGGAATCGATATCGTCGTCAAAGTCGACGGCGACGGGCAGATGGAACCGGCGCTCATTCCCGACATCGCGCGCCCGGTGATCGACGGCGAAGCGGACTATGCCAAAGGCAACAGATTGCACCGCCGCGAAGCCGCACAAGGCATGCCGCTGATTCGCTTGGTCGGCAATATGGCGCTGACCCTTTGCTCGAAATTATCCAGTGGTTACTGGTCGATCATGGACCCGACCAACGGCTACACCGCAATCCACACCGCAGTCATCCGCGAGTTGCCGTTAGATGACATCGCGCCCGGGTACTATTTTGAATCCGATATGCTGTTTCATTTGGGCTTGCTCGACGCCGTCGTGCAGGACGTGCCGATGCGCGCGCGCTACGGTGCCGAAGATAGCCACCTATCTATCCGCCGAATCTTTTGGCGCTTCTTACGAGGGCACCTGAGCAACGGCTGGCGCCGATTGATCGATACCTACTTGGTCCGCGATGCCGGCATTGCAACGGTGGAGTTTATCTTGGGCACGCTTTTGCTGATCGGCGGTATTATTTTCGGCGCGATCAATTGGGCGATCAGTTTGATGACCGGCGAGACG
>JAFMCK010000287.1 GCA_017857825.1 Rhodospirillales bacterium
CGACATCGCGTTTTTTAATTTAATGGTCGGGCCGCGCGGTAACACATGGCGAGATCCCAGGCTGATCGATGTACGCGATCAATTGACCGACTTTGCCGCGACGGCCGCACTGATGACATCGCTCGATCTGATCGTCAGTGTCGACAGTGCACCGGCGCATCTTGCGGGCGGGCTTGGCTGTCCTGTGCAAATTTTATTATCTTTCGACCCGGACAGCCGATATTTTTTAACGCGCACTGACAGCCCCTGGTACCCGTCGGCGACCCTGGTCCGGCAAGAAACACCCGGAAACTGGGCGGATTCCATAGGTTCCGTACAGCAGATGCTGAGCAAGCTCTCCGGCATCTAAGACCGCCGTTAACACCCTTTTTACCTTAGGGTTTAGGCCTTTATTAAAGACCTTCTGCTTTTCTATAGGTCCCAAGATTCTCAGGGACTGATTTAGGGATTAAAAGAAGCAACCATCGGAAAGCAGAATGCAATGACCGACATGAGATCACACGCTGAGGGACACAGACCGCAACGGTCCAGTTCCCTCTCACCGGCCGGGCGCCCTCAAGCGCTTGATGACCTGCCACCGCCCGATACCACCCGATGGGTGCCCAGGCGCAAAGCAGAGGTCGTTGCCGGCGTGCGGACGGGGGTGATTACCCTCGAAGATGCCTGCAAACGCTATAAGCTATCGGTTGACGAATTCCGCTCGTGGGAACGTCTATTGGAGCGCCATGGCGTCAAAGGCTTACGCACCACCCGTATCAAAGCGTACCGCGCCGGTTAATCTTTCCCCGCGCGCCTAAAATAATCCGCCCGCTCAGCGCCACAAAAGCGCTGGGCTAGGCAATTATTGCCGGGCGTTAACTCGTTGTTCACTAAACTCGCCCTAGCATCCGTTATGGGTTGACGATCTGCGCGCCCAAGTGCGTCAGATTTGATATAACCGAACATGGATGGGGGCTCTCGTGGATACATTTGTTCAGGCGTTAAGAAATCTGGGGCCAATGCGATTGGCGATTATGGGCGGCGTGGTGCTGGGCATGATCGGCTTCCTGGTTTTCTTTGCCACCAAGCTTTCGACCCCCAGCATGACGACGCTGTACGGTGAATTGGCACAAAGCGATGCATCAGGCATCGTGCAAGAGCTCGAAAGCCGCAACGTCCCCTTTAAGATTGAGCAAAACGGCTCAAAAATCCTGGTCCCTGAAGACCGCGTCTTACAGTTGCGGTTGGAACTCGCGCAGCAAGGCCTGCCGTCGGGCGGTTCAATCGGCTACGAGTTGTTCGATGATGCCGACACGCTCGGCTCCACCAACTTTATGCAAAACGTCAACTTGGTGCGTGCCCTTGAAGGTGAACTTGCACGAACAATTGGATCGATCAATTCGGTCAAAAGTGCGCGCGTCCATTTGGTGATGCCGCGCCGCGAGTTATTCAGCCGCGAAAAGCAAGAGCCCAGCGCGTCTGTCATCATGCAAATGCGCGGTCCGGTGCGTTTATCGGCCGAGCAGGTCGCCGCTGTTCAACACTTGGTCGCGTCCGCCGTGCCGCAACTGACGCCGCAGCGCATCTCGTTGATCGACAACAAAGGCTCGCTGCTGTCGTCCGGCTTTGAATCCGCAGACTCCGTGCCGGGCATGGCCAACAAGGTCGATGATCGGCGCCGCGCCATCGAAGGCGAACTTGCCCACACCATCGAAGAACTGCTTGAAAAAACCGTCGGCTTTGGCCGTGTAAGGGCCGAGGTGTCACTGGCGATGAATTTCGACCGTATCTCGACGCAGTCCGAAGAATACAATCCGGACGGCCAAGTGATCCGGTCGACAAATGCGGTGGAAGAAACCGGGTCTTCCCGCGACAGCGAGGGGGAACCGCCGATTACCGTTGGCACCAACTTGCCCGACGCCAACCTCGGCACCGGCGATACCGCCAGCCGCCAAGAAAATCAAAGCCGCGTCGAAGAGACCACGAACTTCGAAATCTCCAAGACCGTCACCAATCATATTCGCGAAGGCGGCCAGATTGAACGCCTGTCTATCGCCGTGCTGATCGACGAAAAACAAGCCTTGAACGCCGATGGCGACAAGATTTCGGAAAAGCGCAGCGAAGAAGAAATGCGCCTGCTTACAACCTTAATCCGGGGTGCGGTCGGCTTTGATGAAGACCGCGGCGACACCCTGGAGCTCATTCAGATGAAGTTCGCTGAATTCGAAGCCCCAGAAGAAGAATTAGAACTGTTTTTTGGAATGGGTAAGAATGATATCCTGCGAGTCGTCGAAGTCCTGGTGCTCAGCATCGTCGCAATCCTAGTGATCTTGCTGGTGGTCCGTCCGCTGCTGTCACGGGCCTTCGAAGCGCTGCCATCGTCGCAGGAAGCCGCTGAGCGCTTGCTCGCCGATCAGCGCCGGGCACCGGCATTGACCGGACCGTCGGCGCCGACCGGCGTCAACTTGGACGAAGACGACGAGGAGCAGTTCGAAGAGTTGATCGATATCGACCGCGTCGAAGGCCGTGTGAAAGCTTCGTCCATGCGGAAAGTCGGTGAGATTATCGAGAAGCATCCTGAAGAAGCGCTGTATATCCTGCGCTCATGGATGTATCAGGAAACCTAAGGTCGACAACCGCAGGAAAAATAGACGATGACAAAGAGCAAAGAAGATTACAGGTCCCTCTCCGGCCCACAGAAAGCTGCAGCTCTCATGCTCGCCGTCGGACGTACTCATTCTTCGAAACTTTTTGAGCGCATGGACGACGAGGAAATCCGTGAACTTTCCCTCGCGATGTCAACGTTGGGCTCACTCGGCGCCGGTATCGTTGAACGCTTGTTTGTTGAATTTGCCGATCAGCTGTCGACCGCCGGCGGCCTGGTTGGTTCCTACGATTCCACCGAACGCCTACTTTTAGAAACGATGCCTGAGGACCGCGTTAGGCAGATCATGGAAGAACTGCGCGGCCCCGCCGGTCGCACCATGTGGGACAAGCTCGGCAACGTGAACGAAGCTGTTCTCGCGAACTATCTGAAAAACGAATACCCACAGACCGTTGCAGTCGTGTTGTCTAAAATTAAGCCCGACCACGCAGCCCGCGTTTTGGCGTTGTTGCCGGAAAACTTCTCGATGGAAGTGATCATGCGGATGCTGCGCACGGAAGCGGTGCAAAAAGAAATCATCGATCACGTTGAGCGCACGCTGCGGACCGAATTCATGACCAACCTGTCGAGCGCCGCACGTCAGGACAGCCACGAGATGATGGCCGAAATCTTCAACAACTTGGATCGCAACACCGAAAACCGATTCATAACCGCCCTCGAAGAGCGTAACCAAGAGTCTGCCGAGCGCATCAAGCAGTTGATGTTCACCTTCGACGATCTGATGCGCGTCGATGCCACCGGCATCCAGGTGCTGCTGCGCCAGGTCGAAAAAGACCAGTTGGCGATTGCACTCAAGGGCGCTGCCGACAGCATCAAGGAACTGTTCTTTGCCAACATGTCCGAACGCGCTGGTAAGATGATGAAAGAGGATATGGACGCCATGGGGGCTGTGCGCCTCAAGGACGTCGAAGAAGCACAATCCGCAGTCGTACAGGTCGCCAAGGCGCTGTCCGATGCAGGCGAAATCGTCATTGCCGGCAACGATGAAGAGAGTGAACTCATAGACTAACCCCCGCATGTTGGCCGAGCGGGGCGTCGCGTAGGGCGATTTCCACCAAGCCAACACCGGGACGGGAGATTTTATGTCGACGGTCC
>JAFMCK010000288.1 GCA_017857825.1 Rhodospirillales bacterium
CAAGGCTTTTTGCAATATCTGCCGACCGGGGCGCTGATCGGCTTGGTGATGCTGGTTGAATTGCTGGTGATGATCGGCGGCTGGCAGTTCGCGCCAGAAGCCGCCGGACTTGCCGCCTCGCCGATGCCGGAGGGGATAACCAATACCCACGCCATCGGCCAGGTTCTCTACACTAAATACATCTATCTGTTCCAAGCCTCCGGCATGGTGCTGTTGGTGGCGATGATCGGCGCCATTGTGCTGACGCACCGTCGCCGTCCGGGTGTGCGCAAACAAGTCATCGCTAATCAGATCGCGCGCGACGCTAAGGATGCGGTCAAGCTGCGCGACGTTGAGATCGGGAAGGGTATCTGATGTTGGAAATCGGTCTCGGTCACTATCTGACGGTCGCAGCGATTCTGTTCACGCTCGGCATCTTCGGGATTTTCCTGAACCGCAAGAACGTCATCATCATCTTGATGTCGGTGGAATTGATGCTGTTGGCGGTGAACATAAACTTGGTCGCGTTCTCAACGCATCAAGGCGATCTGATGGGGCAAATTTTTGCGATGTTGGTGCTTACCGTGGCAGCTGCCGAGGCAGCCATCGGCCTTGCCATCCTCGTGGTGTTCTTCCGTAACCGCGGCTCGATCGCGGTCGAAGACGTCAATATGATGAAGGGCTGACGGCATGATCGAGACACTCCTCGTATTTCTGCCGCTGGCAGGCGCTGCAATTGCCGGCGTGATCACATTCTTGGCGATTGGCGCATCGAAAGAGCGCAAGCACCGGCTTGATCTCGCAGCCCAGGTCCTCACCTGCGGCTTCTTAACGCTGGCCGCAATCTTAGCGGTGGTGATCTTTGTAGATGTCGGTCTGAACGGCAATGCGCGGACGACCGAGTTGTTCACCTGGATCCAATCCGGCGCGTTTGAGTTTTCGTGGGCACTGAAGATCGACACGCTGACCTCGGTGATGATGATCGTGGTCTGCGTCGTCTCGGCGATGGTGCACGTCTATTCTATCGGCTACATGCATCACGATCCTTCCGTGCCGCGTTTCATGGCGTATCTCAGCCTGTTCACGTTCATGATGCTGATGCTGATCACCGCCGACAATCTGGTGCAGATGTTCTTCGGTTGGGAAGGGGTCGGCCTCGCCAGTTACCTGTTGATCGGCTTTTGGTATAAGAAACCAAGCGCAAATGCGGCGGCGATCAAAGCGTTCGTCGTCAACCGGGTCGGCGACTTCGGCTTCGGTCTGGGTATTTTTGCGACGTTCCTTCTGTTCGATACGGTGCAGCTTGATACCATTTTCGCAGCCGTGCCCGATAAAGCGGACACCGTGATGAACGTGTTCGGCTTCGATTTCCACGCCATGACCATCATCTGCCTTTTGCTGTTCATCGGTGCCATGGGCAAGTCGGCGCAGCTGGGTCTGCACACGTGGTTGCCCGATGCCATGGAAGGTCCGACGCCTGTGTCGGCGCTGATCCATGCCGCCACCATGGTGACGGCAGGTGTATTCATGGTCGCGCGTTTGTCGCCGATGTTTGAATATTCCGACGTCGCGCTCGCCGTTGTGACGATCGTTGGTGGCTCGACCGCAATCTTTGCCGCGACCATCGGCTGCGTGCAAAACGACATCAAGCGCGTGATCGCGTATTCGACCTGCTCGCAGCTCGGCTACATGTTCTTTGCCTGCGGTGTGTCCGCCTATTCGGCGGGCGTGTTCCACCTGATGACACACGGCTTCTTTAAGGCGTTGCTGTTCTTGGGCGCCGGCTCGGTGATCCACGCGATGTCCGACGAACAAGACATGCGCAAGATGGGCGGTATCTGGAAAATGGTGCCGGTCACATATGCGTTGATGTGGATCGGCTCGTTGGCATTGGCCGGTGTGCCGCCATTTGCGGGCTATTTCTCGAAAGATATCGTGCTCGAAGCCGCCTATGCGGCGCATTCAAGCTTCGGCTATTACGCATTTGCCATGGGCTTGCTGGCGGCATTGCTGACCGCGTTCTATTCATGGCGCCTGTTGTTCATGACGTTCCACGGCACGCCGCGCTGTGACGAGACCACGCTGGGGCACGTGCATGAAAGCCCGAAGGTGATGATTCTGCCGCTGCTGGTCCTGGCGCTGGGTGCCGTCGGAGCCGGTTACGTCGGCTATGATCTGTTCGTCGGTGAGGGCGCGCCCGAATTTTGGGGCGATGCGATCTTGATCTTACCGACGCACACAGCCTTGGTTGATGCGCATCACGTACCGGCGTTAGTCAAGTATGCACCGCTGATTGTCGGCGTCATCGGCATTGCGACGGCGTATCTGTTTTATGTGAAGCGTACCGACATCCCGGGCATGATCGCGCAGCGCATTCAGCCCGTGTATCAATTTGTGCTCAACAAATGGTACTTCGACGAGTTGTACGACAAGATTTTCGTTCGCCCGGCGTTCGCGCTTGGTCGCAGTCTTTGGAAGGGCGGTGACGGTGCGTTGATCGACGGCGTCGGTCCGGACGGCGTTTCGAGCGCGGTGAAGATCGTCGCCCGCCGCGTCGCTGCGCTGCAGTCCGGGTATCTCTATCACTATGCCTTCGCCATGTTGATCGGCATCGCCGTGCTGATCAGCTGGTACATGTTCACGAAGGGAGCGTAAGGCTTCATGGTCGACTTTCCGCTACTTTCGATCCTGACGTTTGCGCCGCTTGTCGGCGTGGTGGCGATCTTGATCATCCGTCATGATGACGAGAACGTTGTCGCGTCCAATGCACGCAATGTTGCGCTGTTCGTGTCCAGCGGCATCTTCTTGATGTCGTTAACCCTGTGGTTCGGCTTTGACCAAACCACAGCCGATTTCCAATTCGTCGAAAACGTGCCGTGGATGGAAGATTTCGGCATCGCCTATCATATGGGCGTGGACGGCATCTCGGTGTTGTTCGTCCTGTTGACGACGCTGCTGATGCCGATCTGCATTTTGGCCAGCTGGACGTCGATCAAAGAGCGCGTGAAGGAATACATGATCGCGTTTCTGATCTTGGAAACCTTCATGATCGGGATGTTCTGCGCGCTCGATCTGATGCTGTTCTACATTTTCTTCGAAGCGGTGCTGATCCCGATGTTTATCATCATCGGCATCTGGGGCGGCGTGCGGCGGGTCTATGCGGCGTTCAAGCTGTTCTTGTACACGCTTTTAGGCTCAGTGCTGATGCTGATCGCAATGCTGACCATGTATAACTATGCCGGCACCACCGACATCACGGTGCTGCTGACCTACGACTTCCCGATAGATGTGCAAAAGTGGATGTGGCTGGCATTCTTCGCTTCGTTCGCCGTCAAAGTGCCGATGTGGCCGGTACACACCTGGCTGCCCGACGCCCACGTCGAAGCGCCGACGGCAGGCTCCGTGATCTTGGCCGGTGTACTGTTGAAATTTGGTGGTTACGGCTTCTTGCGCTTCTCATTGCCGATGATGCCCGAAGCCAGCCTGTATTTCACCCCGTTGATGTACACGCTGTCGGTCATTGCCGTGATCTACACGTCACTTGTCGCGCTCGCCCAAGAAGACATGAAAAAGCTGATCGCGTATTCGTCGATCGCACACATGGGCTTTGTGACTATCGGCACGTTCACGATGACGGTGCAGGGCATCGAAGGTGCGATCTACCAGATGCTGTCGCACGGTGTCGTGTCGGCGGCGTTGTTCTTGGTGGTCGGCGTCATCTATGACCGCATCCATACCCGCGAGATTTCAGCCTA
>JAFMCK010000289.1 GCA_017857825.1 Rhodospirillales bacterium
TAAAAGCTCCGGTGTCAGTTCGAAATCGTCGGCGCCACGGTTGCTCATCGCGCTCCTTCGGCTGAGGTCCTCTTCAAATATTCCTCAAGCCAATGAATATCGTAATCACCGTTGATGAAGTCATCATTCAAAATCAGCTCTTGGTGCAGCGGCACGGTGGTTTTGATGCCGTCGATCACGAATTCGGTCAACGCGCGCCGCAGCCGCATCAAGCATTCGCCGCGGTTACGACCGTGCACGATCAGCTTGGCGATCATGCTGTCGTAATGCGGTGGCACGCTGTAGCCCGAGTACAGGCCACTGTCGACACGCACCCCAAGGCCCCCCGGCGCATGGTATTCGTTGACCTTGCCTGGCGACGGCTGGAACGTGAACGGGTCTTCGGCGTTGATCCGGCATTCGATAGCGTGGCCGTTGAACCGGATTTCGTCTTGGGTGACATCCAACGGGTGGCCGTCGGCGACGCGGATCATTTCACGCACAAGATCAATGCCGGTGACAGCCTCGGTGACCGGGTGCTCGACCTGCAGGCGGGTGTTCATTTCGATAAAGAAGAACTCGCCATTTTCATAAAGAAACTCAACCGTGCCGGCGGAGCGATAGCCGAGCTTGCGCACGGCATCAGCCACCGTCTTGCCAATCTCGGCACGGGCCGAACTGTTCAGTGCAGGCGAGGGGGATTCTTCTAAGATTTTCTGGTGGCGGCGCTGCAACGAGCAATCGCGCTCCCCCAAATGGATCACGTTACCCTCGTTATCGGCCAGGACCTGGACTTCGATATGACGTGGGCGGTCCAGATATCGTTCCATATACACCGCACCGTTACCAAACGATGCTTCGGCTTCGTTCCGCGCCACATCGAATGCGTCGTGTAGGTCGGCTTCGGTGAGGGCAACCTTCATCCCGCGCCCGCCACCGCCGGCTGCGGCCTTGATCAGCACAGGATAACCGATTTCATCCGCCCAGCGCTTGGCGTCTTCGAAATTCAAAACTTCGCCGTCGGATCCCGGCACGCAGGGAATACCTGCGTCTTTTGCGGCCTGCTTGGCGGCGATCTTGTCACCCATCAGGCGAATATGCTCCGGCGACGGGCCGATAAAGATAATACCATGCTCTTCCACCATGGCGGCAAAATCGGCATTTTCTGACAAAAAGCCATAGCCCGGGTGAATGGCATCTGCGCCGGTGATTGAAGCCGCCGACAAAATGGCAGATGTCGACAAATAGCTGTCGCGTGCCGCCGGTGGACCGATACACACACTTTCGTCAGCTAAGCGCACATGCATCGCATTGGCGTCGGCCGTGGAATGCACAGCAACCGACTGAATACCCATTTCCCGGCACGCACGCAGAATTCTGAGTGCAATTTCACCCCGGTTGGCGATGAGGACTTTTTCGATCATCGCTTTAAAGCCCCCGTCACTCGACGATGACCAAAGGCTCGCCGTACTCAACCGGCATCCCGTCGCGGACAAGAATTTTAACGACCTTGCCTGACTTGGGTGCGGAGATCGGGTTGAACACTTTCATGGCTTCGATCAGCAACAGCGTATCGCCTTCGCCAACCGTGTCGCCTTCCTTGCAGAACATCTCGCTTTTCGGATCGGGCGAAAGGTAACACACGCCGACCATCGGCGATTTAACGGCGCCGGGATGTGTTGCGTAATCGTCCGCAATTGGGGCGGCAGCCACCGCGGCGGCACCCACAACTGGCGCAGGCGCAGCGGTAGGGGCCGCATAGCTGACGACGTTGCTGGTTTTAGCAACACGCAGTTTGCGCCCATTTTCTTCGACTTCAATTTCGCTCAACCCGGTCTCATCTAAAATTTTCGCAAGCTCGCGAATCTGATTTTGATAAGCCTCTGATTCGGCACTAGTCGTTTTCGCCATTCGTTTTGTTTCCTTGATTAGTCTTTGCTGAGCCGCGCGGCCACGGCTTCGAGTGCGAGTTCGTAACCGATCGAGCCCAGACCGCAGATCATGCCGTCAGCAACCCGCGCCACATAGGATTTATGCCGAAACGATTCGCGCTGATGAATATTCGACATGTGCACTTCAATGATCGGCAGACCGCATGCTTTCAGTGCGTCCATGATCGCAATCGATGTGTGCGTATAGGCTGCGGCGTTGATCACGATGCCGGCGGCTGACGTTCGCGCATCCTGAATCCACGTCACCAACTCGCCTTCAATGTTGGATTGACGGAAATCAATGGCCACGCCGAGCGCCTCGGCGCGCGTTTTTACCTTCGCTTCAATATCTGCGAGGGTTTCAGCGCCGTAAATGTCCGGCTCGCGGGTGCCCAACAGGTTGAGGTTAGGCCCGTTCAAAATCATGATCGTCGCGGTCATTGTACGTCCAGATCCTTCACCGCGCGGGGGCGGCCTCGATTCGGTTTAGTTATATCATGCGGAGCGTCTTGAGAAACAGGGCGTTTTCCCTCAATTTCCCGCGTTGAAAGGGCCGGGTTGGCTCGCCATACTGATACAATCAATTTCGTACCGATATAAGAGACAAAGGACCGACCCATGAACGTCACGATCAACGGCGAAACCCGCGCATTGGATACACAAAAAAGTGTGGACGGGCTGCTGCGCGAGATTGGGCTCGATCCGGCGAAAGTGGCTGTCGAGCGTAACCTCGAGATCGTACCGAAGTCCGCCTATGCCGACGTTCAAGTCGCCGATGGCGACCGCTTAGAAATCGTCCATTTCATCGGTGGCGGTGCGCCGGACGGGACGTCTTCTGACAGCGATGACCCGTTGGTCGTCGCCGGGCGCAGCTTTAAGTCGCGCCTGATCATCGGCACCGGCAAATATGCGGATTACGATATCAACCGCCTGGCCTGCGAAGCGGCTGAGGTCGATATGGTTACCGTTGCCGTGCGCCGGGTCAATTTAACGGATAAAGATCAGCCGATGTTGATCGACTACATCGATCCGAATATCTACACCTACCTGCCGAACACCGCAGGCTGCTTTACCACCGACGATGCCGTGCGCACGTTGCGGCTTGCCCGCGAGGCCGGGGGCTGGAATTTGGTGAAGTTGGAAATCCTCGGCGAGGCGCGCACACTGTATCCGATGATGCCGGAAACCATCGAAGCCACCGCCAAATTGACGGAGGAGGGGTTTCAGGTGATGGCCTATTGCTCCGACGATCCGATTTTGTGCAAACGGGTCGAAGAAGCCGGCGCCGTTGCGGTGATGCCGCTGGGTGCGCCGATCGGCTCGGGTCTCGGCATTCAAAACCCGGTAAACATCCGCTTGATCATTGAACAGACTGAGGTGCCGGTGATCGTCGATGCCGGTGTCGGCATCGCGTCTGACGCCGCGATTGCCATGGAACTCGGATGTGACGGCGTGTTGATGAACACCGCCATAGCCGAAGCCAAAGACCCCATCAAAATGGCTCGTGCCATGAAACATGCGGTGGAAGCGGGGCGCCTTGCGTACCTTGCCGGTCGTATGCCGCGCAAAATGTACGCCGACCCGTCGTCGCCGCTGGCCGGCCTCATTTGAGGCTTGATGGCTTCCGCCTAGGCGGGAATGACGAAGACAATGGAAAGACCTAACGTTAGCGCAAAACTTTGCGCAGCGTGTCCAAGGCGAAATCGATACCCGCAGCATCCACATCCAAGTGCGTAACAGCGCGCATGCGAACGGGGGAGTTCGCGCCGATGCGCACGCCGTGCTCAATCAACTGCGCGGCAACATCGCGGGCATC
>JAFMCK010000290.1 GCA_017857825.1 Rhodospirillales bacterium
TGTCCAATCATGAGCCTGCCGTATGTGTTCGGCACCGACGAAGACACAATACCCGGCGATGCCCCTTATCTGTGTGCGCCCGAAGGTGTCAAAGAGAAGTGGCGTGCGCGGGTGGCGTCGTACGAAGGCCTGAAAGTTGGGCTGTGCTGGCGCGGTAATTCGAACCATACCAACGACTATTTCCGCTCGTCTTCGCTGGAACAAATGAAGACGCTGTTGCAGGTCGACAACGTGACGTTCTTTTGCCTGAGCAAAAAACTACCCGACTACGAGCAGGATATGCCGGCGCGCATCGTCAATATCGGTGCCGAGTTCGAGACCTTTGCGGATGTCGCCGGCGTAATGGATGCACTGGATCTGGTGATCACGGTCGATACCGCGATTTGTCATCTTGCCGGTGCGTTGGGGCGGCCGGTATGGACGCTGATCGCGCGCGGGCCGGATTTCAGATGGGGCCTTCGGGGGGAAACGACGCCGTGGTATCCGACGATGAAATTGTACCGCCAATCGGTGTTGGGTGATTGGAGCGGGCCGCTGCAAAAAATGGTCGACGATCTGGGCGCGATGAAAGCAAACGCGGCGATATGACGGGTAACATTGCCTGTCACCGCTGCCGCATGTTAGACGAATTGGTAACTTTTATACGGTTAAATGCGCTAGAGTCGATTTGGGTTCTGCACGGCGGAACAGATATATCCATCGATTGCATATTGCTTTGATGGTTTTAATTGGGTGCTAGATGTCGGAACAAGATTGGCGAGAAACACTGCTGGCGACGGGAAGCGACGCGCCGTTTTATCTGTCGGACCGGCAGCTGAAAACGCACGGCGAATTGGCGGCTGAGGTCGCACGCGTGCGTGCACTTTTGGCGGATCACAAGATCGGGCCGGATGTCGCGGTGACGATTGTCGGCGACTTTTCGTTTCTTTCCGTGGCGGCGTTACTGGCGTTGCTGATGAACGGCAATATCGTGATCCCGAACACTGTGAAATCTTTGAAATCCAATCTGGCTGAAATCAACGCCCTGAAACCCGCCTTTGAAGTCGATGCGACGGGCGCCGGTCTGGCGTTCAAGGCGTTTGCGGATGCGACGGACGGGCCGCTTGAAAACGTCATCCCAAAGGATGCGCCGGGGCTTGTGGTGTTCACGTCGGGGACCTCTGGCCGGCCCAAGGCAATTGTCCATAATGTATTGTTTTTATTGGAAAAATTTTCGACGCGCCAACCGCGTAGTGCGCGTGCTATTCCGCTTTTGCTGTTCGATCATATGGGCGGTTTCAATACCTTGATGTCGATCCTGCTGGGGCGCGGCTCGATCGTGTTCAGCGAGGATCGGGGCATCGATGCGGTATTGGCGCAAATCGAAAAGTTCAATGTCGATCTGCTGCCGACGACGCCGACCTTCCTGTCGATAATGCTGGTCAGCGAAGCATGGCAGCGGTTCGATCTCACGTCGCTGAAGATCGTGACCTACGGCACGGAAGTAATGAACGAGGCACTGCTTGGGCGCTTGAACGAAATCATGCCGGATGTGCGCTTCAAGCAGACCTACGGCCTGTCCGAGGTTGGCGTCTTGATGACCTCGTCGCGCGGCAACGAAAACACTTGGGTCAAGCTGGTCGGCGAGGGCCTGGAAACGAAAATCGAAGACGGCATTCTGTGGGTCAAAACCTCGTCGGTCATGGTCGGGCGGGTGATCTTCGACGACGACGGTGGCCGCTTCGAGCCGAACCGGGACGAATGGTTCTGCACCGGCGATCTGGTCGATGTCGACGACGAATACCTTCGCTTCAAAGGCCGCGCGACCGATATTATCAATGTGTCGGGCCTGAAGGTGTATCCGAACGAAGTCGAAAACTGCCTAATGGGGCTGGATTGCGTCGCCAACGCGGTTGTATTTGGCAAGAAAAATCGTCTCGTCGGCGAGGTTGTCGCGGCGCAGATCGAATTGCGCGATGCGAATGCGAATTTCGACGAGACCCGCCGTGCCATCATGGCGCATTGCGGCGCAAGCCTGGACCGTTTCAAGGTGCCGCGCGAGATATCGTTCGTCGACGGTGTCGAAGTGACGGACCGGCTAAAGACACGGCGGCGCTGGGAAAATGCGTAGAACGCCGATCATCGATATCCACGATACCTTGTCGGCGTTGGACATCCCGCAAGACCGCGTCGTCGTGGTGCACAGTTCGTTGCTGAAATTCGGTTTGCTCGAAGGTGGGGCAGCGGCGGTCGTCGATGTGCTGCGCGACGTGCTCGGCCCCGAGGCGACGTTGGTGATGCCGACCTTTACCTTTGCATTCACCGAAAGCCGGGTTTGGCACGCGGCCGAAAGCGTGTCGGAAACGGGCGCGTTGACGGAGTACTACAGAAAGCTGCCTGAGACGCGCCGCAGTATTCATCCGTTCCATTCGGTTTGCGCATCCGGCCCGTTGGCCGATGACATTGTATTAGGTCTTTGCCCGACGTCTTTTGGGGCCGGCTCGGCGTATGACAGAATGTATGATCTGGATGCGATCAACTTGTTTGTGGGAACGGAATTTATTGGTGGCGCAACGTTTTTGCACATGGGCGAAGAGCGCGCAAACGTACCCTACCGATCCATGAAGGCCTTTCCGGGCGATGTTTTCGATGGAGCGGGTGCGCCTGTCGACATGCAATTCGAAATGTATGTCCGCAGTATGACCGATGAATACGAATACAATACCGACTGGGGCGCTTGGTGGGACGAACTGCAAGCGGAGAAATGCTTTAAGGTTGTGTCTTATGCGGGCGCGATGTTCTGTATGTCGGAAATTAAACGCACGTTGGATATATTTAAAACCAAGATCGAAGCCGATCCGTTCCGGCATAGCCATGCGTATCCGTGCAATCAGTCGCATTAATATGTGAAGGAGACCGCCTTGAATTCCGAAGACGTCAAAGCGTTAATCATCGAAGGTGTTGAAGCTGCACTCCGCGACAAAGGGATATCGGAAGAGGTGACCGGTGACTTCCATCTTTTCGGCAGTGGCAGCGTCATCGACTCGTTGGACCTTGTGGGCATCGTTGTCGGTCTGGAAGAAACCATCCGTGACAAAACCGGCAACGAGATTGAAATCGTTGATGAAACTGCCATAGTCAGTGCGGTTTCGCCGTTTCGGACTGTCGACAGCATGACCGATTATGTGATGAACAAGTTGGCCGGTTGATGAAAGGCGAGACGGTCCTTATTACCGGTGGGTCGCGCGGTATCGGCGCGTCGATCGTCGAACGGCTGTCGGCAGACAACAGGATTATCTCGCTGAGCAAAAGCGGCGACACTATCGATGCGCCGAATGTGACAGGTGTGCGCTGTGACTTTGCGTCGCCTGACGGGACCGCTGCCGTCGTCGATCAGGTCGTCAAAGATCATCCCGATATCAGCGTGCTGATCAACAATGCAGCCGTTTTGTCGCCGACGCCATTGGTGATGATGTCGGATGCCGATATCGTCAATCAGGTAACGGTGAATTTGATGGCCCCGATGTTGCTGACGAAGCGCGTCTTAAAGGCGATGATGCGCCGTCGGTCCGGACGGATACTCAACATGATTTCCATGTCGCACCGCTTATGCAAGCGGGGCGACAGCGTCTATGCCGCGACCAAGGCGGGGCTTGAGACCTTTTCCAAGATCACCAACACCGAAGCCCATCGATACGGCATCACGGTCAACTGCTTGGCGATTTCGGCCATGCAGAC
>JAFMCK010000038.1 GCA_017857825.1 Rhodospirillales bacterium
GGGTGTATTTCTTCAATCCTAACAACGACAGCGGTCAGGATTGGGGCAATGACGTGGTTGTTGCCACCGAGGGCCATGGCGAGCGTTTTGGCGAGAGCTCGCTGCCCATCGCTGCGTTTGTGTCGCGCTTGTACCTGTTCCATTTTGACCCGCTCGAGCAGGGGCTCCCCGATGCGCTGCCGGCTGAAGAGGTTGCGTTGATTACCGACATGGCGCGCGGCAGTCGGGCGGCGGACCGCTAAGGCGGCGTATCTTTAGCTGGTTTTATTCGGATCAGTTGCCAGCAATTCGATTACCGCGCCGTCGACGATCAGTTTTCCGGCGTTTTCGAAGTTCACTGTGATCTTATCGCCGACAATTGTTTGCACGCGGCCCAGGCCCAGTTCAGGTGCTTTGGGATGGCGTACGAAGTGGCCGGGCTCAAGCAGGATGTTGGCGGGGTGCATATCGCTTACGCGAAACGGGCGGCTAGGGTGTCGAATGCTTCGACGTTGCTAACCGGACCGATGGCAGCCAATGTCGGCGTACCTTTGAACAAACGCTCGGCGACGGCTTTGACCGCGGCATCGTCGACGGCGTCGATTTTTTCCACCAATTCAGCAACATCAAGTGGGCGATCAAACAGCATCAGATGGCGTGCCAGTTGTTCGGCACGCGCCGACGTGCTTTCGCGAGCCATCAAAATATTGGCTTTCAGTTGTGCGCGTGCGCGGGCGGTTTCGTCTTCGCTGAGCGTGCCGATCAGCTTTTCCGCTTCGCCTGCAATTATCGGTAACAACTCGCCGACTTCGTCGGTGCCGGTGCCGGCATAAATGCCGAACATGCCGGAATCTTCGCAGCATGACAGGAACGAATAGATCGAATATGCGAGCCCGCGTTCTTCTCGGATTTCCTGGAACAAGCGCGATGACATGCCGCCGCCGAACAGCGTCGATAGCACCGACGCTGCATAAAAGGCATCTTCTTTATAGCCGACCCCTTCGAGGCCGAGCACGATATGCACTTGTTCCAAGTCACGTTCGGTCCGGTGATCGCCGCCTTTGTAGGTGGCCGGTGTGCGGACACTTCGGGGTGTTGCGGGGAGTGCATCGAAAGCGTCGGCGATGAGGTCGACCAGTACATCATGATCAACGCGGCCGGCCGCACAGAATACAACGGCAGGCGCCGTATAGCCGGTGGTACGATAGTTGGCGATGTCGTCGCGGGCGAGGCCCCTTACGATTTGTTCGGTGCCCAATACCGGCCGACCGATCGCTTGCTCGGGGTAGGCGGTTTCCTGCAAGCTGTCGAAGACGATGTCGTCCGGCGTGTCGTGGGCTTGATGGATTTCCTGACAGATCACGGATTTTTCACGCTCAAGCTCGACCGGGTCCATGGTCGCGTTAAGCACGATGTCAGACACCAGATCCACAGCGAGCCCAATATCGTCTTTGAGGACCTTCGCATAATACGCCGTGTTTTCGCGCGACGTGTAGGCATTCAAATGCCCACCGACGGCTTCAATTTCTTCGGCGATGGCGCGGGCCGAGCGACGCTCGGTGCCCTTAAAAACCATGTGCTCCAGCAAGTGCGAGATGCCGTTGATTTCCGGCGCTTCGTCGCGGGCCCCGGTCTCGACCCAGGCGCCTAGGCTCACCGTTTCGACCGTTGCCATGGCGTCTGTGGCGACGCGCATGCCGTTATCAAGCTGTGTCACGCGGACGGTCATCTTGCCGGCACATTCTGTGATTGGGTTTCGTCGATCAAGGCTTCGATGGCGCCCAGATCATTTGCGATGTCTTGTGCTTTTTCGGGCCGATCATACAGATCGGCGAGACGATCCGGGAGTGCCGGACGAACGCCGCTGGCGGCTTCGACGGCGTCCGGAAATTTTGCCGGATGCGCCGTTGCTAACACCACCATCGGTGTGCCGTCGTGGTCGCGGTTTTCGGGGCTGGTCGCAGCTGCGACACCGATGGCCGAGTGTGGGTCCAGCAGCATGCCTGTGGTGTCATATACATTGCGAATGACTTCAGACGTTTGATTGTCGTCGTAGCGCGCGCCGTCAAAGGTTTCGCGCACTTTCTCCAGTAGTTTTTTGTCGATACGAAAGCTGCCGGTGTCGCGAAATGTCTTTAATGTTTCAGTCACGCGATTGCCGTCCCGGCCCAGCATGTCGAACAGCAAACGCTCGAAGTTGCTGGAGACTTGAATGTCCATGCTTGGGCTGATCGTCGGGACGACCCCGTCCATGCGCATCTCGCCACCGTCAAAAAAGCGCGCCAAGATGTCGTTGGCGTTGGAAGCGACCAACAATCGTTTGATCGGCAGCCCCATTTGCTTTGCGCCGTAACCTGCGAACACGTTACCGAAGTTGCCGGTCGGCACACTGAACGACACCGCTTTTTCGGGTGCACCCAAATGTAAGGCCGCATGGAAGTAATACACGATCTGCACCATCACCCGGGCCCAGTTGATCGAGTTCACCGCTGACAAATGGTGGCGGTCGCGAAACGGCGTGTCGTTGAACATTGCCTTCACCAAGTCTTGGCAATCATCAAAGGTGCCATCGACGGCGAGGTTATAAACGTTATCTGCGATCACCGTGGTCATCTGGCGCCGCTGCACTTCGGAGACCCGGCCCTTTGGGTGCAGCATATAGATATCGACCGCTTCTTTGCCCTGACAGGCGGCAATCGCCGCCGAGCCGGTATCGCCGGAGGTCGCACCGACAATCGTTACTCGCTCGCCGCGTGCTTTGAGCACGTGATCGAATAGGCCTCCCAACAACTGCATGGCGACGTCTTTGAACGCCAGGGTCGGGCCATGGAATAGCTCCATTACAAATAACCCGTCTTCGAGCTCGATCAGCGGGGTGATCTCCGGGGTCTCGAATGTTGCGTAGGCTTTGTCGATGATCGCCTTCAGGTCGGCATCGTCAATGGCGCCGCCGACGAAAGGACGGATCACTTCGAGTGCCAAGCCATTGTAATCCAGGGCCTTCATAGCTTCGAGTTGAGCGGCATTAAAACGTGGCCAGACAGCGGGGACATATAGGCCGCCGTCGCGCGCGAGTCCGGACAGCAAAACATCCTCGAAACCGAGCTCCGGCGCACGGCCGCGGGTCGAAATATATCGCAAAAACGTATCCTCCCAAGGAGCAGCAGCTGATTTTCGCTAACGTATCGGGGCCGGGCTGCATAGACAAGGCTGACAGGAATCCCTCTCCTCCAATTATGGGGGAGAGGCTAGGTGAGGGGGCTTTCTTAATCTGGCAAGTAGCGTGATTTTAAGTGCGCCTTAAACGGCGCCGCTTCGAGCGGTCGGCCGGTGACACGGGTCAGCAGGTCTGGGGCGGATTCGAGGCGACCGGTGGTGTGAATGTTGTCGCGCAACCAGGCCACCAGCGGTTGGAAGTCGCCGTCAGTAATGCCAGCTGGGATTGACGGGTCTTGGGTGCAGGCCGCTTGATAGAATTGTGCGGCTGTCATCGCCCCCAAGGTATACGTCGGGAAATATCCGATCATACCATCGAACCAATGAATGTCTTGTAGGCAGCCGTGGGCGTCGTCGGGTACTTTGGTGCCCACCAGATCAGCGAATGATGCGTTCCAAGCTTCCGGGATATCGGCGACATCAAGGGTGCCGGCCAGCAGCTTTTGTTCAAGCCGATAGCGCACGATGATGTGCAGTGGATAGGTAACCTCGTCGGCGTCGACGCGAATGAGACTGCGGTCCACGTTGTGATACACGCGGATCATATTTTCGATGTTCCACCACGGGCCTGGATTGTTAAAGGCAGCCTGCATTTTCGGGATCGCGAATTCCAAGAAGCGGCGCGACCGGCAGACTTGCATCTCCATCATCAACGATTGGCTTTCGTGGATCGACATGCCGAGTGCTTCGCCGACCGGCTGCAGGCGCCAATCTTCGGGCAGACCTTGGCTGTAAAGCGCATGGCCGGTTTCGTGCAGCACGCCCATCAGCGCAGACGTGAAATCGTCTTCGTCATAACGCGTTGTAATGCGAACATCGTCCGGCACACCGCCGCAGAACGGATGATGGCTGACGTCCAAGCGACCGTGCCGAAAATCAAAGCCCAAGACCTTCATGAATTCGATGCCGAGTTCACGTTGTGCCGATTTCGGGAACGGACCTTCGGGTTTGATGATGGCAGGCTGGCGCGCTTGGTGCGCGAGCACGTCTTCAAGGAAATCTGGCAAAAACGCGGCTAGGTCGTCAAACACGGGGTCAATGCTGGCCGTGCGCGCACCCGGCTCGAACGCATCCAACAATGCGTCATAGGGTGCAAGGTTAAGCGCGGTACCAATGCGATCGGCTTTTTCCCGCACCATGTCGATAAGGGTGGAGAGCGGCTGAGTGACGATGGAAAAGTCGCTTTCCGCACGGGCTCTACGCCACGCTTGCTCTGACGTACTGGAGGCGCGGGCCATGCGTGTCACAAAGTCTTCGTCGAGCGCAGAGGCGCGCTTGTGGCGGCGCTTCATCTCGCGGAGGTTGGCGACCTGCCAATCGTCCAACGTGTCGGCTTCGTTTGTCGCGGTGTCCAAAAGATCGCGGGTATCCGGCGCGACCAAAAGCCCGTGCGCGATGGCACCGAGTTCGGCGAGCTGTTCGCTTCGCGCTTCGGCACCGCCGGACGGCATGATCGCAGCGTAGTCCCAATGCAGCACGCCCTCGGCTTCGCCGATCAAGGCGATGCGGCGAAAACGAGATTCAAGCTGTTGATACGCAGGGGCTGCGTGACTGTCCGGCATTGGGTCAGACGACCGGGAAAAATACCAAGCGGTCGGCGATCATCGCTAAGAAAATCAAGAACAAATACAAAATCGAATATAAGAACAACGGCTTTGCGGGTTCTGTCCCCTCGACCTTCCAAAGCCGCCACATCTTGACCCAAAAGATCCCGCCCAGAGTGATCGCGGTTACCAGATAAAACAGACCGGAAACACCGAGCGCCGCAGGAGCCAACGTCGAAGCAATCATCAGCACCGTATAGATCAGCATCTGACGCTTGGTTTCGTGCTCACCGGAGACGACGGGCAACATCGGGACACCGGCGTTGGCGTAATCTTCGCTGCGGAAAAGTGCCAATGCCCAGGAATGCGGCGGCGTCCAAAGGAAGATAATCATGAATAGCGCAATGCCGCCCGGGTCCACGGTGCCGGTCACAGCCGCCCAACCGATCAACGGCGGGAAAGCGCCTGCAGCGCCGCCGATGACGATGTTCTGCGGCGTGCGGCGCTTCAACCAAGCGGTATAGATAATAACGTAATAAAAAATCGTCAGCGCCAACAATGCGGCGGGGACGTAGCCGACTTTGAAGGTCATCAGCGAAATTGAGCCGATTCCGAGCACCAAGCCGTAGCCCAGCGCCAATTGCGGGCCGACACGACCGCCCGGTAAAGGCCGATTCTGAGTGCGGCGCATGACCAAATCGATGTCGCGGTCATACCACATGTTAATGGCACCAGCGGCACCGGCGCCGGCGGCAATGCACGCAATCGCCATCAGACCCGTTGTCGCCGTGGCGCCGCCCGGCGCCATCAGCAAGCCGACCAAACCGGTCAGCACCACCAACGACATGATGCGGGGCTTAAGTAAGACCACGAAATCATTGAGACGGAAGCGCGGACCCGCGTCTGCCATGTCTACGTCCGCACCATTTGGTGCAACATGCTTCGCGTGTTCGAGCGCCGTACCATTTGGGCCGCTTTCGATCATATTACTCACATCCGTTTTTGCGTGCCCGCGTTATAGAGGATCGTCCCCGTAACTTCCAGCACTTCCGGTTTTCAGATTTTGCGGGACAAAAGTTGCCGCGCCGTGATCCAGATAAACATGATTCCCCCCAGCACCGCGATTACACCGCCGATGCCGATTCCGACGTGCCCAACCCAGTTGCCAAGCACATCCAGCCCAGGCGCCGTGTCCGCGACCTTGCGCGGTGCGCCGTAGCCGCCGGCGATAAATAACCCCATGCTGTGCAGAAATTGCCCGACGCCGTAAAGCCATAAAGACACCGTCGGCCAGCGCCAACGGACCAGGCCGCGCTCCAGCAACGGCAATACAAAGACATAGAACATGCCCATCAAGGCGACGTTTACGCCGCCGATGACGCCGTGATAGTGGGCAGGCGTGCGAGTGTCGGCGCCGTCAACGAAAACGCCTAAGATGCCGCCGGCAAAAAACACAATTAGCGAGACGATGAGCCCACCCCGCGCCGTCCGCGCTGGCGCCCCGTCCGCGCAGGGTGTCCGCAGTAAGGCGAAAGCGGCCAGTAAGCCGACCGCAATCGGTGCCGGGGCGAGGGCGAATTGATACAGCGTGAACAGGTTGCGTTCATCAACCGAGAACGGGGGATGCACGAATTGCAGGCTGAGCCCCACGACCGCCAGCAACGCGGCCAACCCAAGAGCGGCCATCACAATGCGTGGTTGGACAATGGGACGACCGAGTGCGCGCCCGCCGAGAATCGTCCAAGCGCCGATCATGATGACGACGTTTAAAAACTGCAAAATATGCCCGCCGGCCCAAAACAGGTCCTCGTTAACCGCCGGGCTGGACGGTAAATGGCCCAGTCGGTTCCATGATATTGCAAAAGCTAGTAGCGCGGCCAGTGCGACCACGGCGGCGGCGAGGCCAGTCGCACCCACGGGCTCCAACGGGCCTGAACGGGCGAACCCGTTGGCCAATGTGCGCACCGCACCGGCGGCAGCGGCAAACGCAGCGAACAGCAGGCCGACATAATAAATAGGGTCAATGATCGCCGGCACATAGTTGTTCAGTGATGGTGCGCCCCGATCCAGCAAGGCGGGGATCGCCAGCAGCGCGAACGCGGCGATCATGGCGCCGACGCCGGTGCGCCCCAGGGTCGGCAGCAGAGGATGGGCGGACGACAATCTCAGCGCGGCAATCTGCATAAAGATAATGCCGCCGGCCAAAAACCAAACCACGAACGAAAACACGACATGGATAATCAGGCTTTTTTCGTAGAACGCGACCGGCCATGGGAATAGCGAGTCGGCACCGGGAATCCGCGAGATCGCGAGCAATAAAGCGAACACACCCGCGACCGCCAACGCGCCGACGGCGATCAGGCTCCAACCGCGCAACTCACGCATATGCGCCGGGTCGGCGAAGCAGGGTCGAAAGCCTTCGATGGCGTTCCAGCGTTGCTGCTCAGACGATCCGATCGTCTGCATGGCCAACTCAGCCTCCGGAGTAGGGATATAGGTGTACCGCCATCACATACACCATGACGCCTGAGATGCCGACGTACATCCACAGCGGCCAGGTTATCCGGGCGATCTTTTTGTGTTGATCAAAACGCTGGCTGAGTGCGCGAAACGCGGTGATCGGCACCAGCGGTACGATGGCAATGGCGCCCAGCACGTGCACAAAAAGAAACGTGAAATAAAAGGTGCGAATAAAGCCTTCGCCGCCGAATTGGGCGAACCCTGAATTCAATTTATAGATGACGTAGGAAATTAAAAATAATCCCGACGCAACCAGCGCACAAATCATCATGGCGCGGTGTTTTTTCCACTCACCCCTTTTGATGAAATAGAACCCGAGGCCCAGGAAAATGACTGAAATACCGTTCAGCAGCGCGTTGGTGTGAACCAGCGACTGAACATCAAACTGTGCGTCCATCGGCTATACCTGACTATTTTTTCGGAATCGGTGTTAGCGTCGACTACTCAAGGGGGCTTACGGAAAGCCGGTAGAAGATGCTGGCGTACATGCTGAGTGCGCCAATGGCCAAAACGATGGCCAAGAAAATATTACGGCGCCGCTTCGCGCCGTCTTTCGGCGAAGCAGGGGCTGAGTCCGTGAGGTTGGTCGAGGCAATTACGTCGGTATCGGTCATTTTTTGCTTCTCATCTGTCATCATCTGACCCGCTGTCAGAATTATCCAATATGGGCGCCCATGTGGGTGCAGTCGCTCGTGCGGCCAGGGTTTAGGCCTCTGCATCAGAAAATGCACGAATTATCTATGGTTTCTACGAGCGGAATCTTAAATTGGTTCTGCGCTTTTTCGAGAAACGCCCCTTGTCATCAGACCCAAAGCATCCCAAAATCACTATATAAGCATGTAGTTTAAACATGCACCGGGCCGAGGCATGTCGAGGCTGCGTAAATGGCGTTAAAAGCGATGACAGGTTGCTTGCTCAATCTGAGTAGCGCGTTTACAAGACGCTCATAACAATCCTTTACGTGTCGCGTAAGCGTCATGAAAAAGGTTCGGAAAAACCAGAGCTGGCAACCCTATGGTGGGGGGCCCTTGATCAGGTGAGACGAATGCGAAACAAGTTTATGACTTTCGGGTTGGCGCTGATAGGCGCTGTGGTTTCCTTTGGTAGCGCCTTCGCAGGCCCTGCCGGCGAAGTGCGCTCAGCGCCTTGGCAAATGTGGCTGCAAGAGCCAGCGTCGCCGACGGCGGAGCGAATCGTTGCCTTCAACGCACAGCTTTTGGTGATTGAAACGTTGATCGTCATTTTCGTGTTGGGCTTGATGGCCTACATCGCGGTGCGCTTCAACGCGAAGCGCAATCCCGTGCCGTCAAAGACGACACACCATACGATGCTCGAAGTCGTGTGGACGGTGGTGCCCATTTTGATCTTGGTAGGGATCGCCGTACCGTCGCTGAAGCACCTATATTTCGCTGACAGCATCCCCGAAGCCGACATGACCCTAAAAGTCACCGGGAATCAGTGGTACTGGACTTACAATTATCCTGATAACGGCGATTTTACGTTCGATAGCTTGATGATCCCCGAAGACGAACTGAAGGCAGGTCAGCCGCGTTTGCTGACGGTCGACAACAAGGTCGTGCTGCCGGTTGAAACCAACATCCGACTGCTGCTGACGTCCAACGACGTCAACCACAACTGGGCGTTGCCGTCATTGTCGGTTAAATTGGACACGATCCCGGGCCGCATCAACGAAACGTGGACGCGTATTCACGAAAAGTATGCTGGCAAGACGATTTACGGCATGTGTTCTGAGCTGTGCGGCGTGAACCATGGTTTCATGCCGATTGCGATTTTGGCGGTTTCGAAAGAAGAGTTCGAAGCCTGGACCAAGCAAGCACAGCAAACTTTCGCATCCGATGCGCCGCCGGTTCCTATGACCCGGGACATTGCGGCAATCGATAACGTTGAAACGGTGCGCGTGGCTGATGCCAGCGCTGCTCGTTAATTGCGACGTAACATTTAAAGTAAGAGGGACGCACTATGGCAAACGCTGCTGACGCCCACGCACATGACGATCATGGCGATCACTACCCGGGCTTTTTCTCCCGCTGGTTCTGCTCCACCAACCACAAAGACATCGGAACAGTTTATATGTTCGTGTCGATGTTCGCGGCTTTGGTCGGGGGCGGTATGTCTTGGTTCATGCGCCTTGAATTGGCCGAGCCTGGCTTGCAGTACCTGACCGGTGGTGCGCCGGATATGCAGTTCTATAACGTTCTGCTGACCGCGCATGGCTTTCTCATGGTGTTCTTTGTTGTGATGCCGGCGCTGATCGGTGGCTTCGGCAACTGGTTTGTACCGTTGATGATCGGTGCGCCGGACATGGCGTTCCCGCGGATGAATAACATCAGCCTTTGGCTTTTGATTGCTGGGCTTGCGTTATTGCTGATCTCGGCCTTCGTGGGCTCGGGTGTGGGCACCGGTTGGACTGTATACCCACCATTGTCATCTAGTATTTATCATCCAGGCGCTGCTGTTGATTTCGGTATCTTGTCGCTGCACCTTGCTGGTGCGTCGTCGATTCTGGGTGCAATCAACTTTATCGTGACCATTTTCAACATGCGTGCGCCAGGCATGACACTGCACAAAATGCCGCTGTTCGTTTGGTCAATCTTGGTGACCGCGTTCTTGCTGTTGCTGGCGCTGCCGGTTTTGGCAGGTGCGCTGACGATGCTGCTCACCGACCGTAACTTCGGCACCGCGTTCTTCGATCCGGCCGCCGGTGGCGACCCGGTCTTGTGGCAGCACTTGTTCTGGTTCTTTGGTCATCCGGAAGTTTACATCATCATTCTGCCGGCATTCGGTCTCATCTCTCAGATCGTCTCGACGTTCTCGAAAAAGCCGGTGTTCGGCTATCTCGGCATGGCGTATGCGATGGTCGCCATTGGTGTCGTCGGCTTTGTCGTGTGGGCACACCACATGTACACGGTCGGTCTGGACGTTGATACGCGTGCTTACTTTACCGCGGCGACCTTGGTCATTGCGGTGCCGACGGGGGTCAAAATCTTCTCGTGGCTGGCAACGATGTGGGGCGGCTCGATCGAGTTCAAAACCCCAATGCTGTATGCGTTCGGCTTCATCTTCCTGTTTGTCATGGGGGGTGTGACCGGTGTGACGTTAGCAAACTCGTCTGCGGATTTGGTGTTCCACGATACGTACTTCGTGGTTGCGCATTTTCACTATGTGATGGCGATCGCCGCAATCTTTGCGATGTTTGCGGGCTGGTACTATTGGATCGGCAAAATGTCGGGCAAGCAGTACAACGAGACGCTTGGTAAAATTCAATTCTGGATGTTCTTTGTCGGCGTGAACATCTTGTTCTTCCCGCAGCACTTTGCTGGCCTTGCCGGTATGCCGCGCCGTATTCCGGATTATCCGGATGCCTATGCGGGCTGGAACTATGTCAGTTCGGTGGGTGCATTGATTACTGCGGTGGGTACGATGTTGTTCTTCTGGATCCTGTACCGCACCTATGCGGCGGGTACCAAAGCTGAACAAAACCCGTGGGGTGAAGGTGCGACAACATTGGAATGGCATGTGCCGAGTCCAGCACCGTTCCACACCTTCGAAGACCAGCCGGATATGTCCGGTAAGCAGCCGGCTGAATAAGCCATAAAAGGTTGGATATAGATTGATGGCGAAACCCCAGCAAAAAGATGCCCGGCGAAATGTCAGGACTGCTTTGGCATGCGCCTCACTCGTCGCCGGCATGGTGGGGCTCGCGTATGCATCCGTGCCGCTGTACAAGTTGTTCTGCCAAGTCACAGGGCTTGGCGGGACACCGGGTATCGAAGCTGCGGCACCGGAACAGGCCACGGACATCGACTTCACCGTGCGCTTTGATGCGAATATCAATCCAACCTTGCCATGGACGTTTAAGCCGGTGCAACGCGCGGTAAATCTCAAGCTGGGCGAAGAAGGGTTAGCATTTTACACCGCGACCAACAATTCCGACCATCCGATTACAGGGACGGCCACGTTCAACGTGACGCCGTTGAAGATCGGCCAGTATTTCGTAAAGATCGATTGCTTTTGCTTTACCGAGCAAACGTTGCAGCCCGGTGAAACCGTCGACATGCCCGTTACGTTCTATGTCGATCCGGAAATTCGCCAAGACCGCAGCACTGAGGAAGTCACAACCATCACGCTGTCCTACACGTTCTATCCGAAAAAATCGGAGACCGACGGTCAGGTATCGGCGTTAAAACAAAAGTCGACCCCGGTCGACATCGGCGGTTGAGCGCGGGGAGCGCTCAACATGTATTTAAGACTTTGAGAACCCGAGGGGGAATAAATCGATGAGTGCCGTGAAGAGTCATCCCTATCACATCGTCAATCCGAGCCCATGGCCATTTTTGTCGAGCGTATTTGCATTTGCCATGGCGATTGCGGCGATTATGTATATGCACGGCAGCACCTATGTGCCGATGGTCGGATTTTTAATTGCATTGATCGCGTGTTCGATTTTGTGGTGGCGCGACGTCATCATCGAAGCGCGAAATGGTCATGATCACACCGATGAAGTCCGGCACGGTCTGCGTATGGGCATGCTGTTGTTCATCGTTTCCGAGGTCATGTTTTTCTTTGCTTTTTTCTGGGCGTACTTCAACGCCGCGATCCCGGCGATCAGTTTCGTCGCTTCACCGACGTGGCCGCCTGAAGGTATTGTGGCACTGCCGACGTGGGATCTTCCGTTCCTGAACACGCTGATCTTGCTGACGTCGGGCGTCACGGTGACGTATGCACACCATGCTATTCGCTTAGGTGACAACAAGCGCGCCGCGACCGGCATTTTGCTGACGGTGATCTTGGGCCTGCTGTTCACGGCTTGTCAGGCTCTCGAGTACAGTCACGCGACGTTTGGCTTTAAAGATGGCATCTATTCGTCGACGTTCTATTTGGCGACCGGCTTCCATGGCTTCCATGTGATCGTGGGCACGATCTTCTTAACTGTCTGCTATTTCCGCACGCTTAAGGATCATTGGACACCGGAAAGCCACGTCGGCTTTGAAGCGGCTGCTTGGTATTGGCACTTCGTTGACGTGGTTTGGCTGTTCTTGTTCACCGCCATCTACTGGTGGGGGGGGCCTATTTAAAACGTCAAATAAGCTGAAGACGTTCATACATGATAAAGGCTGGGATTTTATCCCGGCCTTTATCTTTTGTGGGCATGCGTTTATCGTCGCGACGGATGGTCTAGAGTGATCACCCCATAATCCCAAGCCAGGACCACCACAGATAATTCAGCGGCACCAACACCAGCAGCGAGATTGCGGCCAGTGCCAAGGTCATCTTGGCGCCGTCACGCATGCTGACGCCGCCTAACTGCATGGCGACGATTACAGGTGGCACCTGATAGGGCAGAACCACAGTCGAATATGATATCACCTGGGTCATCATGATTGTGCGAAGCGGAATGCCCGATCCGGTGGCGAGTTCATCGGCGAGCGGGCCCAGGATTGCCGGCACACTCGGCGCGGTCGACGCCATATTGACGAGCGCGCCGAGGCCGACGACGGCATAAAACGAGGTAAACGGAGCTTCCGGGTCAAGTGGCAGGTGATGCAGCATCCAGCCGCCAAGAAAGTCGCCGGCACCGGTTTCGACCAGCACGGCGCCCAAGCTCAGGATGCTGGCGACATAGAACGTGGTTGGAAAATTGACCTTGGTGCGCAGATCGTCACCGCTGACCAATCCAATGCTGGGCCACAAGCAGGCCACGGCAGCGGCCAAGGCGACCCATGCCGGTGAGATGCCGTGAATAAAATCGGTGACCCAAAAGCCTAACGTCAGTGCCAAGATTACAGCGAGTTTGCGGCCATCGGCGCTGAGCGGTGTTTTGTCCGGCGCTGGTGCTGCATGACTGCCGCGGCGGCCCGGAAACAATACCATCACTAAGCCGATGATCAGTACCAGTTTGGTTAAGCCGTTAACGGGCATGTGTGTCAGCATGTAGTCGCCATAGGTAAATGTCATGCCGAACAAGGTCTCGGCGACACCCACCAGCACCATATTTGGCACGTTCGACGGCAATATGCCGCTGGATGGCATCCAGGTGCCACAGGCCATGGCGAGAATAAGACCGGTGCGTTCGCGTGATCCGGCCTCATAATTCAGATGATCACAAAGCGCGACCACAATCGGCGTTAACAAGACCACTCGCCCCATCGTCGATGGCATCACGAACGCCAGTCCGAGTCCCACGGCGGCAACGCCAATCACCATTGACGGATAGTTGCTGGGCAGCCGCGAGGTTACGGCGGTCGCCAGTTTGACGCCGAGCCCGGTTTTCTGCACGGCGACCCCAACCACGAGCCCGCCGAACACCAGCCAAAACGCGCCGGAATGAAAGCCGGAAAATACGACGGAGGCCGGGGCCACCGCAAAAACCATGGCGATGGTGAAGAACAGCAACGCCGTCAGATGTTCGGGCAAGGCAACGGTGCCGTACAAGCCGACTGCGAATAGCCCCAGCGCAGCACCCTTCAGTGCATCCGGAGGCACGCCAACAGGTGGCGTAATGATGAATAAAACCGCTGCGGTGATGGTCGTCGCCAGAGCGATCATCCGGTTCGGTTTGACGAGGCTGGCTGCAAGTGAAGAAGTCATGCACTTCGTTATAACCGTGCGCCCGTTACGGCAACACTTAAAACATTCACGGATATGGTCTATGATGCGTTCAACATAGGGGAAAGTATCATGGCCGATGAAGGCACCGATAAACCGCTGGTCGACGTGGAGCGCAACGCGGCGCTGTATAAAGACTTCACCGAACGCACCCAGCGCATCATCAAATCGTTCATGGAACGCCAAAGCAGCGGCGAGTCCTACAGCGTCGCAGACCCGGTTGAAATCAGTAAATTATTTTTGGATGCATCTGCCAAGATGATGGCTGATCCGGCCAAATTTGCCGACGCCCAGGCAGGTTTGATGAAGAGTTACGCTGACCTTTGGCAAGCGACGGCGAAACGCATGGCGGGCGAAGACGCCGCCCCGGTGATTGAGCCCGCCCGCGGCGATAAGCGCTTCAAAGATGACGCATGGAGCGAGGATGCGGTATTCGACTTCATCAAACAGTCATACTTGCTGACCTCGGACTGGATGACCAAACAATACGGTGGGATCGAAGATACCGATCCGAAAACCAAGGAAAAATTGCAGTTCTATACGCGCCAATGGTTGGATGCGATGTCGCCGTCGAACTTCGCCGCAACCAACCCAAAAGTCCTCAAGACGGCGGCGAAAACCTGATCAAAGGCCTGGATCAACTGCTCACCGATCTGGAGCGCGGTAAGGGCGAATTGCGTATCTCCATGACCGATACCGATGCGTTTGAACTCGGTACCAACGTGGCGACGACGCCGGGCAAGGTTGTTTATCAAAACGAGCTGATGCAGCTTTTACAGTACACGCCGACCACCGAAACCGTGGCCAAGCGTCCATTGTTGATCGTGCCGCCGTGGATCAACAAGTTCTACATCCTCGATTTGCAGCCGAAGAACTCGTTCATCAAATGGGCGGTGGATCAGGGGCATACTGTATTCGTAATTTCGTGGGTCAATCCGGGCAAAGAGTTGGCGAGTAAAGGCTTTGAAGATTACATGCTGGATGGCCCGTTGGCAGCGCTGGACGCCATCAAGGACGCAACTGGTGAGGCCGACGTCAATCTGATCGGCTATTGCATCGGCGGTACGTTAACGGCGGCGACACTGGCCTACATGGCAGCCAAAGGCGACACTCGGGTAAAGTCCGCGACGTTTTTTACGACCATGGTGGACTTCTCCGAGCCCGGCGAACTGGGCGTGTTCATCGACGAAGAACAGCTTGCCCGGCTTGAGGCGCATATGGATGAGCAGGGCTACTTGGACGGCCAGTACATGAGCCAAGTCTTCAACATGATGCGCGATAACGACCTGATCTGGTCGTTCGTGGTCAACAATTATCTGATGGGCCGCGAGCCGATGGCGTTCGATTTGTTGTACTGGAACTCCGACAATACGCGGATGCCGAAAATGATGCATTCGCTGTATCTACGGAAAATGTATTTAGAAAACAAACTCGTGGAGCCGGACGGGATCACGCTGGCCGGTGTGCCAATCGATTTGTCCCAGATCAAACTGCCGGTGTATTGGCTATCGACCAAAGAAGACCATATCGCACCTTGGACCGCGACCTATAAGGCGACGCAGATTTTCAACGGGCCTAAGCGGTTTGTGTTATCTGCCAGCGGCCACATCGCTGGTGTGATGAACCCGCCTGCCGCCTATAAATATTGCTTTTGGACGAATGCCAAATTGCCGGCCGACCCGGATGCATTCTTTGAGAGCGCGAAGCAGACCGACGGTTCGTGGTGGCCCGACTGGCAGAAATGGGTGAAAAAGTATGCAGGCGCCCAGGTCAAAGCGCGCAAGCCGGGGAACGGCAAGCTTAAGCCCCTCGAAGACGCGCCGGGATCGTACGTGCGGGTCAGGGTTTAGTCCGCGCGATTGCCCGATTAGGCGTTTCCGGGCATAGTTTCGCCATGACGGCGGAAACCATCAGCGGCGAAGTTTTATCGGGCGGGGCAGCACTGGGCGTCGCGTCTCCTTCGGTGCATGATCATTTGGAATTGCTGGCCGAAATGGGCCGGGATTTTGCGTCCAATCAAGATCTCGACGTGACCCTTAAGAACGCCGTGCAGCGGATTACTGAATACGTCGACGCCGAAGCCGGCGCCCTGTTCATGCTCTCGCCGTGCGGCTTAAAACTGCTGTGCAACGCGTGTGTCGGTCCGGTGGAAATCACCGGTCTTGAGTTAGCGGCTGACCAAGGCATCGTCGGCTTCTGCGTGCAGAACGATGACGGCAAGATCGTCCGTGATGTCGCCGATGACCCAAATTTCAACGCTGCCGTAGATAGCGAGGCCGGTTTTAAGACGCGGTCCATCCTTTGTGCCCCGATGAGTGTTAAGGGAGAGCGGATCGGCGCGATTGAGTTGATCAATAAACGCGGCGGCGATGGCCTGTTCGACAACAATGATTTGTATCTTTTGCAGGCGCTGTCGTCATCGGCGGGGCTCGCTGTTCTCAACGCGCGGATGTCGTTGCAGTTGGTTGAGCAAGAACGGGTTAAGCGCGAGCTTGAACTGGCTGCAGAAATCCAACGCTCGTTGCTGCCGCCTGCGAGCGAAGCGTCGTTTCCGGTTAGCGGTGTAAATGTCCCTGCGCGGATTGTCTCAGGTGATTTTTATGATTTTTATCCGCTCGACGATGGGCGCATCGCGTTTACGTTAGGGGACGTCTCCGGGAAGGGCATGAACGCGGCGTTGCTGATGGCGAAGACGGCGAGTTTGCTCCGCTGTCTCGGCAAAGCGATCAAAGAGCCTGGACGGTTGCTAACCTTGGTGAATACCGAAATTTGCGAAACCGCGACCCGGGGTATGTTCGTGACCTTGGTACAAGGTATCTATGATCCGGAAAACGGGCACGTACGCTTGGCCAACGCGGGGCACGAGCCGCCGTTGGTGGTCGCGCCAGACGGGAGTTTCACGGCGATTGAAGCTGAAGCACCGCCGCTCGGTATCGCGCCGTCGCTGCTAGACGAAGACGGCTTTCCAGAAACAGAATTCAATTTGAACGGTGGTCGCTTGTTTGTTTTCACCGATGGTGTCACTGAAGGGTACGTGGAAAGCGGCGAAGAGTTCGGTATTGATGGCTTGAAAGATTTGATCTGTTCAGCGGGTGACGGCGGTACCGCCTTGGTGTTGAACGCCGTGCGCGCGCGTATCGGCGAAACCGGGGCACCGTTACGCGATGATGTAACGATCGTCGCCGTTGACGACACTTTGCGCGCCAATATCGGGGCACCTCAGGGCAAAGCAGCGAAGGCCGCAGAGGCCGGTGCAACGGGGACACAGGGCGAAAAGCTGATGCAGCTTCGTGTCTCTGCGCGCGCCAATCGCCTGCGGTTGATCCGCAATACTGTAAAAGAAACGGCGACGTTCTGCGGGTTTGTTGGTAGCGACGTCGGCGACATCGTGCTCGCCGTCGACGAGGCCTGTCAGAACGTGATCCGACATGCCTATGGCAGCGAGGGTGAGGGTGACATCTCAATCGAGTTGCGCCATCGTGTCGATGCGATGATCATCTTGATCCGTGACTTTGCGGACCCGGTTGATATTTCACGCATCAAGCCCCGTGATTTGGATGATGTGCGCCCAGGTGGCCTGGGGACGCATCTGATCTCGGAAGTGATGGACGAAGTTGATTTCTTGCCGCCGCCCATCGATGGCGGCAATCTGTTGAGACTGGTGAAAAAAATCAAGGGAACGGCATCTGATGGAACATAAAGTAGAAGAAAATGGCGGTACACTGGTGATCGCGTTTTCTGGGGACATCGATTTACAGTCTTCGCCGGATGCTCGAAAGGCCCTGTTGGCGTTGGTCGGCAAAGGCGCACCCATCCTGGTCGATTTGTCGGGTGTGGGGTATATTGACTCGTCGGGGGTCGCGTCTCTGGTGGAATGCCTGCAAAGTTCAAAAAAGTCAGGCCAACAGTTCCTATTGGTCTCGGTCAGCGAAGGGGCGCTGCGTGTCTTGCAGTTGGCGCGCTTAGACAGGGTCTTTAAAATTTGCGCAACCTTGGACGAGGGTATTGCTGCGGTCAGTTGACGAGACCGCGGTGCAATGAGGGGGCATCGGGTGGCGGAGCGGAAGCTTTCAAAAATGGAACGGGTTGAAGACGTTGGTCGCACGACGGTGGCTTTCGTAGAGTCCGTCGGCAACGGTGGCATTCTGGTTGCTGAAAGCATTTATTGGCTGCTATTCGGTGTGCGTGAACGCCAGCCCGTGAGGCTTTCCGCTGTAATCCATCAGATGATGGAAATAGGCGTACGCGCGATCCCGATTATCTTCATGCTGACCGGTACCATCGGCGTGATGTTGGCGATCCAAGGCATTCATACACTACGCATTTTCGGTGCCGAAAGTCGCGTCACCATCGGCATTGCGTTCTCTGTGGTGCGCGAGTTTGCGCCATTGATCACCGGCATTTTAGTCGCAGGCCGTTCGGGTTCGGCATTAGCAGCACGCATCGGCACCATGAAGATCAACCAAGAAATCGATGCGCTGAAGGTGATGGGGATCAACCCGACGCGGTTTTTGGTGGTGCCTGCACTATTAGCGATGCTGGTAATGGTGCCGGCACTGACGTTGTTTGGTATTTTCACAGGCCTGTTTGCGGCGGGCTTGTATGTGAATGCCGACTTGGGCATTTCGCTCGCCGCCTACGCCCACGACACTATTGATATTTTATCGTTGGATGACTTGGGGCATGGGCTCGGGAAAAGCGTGATCTTTGCGATATTGATTGCGGTCATCGGTGTGGTGAATGGTGCGGGCGTGCAGGGCGGCGCTGAAGGCGTCGGCACGGCAACGACGCGCGCGGTAGTGCAGTCGATCTCGGCGATTATCGTCACTGATATGCTTTTCGCATTCGTGGCAACACGGTAGGGAGCGAATATGTCACGAAACCCTGCCACTATCCTCGAAGAACGTAATAAACGGCAACGCCCACAGTCCGGCCCTGACGCCGTGATCGAAGTCGAAGATCTAGTGACCCACTATGGGGATCGGATGATTTTGCAGGGCGTCAGCATGGAAGTCCGCGAAAAAGAGATCATGGTGATCATGGGCGGCTCTGGTTCGGGCAAGTCGACATTGCTGCGTCACCTAATGGCGCTTGAAAACAAGACGTCCGGCACGATGCGTATTTTGGGCTATGACATCGACAAGATCAGCCGCAAAGAATTCTTGGAGGTCCGAAAAAAGCTCGGTGTTGCGTTTCAATCGGGCGCATTGTTCAGCTCAATGACGGTCGGCGACAATATCATGCTGCCGCTTTACGAGCACACGGATCTTGACCCCCTGACCATGGAAATCATGGCGCGCATGAAGCTGGAAGTGGTCGAACTCTCCGGCTTTGAAGATTTAATGCCGTCCGAGCTTTCAGGCGGCATGATCAAGCGGGCAGCCTTTGCGCGCGCCATCGTCATGGATCCGCGCGTGCTGTTTTGCGATGAGCCGTCGGCAGGCCTTGACCCCGTTGTGGCCTCTGCCCTCGACGACCTGATTCTAGATATGCGTGACGCGATGGGTATGAGCATCGTCGTCGTCACCCACGAATTGGACAGTGCCTTTAAGATCGCAGACCGAATTACGATTTTGGATCGCGGCAAAATCTTGATGATCGGCACCGTCGAAGAAGTTTTGAAATCAAAATCCGACCGCGTCCAGGCGCTGTTGAACCGGACCCCTGAAGAAGACGTTATGGACCCGGACGAGTACTTGGATAGATTGGTTGGGGAGAGCAATCCCGGGACCGCACACTTATGAGGACAGAACCGTGAGAACCAGCAAGATCAATTATTTCTTCGTCGGTCTGTTCGTGCTTGGATCGATCATTGCGCTGATCATCGCAATTGCTGTGCTAACTGGGCGAACCGGGGCGACGGACAGCTACCATGCGTATTATTCAAATGTGACCGGTGTTAAG
>JAFMCK010000291.1 GCA_017857825.1 Rhodospirillales bacterium
CGCAAATTGGTGGATGATAACGATCTCGATCCGACGCAAATCGCGGGGACCGGTCCGGATGGTCGCTTGAGTAAAGGCGACGTGATGAAGGCGATTGAAAACGGTACCGGCAAACGCCGTGCCGCCGCGTCGGCAGCTGCGGCACCTGCGAAAGGCTTTACGCCAACCGCCGACCTGCCGCCACGCCCTGAAAATCCGCGCGAAGAAAAAGTCCGCATGACCAAGCTGCGCAAGGTCATCGCCGGGCGCCTAAAGCAGGCACAGAACACGGCTGCTATGCTGACGACCTGGAACGAAATCGATATGGGGGCCGCGATGGATTTGCGCGCCACCTACAAAGATCAGTTCGAGAAAAAACACGGGATTCGGCTTGGCTTTATGTCGTTTTTCGTCCGTGCTGCCTGCATCGCACTGAAAGAATGGCCAGCGGTTAATGCCGAGATTTATGGCGAAGATTTGATCTACAAAAACTATTACAACATTGGCGTTGCCGTCGGCACCCCGCAGGGCTTGGTGGTGCCGGTTCTTAAAGACGCCGACGACATGCGGTTTGTTGAAATCGAAGGCGCGATTGCCGATTTCGGTCGTCGCGCGCGCGACGGCAAACTCGGTATGGACGAAATGAGCGGCGGCACGTTCACCATTTCCAACGGTGGTGTGTTCGGTTCACTCAACTCGATGCCGATTTTGAACGTGCCGCAGTCGGGTATTTTGGGGATGCACAAAATCCAAAAACGCCCGGTCGCGATTGGTGACAAGATCGAAATCCGCCCGATGATGTATCTGGCGCTGAGCTACGATCACCGTATCGTCGACGGTCGCGAAGCGGTCTCGTTCCTGGTCCGGATGAAAGACCTGATCGAAGACCCACAGCGCATCATGCTCGACGTTTGATCGCGGTAACGACCACATATATGAATGCGCCCAAGGGAGGGCAGGACTTATGAGCGAACCTTATGACGTTGTGATCATCGGCGGCGGGCCGGGCGGCTATGTTGCCGCCGTGCGTGCCGGTCAGATGGGCCTAAAGACGGCGATTGTCGAAAAGCGCGGCGCGCTGGGCGGCACGTGTCTGAACGTCGGCTGCATCCCTTCGAAAGCATTACTGCAATCCTCGCATCACTTTGAGATGGCAAAACACGAATTTGCGGATCATGGCATCAAGGCGAAGGTCGAGTTGGACCTGAAAACCATGCTTGGGCGAAAAAACAAAGTCGTCGAAGACCTGACCAAGGGTGTCGAGTTCTTGATGAAAAAGAACAAGGTCGACTACGTCAAAGGTATGGGCGTAATCAGTGCGGTCGGTGAAGTGACCGTGACGCCGGATGGCAAGGGCGCGAAAAAAGAAGTCCTCAAGACCAAAAACATCATTGTTGCCACGGGCTCGGATACGACGCCATTGCCGGGTGTCGACATTGATGAAAAGCAGATTGTGTCGTCGACCGGTGCGCTTGATTTGACCGGTGTGCCGAAATCGATGGTGGTCATCGGTGCAGGTGTGATCGGCTTGGAATTAGGCTCGGTGTGGCGGCGTTTGGGCGCGGATGTGACGGTCGTTGAATTCCTCGACGTTGTGCTGCCAGGGATGGACGGCGAAGTCTCGAAGACCATGAAGCGCCTGCTCGAAAAGCAGGGCCTGAAATTCAAGATGGCGACCAAAGTTACCGGCGCGAAGACCGCCAAAGGCGGCGTGACGCTGAGCATGGAAGGTCGCGACAACGGTAAGAAAGAAACCCTGAAGGCCGATGTCGTGTTGGTGTCCATCGGGCGTCGTCCTTACACCGAAAGCCTGGGGCTTGATAAGGTGGGCGTCGACATGACCGACCGGGGTTTTGTAAAGGTTGACGCCGACTTCCAAACCAACGTCGAAGGTATTTATGCCATCGGGGATGTCATTGGCGGCGCGATGCTGGCGCACAAAGCTGAAGACGAAGGTATGGTCTGCGTCGAAATCATGGCCGGGGAGACTGGGCACATTGACTACGGCATGATCCCGGGAATCGTCTATACGCATCCCGAAGTCGCCGCTGTCGGCAAAACCGAAGAACAACTGGAAAAAGACGGCGTCAAATACAAATCCGGTAAGTTCCCCTTCACCGCAAACTCACGAGCGCGCTGCAACGGCGACATGGACGGGTTTGTAAAAATATTGGCCGACGCCGAAACCGACCGCGTGCTGGGCTGTCACATCATCGGCCCGCAAGGCGGCGATCTGATTCAAGAAGTCGTCAACGTCATGGAATTCGGTGGTTCCGCAGAAGATGTCGCGCGCATCAGTCATGGTCACCCGGGTCTGCCGGAAGCTGTCAAAGAAGCCGCGCTCGGTGTTGATAAGCGTTCGATTCACGTTTAGGCGTTTCGTCTAACGCTTTTTTCCAAAAAATAAAATATGCGACTTCCCGGAGTGGCTGAAGGGCATATCCGGGAAGTCGTTGTCGTTTTGTCGTGTATTATTTCGATAATTCTAGAAATATAGTTGACTGTATACGTCTAACAGCGCTAAATCAGCTTCATGAAAGAACAAACTGCCGTTGAATGTTTTGCTGCGCTGGGGCATGCGACCCGGTTGCAGATTTATCGTGCGCTGGTTCAAGCGGGTGCTGAGGGCGTGCCCATGGGTTCGCTTCAAGACGTGTTGGGCGTGCCTGCATCGACCCTGTCGCATCATGTGCAAGCATTGGTGCGGGCGGGGCTTGTGCATCAAGAGCGCGCAGGCCGCGTACTGACGACACGGGCCGACTATGCGGCCATGAATGGACTGGTCGATTTCCTGACCGATAAATGCTGCGACGGCCTGCATGTGAAAGATTTAGCATCATGAATGAAACGTTGAACGTCCCGACACCTGATCCAGCTGCATCTTGTTGCGGCGCCAAGCCGATTGAAAAAACCGATCCGTTGTACGTGCGGATCGCGCGCCATGCACAGACGCACATGGCGTGGGTGGTGACGGCACTGGTATTTATGGTGTTGGTTGTGACGGACCCGGGGCAGGCGCCAAAAAGTGCGGCCTTTGTCGGCAAAGCTTTGCTCGAGATCGCGCCGTTTTTGGGTCTCGCCATCGGTCTTGCCGCTTACGCCAAAGCGTCGGGCGCGGATGGGTTGATTGCCAACGTGTTCTCGGGGCGCCTCGGCGTGATGATCTTTTTTGCGGCGCTGTTTGGCGGTCTCTCGCCGTTTTGTTCGTGCGGCGTGATTCCATTGATTGCGGCTTTGCTGGCGATGGGGGTGCCGTTGCCGGCTGTGATGGCGTTTTGGTTGTCGTCACCGGTGATGGACCCGTCGATGTTCGTGCTGACCGCCGCGACGCTTGGTATGCCGTTTGCGATCGCGAAAGCGGTGGCGGCCGTCGGTATCGGCCTGATGGGTGGTTACGTGACATGGGCGATGGTGCGGGCGGGCTGGTTCGTTGATCCTCTGAAGCCCGGGGTCGGCAACGGCGGCTGCGGGGCGTCGAGCGTACGCAATGCAAAGCCGGTGCAATGGCAGTTTTGGACAGAGTCCGCGCGCCTCAAAACGTTCCGCGGCGAAGCGCTGTCGACAACGCTGTTCCTTGGTAAATGGCTGACCATTGCGTTCTTTATCGAAAGCTTGATGCTGACGTATGTGCCTGCCGATTTGATTGCCGGTGCGCTTGGCGCGGACAGTTTGTGGGCGATCCCAACTGCTGTGTTGGTCGGTATCCCGGCGTATTTGAATGGCTATGC
>JAFMCK010000039.1 GCA_017857825.1 Rhodospirillales bacterium
TGTACCGTCGGAAAGCGTGAACAGCTTTTCCTCAGTCAAGTCTGCATCAATCCCCCGGAACGTGGCGTTCGAGAAAATATTGATGGCAACGAAGGTGATGACCGCGAGCACACACGAAAAGCCTGCCAGCGTGCTGCGGTCCATGGTCTTAAAAAAGCGCATCGGCCTCAGCGTCCCTTGTTCAATTCAACGGCGATGACGTTCAAAAACAGCCACATCACGATCAACGAGCCGAAGAACACCACGTCTTTAAGGTCTATGACGCCTCGGGTTACCGCATCGAAATGGGTGAGGAAGCTCATGGACCGAAGCGCGTCGACCAACACCTCGGGCGCCCAACCCTGGAAGAAGTTCAACACCAACTGCGCGCCCGACATGGTGAACAGAAAACAAACCGTTGCTGCGATGATGAAGGCGATCACTTGGTTTTTGGTCAGCGCGGAAATGCACGAGCTGATCGACAAGAACGCCCCGGCCATCACAAAGCTGCCGAGATAACTGGCCAGAATGACGCCGTTGTCCGGCGTGCCCAGCACATTGACGGTCACCCACATCGGGAACGTCAGCACCAGCGCCAAGCCGCAGAATGCCCAAGCCGCCAAGAACTTGCCGATCACGGCGTCGACGGTGGACACAGGCAGGGTCATCAACAATTCGATGGTGCCGCTTTTCCGTTCTTCCGCCCAAAGCCGCATGCCGATTGCCGGCACCAGCAACAAGAACAACCAAGGATGATACGCAAAGAACGAGGTCAGATCGGCGCTGCCGCGTGTGAAGAAGCCGCCGACGTAAAAAGCAAACGCACCGGTCAAAGCCAAAAAGATCACGATAAAGACCAGCGCCAAGGGCGTCGCGAAATACGCTTTAAACTCACGCTTGGCGATGATGGCGACATTACGCATGACCGGCATCTCCACTGACAGCGTTACTATTTGGGCCCCGGGTGATCTCGCGGAACACTGCGTCCAAGGCACCCTTTTCGGTTTTGAAATCGCTGACCTCGTGGCCTTTGTCTTGCAGCAATGCAGCCAAGGCGGGGGCGATGGGCGCACCGCCTTTTGAGGTCACGATCAGTGTCGCTTTGACGCTGAAACTGCTGTCCCGCTGAACGGAGCCGACGCCGGCCAAGGCTTCGATATCACGAATCACGGCGTCGACGATGTTCGGCGCCACATCCAGATGCACGGCGTTGTGCAGCGGCGACCGGCGTACCAGTTCTTCGGGGGTGCCGTCGGCCAACAATTTGCCGCGTGCGATGATTACGGCACGGGTACAGACCGCTTCGACTTCTTCCAAAATGTGCGTCGAGATGACGACCGCTTTGTCTTCGGCCATTTGGTGGATCAAATTCCGCACCTGATGCTTTTGGTTCGGGTCCAAGCCGTCCGTCGGCTCGTCCAAAATCAACACCGGCGGATTGTGCAAGATCGCCTGCGCCAGACCGACACGGCGCTTAAATCCTTTCGAGAGTGTCTCGATGGGTTGCTGCAGGACGCCTCCGATCTCGACCCGCTCAACGGCTTGATCGATGGCGCGACGACGTTCCGCACCCGACAGCCCGCGCACTTCGGCAATAAAGCCCAAGAACGACGACGGTGTCATATCGCCATAACAGGGCGCGCCTTCGGGCAAATAACCGATGCGACGCTTTGCGGCGACTGGGTCTTGGACGACATTAATGCCGTCGACCAGCGCTTCGCCGTCGGTCGGTGTCAAAAAGCCCGTAACCATTTTCATGGTGGTTGATTTACCGGCGCCGTTCGGCCCTAAAAAGCCCAGCACCTCGCCCTTAGCCACCGACAAATCAATGCCGTCGACCGCTTTCAGCGGGCCGAAATGCTTGGTGAGACGCGTGAGTGCGATCATCTCTGTCATGTGCCGTCTGCCTCCCAGCGTTTATGGTCTCGGCAGGCGGAAAATAGGCATGTATCTGCCTGTTTCAAGCCTCGCCGGCGCGATGCGCACTGAGACGCAGTGGACTTAACATATTGGTCGCAAAAGAAAAGACCGAACCACATTAAAGGTTCGACAGGTAACGGATATCGACGCGTTAGAGGATCGATTGACCGGTTTTTTTCCAATCGTCCAAAAACGCCGCCAGACCTTTATCGGTAAGCGGATGCTTGAACATCTGCATCAACACCTTCGCCGGCACGGTCGCCACGTGCGCCCCCATGCGCGCTGCATCGACCACATGCATCGGATGTCGCACCGATGCGACCAACACTTCCGTGTCGTAATCGTAGTTGCTGTAGATTTCGCAGATTTCTTCGATCAACGACATACCGTCTTGGCCGATATCGTCCAAACGCCCGACGAACGGCGAAATGAACGCCGCCCCCGCCTTCGCCGCCAAGATCGCCTGCGCCGCCGAAAAACACAGCGTCACGTTAACCGAGGTACCTTCATCAGACAGCGCTTTACAGGCTTGAATGCCAGCTTCGGTTAACGGCACTTTGATCGCTACGTTGTTGGCGATTTTGCGCAGCTTGTCGGCTTCGGCGAGCATACCGTCGAGGTCGGTTGCTGTGACCTCAGCCGAGACAGGGCCGTCCACCAAATCGCAGATTTCCTTGATCGTTTCGACCATATCGCGGCCCGACTTGGCGATCAGGGATGGGTTGGTGGTGACGCCGTCGACCAATCCAAACGCCATCAGCGCGCGGATTTCGTCAATTTCGGCGGTGTCGACGAAGAATTTCATGTTATCGCTCCCAATATTTGCGCGGCATCATCCAGAATGGAGACCTGAAAATCAAGGTAAGGTTGGCTAGTTGGCCACGCCAGAGGCTGGCACCGGTTGCTGCCACGGCTGCGGTTCGCAGTCTGATTGTTCGTCCAAGCCCCACCAGAGGCTTTTTGCCGCACAGGTCAGCCGGTCACCGTCTTCGCTGTTCGATAGGAACGCAGCGATGATCAACCAGCCGAAAAACGTTACAATGGCGATGGTTTTGATGATTGTTGAGACGCTTTGACGCGCCAACATCGCCTTGACCCGATCACGGTTCTTGGTAAATGTTTCCATGAACCACACAATCATCACAAACGGCTGGCGGAAATACCAAATCAGCCAGGCTTTGATCGTCTGGTTCTTGTGGCCACGCGCTGGATCTTGATGTCGGTCTTGTGTCATCGCTCGCTCGTCAATGAGGTCATGCGGAGGATATCGTGCTCAACGTAAAACGGTTATCGCTCGAAGAGGCGGACATCCTTATACGCGGCGCTTGGGCAAAAGCCCAGGGAATCGGCGTTCCCATGTGTATCGCGGTAACCGATGAAGCCGGCTACCTGATTGCATTTAAGCGCATGGACGGCGGCAAGCAACTCTCGACCACGCTGTCGCAGGACAAAGCGTTCACAGCCGCGATCTCGAAAAAGCCAACGGCCGATTACAACGTGTCGGGCGTACCCGGCAGTCTTGGGTTCGGCATTCAGCAAGCCGCAAGCGGCCGGTTTTCAACGGTCGGCGGCGGTGTGCCGGTGGTGGTGGACGGAGACGTGGTCGGCGCGATCGGGGTATCCGGCGGCGCGCCCGAGCAAGACATGGCCTGCGCTGACGCCGGGGTCAGCGCATTCTTGAACGCTTAAGCTTATTCGGCGCGGTTTTTCTGGTCTTCGCGAATGTCTTCGTACAAGCCATAAAGGCCCATCGCAGCAACCATGATCACGATGATCGTGAACGGCACATGCCCGATCGATTGCGCAAGGCCACCGATGAACAACAAAAAAATGCCGACTCCGATAACGCCTGTGATGATGCTATCCATAATCCCTCATCCTTCGCTTTGGTCGAATGTGCCACAAAAGCGTGACGTTGTCATTTGATGCCTATATCAGGCGGTATCTATTTTCGTGTCGCCGGCTTCGACGGCAGCCATCAGCCAAGACGCAACCCGCAGCAAACGGGCATCACCGCCCTTTTTGCCGACGAGTTGAACGCCGAGCGGCATATCGTTCTCGCCCTGCATCAGCGGCAACGTGATCGCCGGTAAGCCGGTGAACGTCCAAAGCGTGCAAAAAGACGGGCTGCCCGTTGCATCCAAGCCGACGGGCGCTTCGCCCTGGGTCGCAGGCGTCAAAATAACATCAAAGTCTTCAAACACTTCATCCAGGCCGCGTTCGAAGGCAACCTGACGGTCCAGACCCAAGTTATAGTCAATCGCCATCACATCGCGGCCACGTTCGACCATTTCGGTCAACTGCGGGCTGATCTGATCGGGTGCACGGTCAAAGTCGGCGGCGAAGTTCTTGGCAAGGTCTGCTTCCATCACGCGGCGCTGCCATTCGAACACTTCGTCATAGACCTCGGCTAAAGCCAAGCGCTGCACCTGATCGCCCAAGAACTCGGCAAGCTCGCTGAACGCTTCTTGGGTGCCGGGCTCGGCTTGATCCCACGCCGGCGACGGCACAAAGGCAAAGCTTGGCGGCAGCGGCGGCATTTCCGTCGCAGCCTGCGCCAAAGACGGTATCGCAACCGGCCGCATTGCTGCGTCCTGCGCGTCATAGTGCATGATGTGTTGCGCCATCAGACCGGCGTCTTCGACGGAGCGCGCAAATACGCCCACTTGATCCAACGGCGGCGATTGGCGAAGCGCCCCGCTTCTGGAAATCAGACCGAACGACGGCTTATAGCCGACCACACCGCAGAACGAGGCTGGACGAATGGTCGAGCCATTGGTCTGCGAGCCCAGCGCCAAAGGCACCATAAACGATGCAACCGCCGCCGCAGAGCCACTGGATGAGCCCCCCGGCGTCCGAGAAACATCGTGCGGATTGGTGGTCTTGCCCGGTGCATAGACGGCAAATTCCGTGGTCACGGTTTTGCCCATGATCACGGCACCGGCTTGTCGTAACTGGGCGACCGTCGATGCATCGTCAATGGTTTGCCGGCCTTTATGGATCGGCGAGCCGTATTCAGTCGGAAAGTCGACGGTATCGAAGATATCCTTAATGCCGACCGGCACCCCGCCCATCGGTCCGATTTCCTGCCCCTTATAGCGGCGCTGATCAATCGCGCGCGCTTGTTCCAGCGCATGCTCGGGACTCAGGTGCGTCCATGCCTGCACCGTCGGCTCGAATGCGGAGATCCTGTCCAGACATCCCTGCACCAGTTCTTCCGACGTCATCTTACCGTCACGGATCGCACGCGCCGCATCTGCGGCGCCAAGCGCGAAAGGTCCTTCTTGTGTCACTTCACGTCTCCGATGATCAACCTGGACCGAACAAGTATTCAGGCAGCCAAAGTGCCAATCCCGGGAAGTTGTAGAGCAACACCATCGAGAAAATCACGATTCCCAGATACGGCATGATACCGGAGAAGATATCCACCAATGTCACATGCGGCGGCGCGACACCTTTTAGGTAGTAGGCCGCCATCGCCATCGGCGGTGTCAGGAACGAGGTCTGCAGGTTCAACGCCACCAGCATGCCGAAGAACAGCGGGTCGACATTGAAATGATCCAGCATCGGCAGGAAGATCGGCACGAAGATGATGATGATCTCGGTCCATTCCAGCGGCCAGCCCAGCAAGAAGATGATGCTTTGCGCCAGGATCAAAAAGCCGACGGTGCCCACATCCAGATGTAAGAACCATTCTTTGATGATGTCGTGGCCACCCAGATACGAGAACACCGCCGCAAACGTCCACGAGCCGACAAACAGCCAGCACACCATCGCCGATGTTTTAGCGGTCAGGTACACGGCTTCTTTCAAACGCGTCCAGGTCAGCGAACGATACAATGCGGCCAACAACAAACCGCCGCCAGCGCCCACCGCGGCTGCTTCTGCCGGCGTCGCAAGCCCCATCAAAATGGCACCCAGCACCGCCATAATCAGCACGGCGAGCGGGACGAACGACGTTATCAACTCATAAGCCACCTTGCCGATGCTGACATCGACGTCTTTTGGCTTCGGCGCCAGGGCCGGGTTAATCGCGGCCCGCGTGACCACATAAACCATATAGAAACCAGCGAGCATAAGGCCCGGGATCATCGCTGCCGCATACAGACGCAACGGCGAGATTTCTGCAATCGCGGCATAGACGATCAGCATGATCGACGGTGGGATCAAGATGCCGAGGCAACCACCTGCGCAAATGACGCCGGAGGCAAAACGGGTGTCGTATTTAGCTTCGAGCATCGCCGGAAACGCCAGCATGCCCATCAACGTCACAACGGCGCCGATGATACCGGTCGCTGTGGCGAACACGGCGCAAGTCGCCAATGCGGCAACCGCCATTGAGCCCGGCAAATGGCGCGCGGCCAACTGAAAGCTGAAGAACAATCGGTTAACAATGTTCGCCCGTTCAACCACGTAGCCCATAAATAGGAAGAGTGGGACCGCCACCAACACATCGTTCGACATCACCGAGAATGTATTCTGCACGAACAAATCGAATATTCGATTGTCGAATAATGACTTCATCCGCATCGGATCGAAGTACGCGTAATAGCCAAAGCCGAGACCCATGGCGATCAGGGTAAACGCAATCGGAAAGCCGAGCAGGACCACAAAGATAAACAGGCCCAGCATCATGATGGCAATTTGAGGATCGGTCATTGGGCTTGCTCCGCCTGCTTACGCGCAAGGTCTTCTTTTTCATGCAGCAACATGGTCTCTGTTTCCTGAACGTCGTGTAGGCGGGCCGGCCAATAGCCGTCGCGCATGCACTGTATGCACCGCACCGCTTCTGCGAGGCCTTGCAGCAAGACCAGCGTACCTGAAATCGGGATCAGTGTTTTGAAGAAATAAATCTGAATACGCGCCGGGCTCGACCAGCTCACCTCTTTGTAGAACCAGGCGTCGGACGCGTAGGACGCACCGTAATATATAAGTGTCAACGCACCCGGCACGAGAAACAGCATGTACAATACCAAGTCCACGCCGGCCTGCCATTTGATCGGCATCAGGCGGTATACAACGTCGCCGCGTACATGGGCGTCCTGCGAAAGCGCATAAGCCCCAGCCATCATGAATAGGGCCCCATACATCTGCACACTCATATCGAAGGCCCAAACGGTGGGGCTGTTCAACACGTAGCGGACAAACACCTCGTAACACGTCGACAGCGTCAAAATCATAATGCACCACGCGAACGTTTTACCGGTCCAGGCGCTTAAGCTGTCGATGAAATGCAGAAGACGGGTCATGACCAATCGCCTCGCTCAAAAAGTCAAAAATGAGAATGGCAGAGAGGCGGCGCCATATTCGACGCCGCCCCTCCGTTACCATTTCGCAAGCAACAGATCGGCTTAGAGCTTGCCGAAGTAGTGCTCGTACGCACCACGATAGTCAGGTGCGTTGTTCAGCGCGTAAGCGCCGTGACGCTTGGCCCAAGCCTTCTGCGACTCGATGACCTTCGCAAAGAACGGGTCTTCTTTGCTGATACGGTCGACAACGATGTCCCATGCCTTGAGCTGGTCTTTCATGACCGAATCCGGCGTGCGGTAAACGTTGACGCCGAACTTTTCTTTAAGGACCACGAGGTCGGCGGAGTAACGCTCCATCGCCTTCCAAGCCATATCCTGCGACGCAGCTTCCGACGCGTATTCAAGAATAGCGCGCTGCTCTTCACCAAGATTTTCGAACAGGGTCTTGTTGAAGATAACTTCGAAGCATTCCTGCGACTGGTGGAACGAAGCCAAGTGGTAGTGCTTGGACACGTCCTGCATACCGAAGTCTTTATCCGACGTCGGGTTGTTGAATTCGGCCGCATCGATCAGGCCAGACTTCATGGCAGGCTGAATTTCGCCACCCGGAAGCTGAACCACCGACATGCCCATTTCCTGAAGAACGTCAGCAGCCAGACCGACGGTCCGGTACTTGAGGCCCTTCATTTGTTCAGAGCTGGTGATGTGCTGCTTGAACCAACCCAGCGGCTGTGCCGGCATCGGGCCGGTGAAGAAGCCAACGAGGTCAAGGCGAAGCTGGTCATGCATCAGTTCGTAGTAGAGTTCCTTACCGCCACCGTATGCGATCCACCCCATCAGTTCGTTTGCCGACCAACCGAAGCAAGGGCCGGTACCGAACAGCGAGGCAACCGGCGACTTCGAATACCAGTATGCGGTCACGAGGTGCGCGCCATCGAGCACGCCTTTGTGCACGGCGGTCTGCATTTCAGCGGTCTTCACGACGGCGCCGACACCCAACAGATCGATTTTCATCGCGCCGCCGGACATTTTGTTAACGCGGTTCACATAGTCCTGAGCCATTTCCAGGAAGATGCCGCCGCCCCAGGCCGCTTGGACCTTCAGCGTGGTAGCAGCTTTCGCAATATGCGGAGCTGCAACGGTCGCGGCGGCAGCGCCGGTCGCGGCCAACGCCGAGTTTTTCAAAAACTTACGGCGCGATACAGTTTCAGTTTTCTTGGACATATTCGTCTCCCAACGGTTTGTTGTCCCAGTGCCCAAGCGCGGAGAATGCCACGCAGGGTTCAGGTTTTGGCCATAAGGGTAAAGCATGCCGTAACGACATTTTCCTCCCCAATGTGGACTTTTTCCACTTTAACGACATACCGCTATCGATGTGTCCTTTCGGTGGCCGGGTGTCCAACCCGGATTATGTGTCGGGGGATATTAACTTCTTATCCAACCCGTTGCCGCTTAAAGTACTTTCCAGACTGCTTCTGGTCAACTTTTCCAAGCTTTCTTACGCGACTCTGTCCCCAGGTTCTCGGCCTGCGAAAATAGCGTCTAAATTGTCCAAAGCACGAAAACCCATCGCATTGCGTGTCTCGCGCGTCGCACTGCCGATGTGCGGCAGCAAGAAAACATTCTGTAAATCCCGATAGCCCGGATGGATATCGACGGGCTCGCCATTGAACACATCCAACCCTGCGGCTGCCACCTTGCCCGATTTCAAGGCAGCGATCAGTGCATCGTCATCGACGACCGCGCCACGGCTGGTGTTGACGATGACCGCACCGTCCGGAAGCTTTTCAATGGCTGCGGCGTTCACCAAGCCTTTGGTTTCCGGGGTAGCAGGACAATGGATGGAGAGCACGTCCGCATTCGGCAACAAGCTGTCCACGGAGTCATGATACGTCGCGCCAGCTTCGCGGGTCGCGTCCAAACGGCTACGATTGTAATAATGCACATCCATATCGAAACCGCGTGCGCGCTTCGCCGTCACCTGACCGACCCGGCCCATACCGATGACGCCGAAACGTTTGCCGGTAACTTGGGTGCCAACCATGAAAGCCGGGCTCCAATCTTTCCAGCCTTGGCTACGAACCAGACGCTCACCCTCGGACGCCCGGCGTGCAGCACCCAGCATCAACAGCATGGCGATTTCAGCGGTCGCATCGGAAAGCACATCTGGGGTATTGGTAACGATAATGCCGCGTGCTTTTGCTGCCGCCACATCGACGTGGTCATAGCCCACGGAGAAATTGGCAATCGCTTTGATACGGTCGGATAGCTTACCGATCACATCTGCGGTCAAATGTTCGGAATGGCACGGCAGCATTGCGTCAGCCTTCGCAGACATTTCGATCAGTTCCTCTGGGGTATAGAGCTTATCGTGTGGATTGAGGATCGCGTTATAATCGCGTGCTAAGCGCGCCTCGACGGCGTCCGGCAGCTTGCGCGTGACCAGGATCGTTGGTTTAGATGTCATGCTTCCCCGTTTTACATTTTATTTTTTCAACATCGCTCGTTGATCGGCGATGCCGTTATACTTCGTAGTCAAAACACCTTTGTGCAAGCAAATTTTTATGGTGCATTGCGCCATCCGCAAATGATCGTCACCTACATCCCCTCGGCCTCTCCGCGGCGACCGACCGGCACATCGCGGTGTACCCCAACGCCGATAAGGAGACCAAACCCGATCATCAGCGTCATCATCACGGTGCCACCATAGCTGACCAGCGGCAGCGGCACGCCCACCACCGGGATCAGGCCAGTGACCATGGCGATGTTGATAAAAACATATAGGAAAAACGTCGTCGTGATGCCGCCGGCGACCAAACGCCCGAACTGGTTACGCGATCGGATTGCGATGTAAACACCGAACGCGATGATCATGATGTACAAAATCAGCAAACCAATGGCACCGACCAAGCCCATTTCTTCGGCCAACATCGTAAAGATAAAGTCGGTCTGCATCTCGGGCAAGAAATGCAGATGACTTTGCGGCCCTTGCATAAAGCCTTTACCCATTAACCCGCCCGACCCCAGCGCGATCTTTGATTGGATGATGTGATAGCTGGCCCCCAACGGATCGGTCTCAGGATCCAAAAATGTGAGCACGCGCTTCTTTTGGTATTCGTGCAGAAATTGCCAGGCAATCGGCGCCGCCGCCAACCCGGCGATACCGACCAAAACAAACTTCCAGACGCGTACCCCGGCCAAAAACAACACCGCGGCGCCTGTCATCACCACCATGATCGCCGTGCCGAGATCGGGCTGACGTAAAATAAACACAGCGGGTGCAGCAATCAAAAGCAACGGCACGAACAAACGCGAGATGCTGCCGATATCTTCAATCGCGCTGGCGTGGTAATAGCGCGCCAGCGCCAGCACCAAAAAAATCTTCATCAATTCTGACGGTTGAATGTTGATCATGCCGAGCGAAATCCACCGCTGGGCGCCCATGCCGACATAGCCCGCCACCTCGACCGCAGCCAACAATGCGAGGGCGACAAAATACAGCGGATACGCATAGCGCAGCCACAAACGAACATCGATGGTCGCGATCACGATCATAATGCCAAGGGCAACGCCATAGCGGACCATCTGCCGCTCCGCCCAAGGCTGTGTGCTGCCGTCAGCGGCCGAATACAACATCGCAAAACCAACACTCGCGACCGCCGTGATCAACAGCACCAAGAACCAGTTCATGGTGAATAACTTGCGGCCCAGCGTTAGTTCCGGTGTTGAGAGTGTTGACCGCATTACGTCCCCTCCCCTTAGTCGCCGACGTCCGGCACGGTGCGGGTTTGCTGCCGTGCCGACGTGGCATCCTTGGCCATGCCTTGGGCAGGCTTTCGGCTTGGCGCACGTTCGGCGATTGCCGCACCCGGGCCGACTGAGTTGCGGCGATGTGCTTCCATCAACACATCCCGCGCAATCGGGGCTGCCGTCGACGAGCCACCGCCACCGTGTTCAACCACGACGGAGACCGCATAGCGCGGGTTTTCGACCGGCGCGAAGCCGACAAACAAGGCGTGGTCACGAAATTTCCACGGCAGATCCTCGTTTTTACGCACACCTTGATCTCGCTCGGCCTTGGTGATTCGGCGCACCTGTACGGTGCCTGTTTTGCCTGCCATCGGGAAACCTTCGATGTGTGTCGCCGAGCGACGCGCGGTCCCGGTCGCATGGTTGACGACACGGTTCATGCCGTCGATCACAATCGCCAAATGGCTCGGCGAAACGTTGATCGAAGGAATCTCCGTCGGTGACAGCCGTTGCGTCGCCTGCTCGCCAACCGCGCGCGTAAGGTGTGGCGTAATCGCACGACCGCCGTTCGCGATTCGCGCCGTCATCAGCGCCAACTGCACAGGCGTGGTCAAAACGTAGCCTTGCCCGATACCGGCGATCACCGTCTCGCCCTGATGCCACGGCTCGTTGCGTGATGCGCGCTTCCAATCGCGGGTCGGTATCAAGCCGTCTTTTTCGCCGGGCAAATCAATCCCGGTCGGTGCATCAAGACCGAACTTGCGCGCCATGGCGGCGATACGGTCTATTCCAGTGCGCTTGGCAATTTCATAGAAATAAACGTCGCAGCTTTCGGTAAGCGCTTCGCGGGCATTGACGAAGCCATGCCCGTGCCGCTTCCAACAGTGGAATTTAGCATCGCCCAATTCGTAATCACCGCAGCAATGGATTTTTTGATCCGCAGAGATGACACCTTTTTCAAGAGCAGCCAGCAACACGATCATCTTGAAGGTGGAGCCGGGCGAATACACACCGGCAATCGATTTATTGATCAACGGCGTCCGCTGATCACTGACCAGCGCCTGCCATTCCTTGGTCGACAAACCGCGGTTAAAATCATTGGAGTCGTACGCTGGATTAGAAACCATGGCCAGCACGTCACCGGTGAGAACATCCATGACCACCACCGACGCACTTTCCTCGCCGAGGCGCTTAACGATGTATTCTTGGAGACCAACGTCAAGGGTCAGCATCACGTCAGCGCCGGGTTGTCCTTCGCGCCTGGACAATTCGCGGATCATCCGACCGAACGCATTCACCTCAACCTCGGAACTGCCGCCGGTGCCGCGCAGCTCTAAGTCATGCACGCGCTCAACGCCAGCGCGTCCCACGCGAAAGCCCGGCAACTTCAACAGCGGATCATTGTCTAAGTCGGTCTCGGACACTGCGGCGACATAGCCCAACACATGCGCAACAACCGGCCCATACGGATATCGCCGGGCACGCCCGACGTCGATCACCAAACCCGGCAAATCTGGGGCATTGATTTCGATTCTGGCAACTTCGGACCAACTTAAGTTCTCCCGCAAGGTAATCGGCACAAAGGCGCGGTTGCGGCGGACTTCGCGAATGATGCGCCGCAGATCACTGTCGGTCAGCGTGACGATCTGACGGGCGTGTTCCAAGACCTGTTCGATATCGCTGCTTTTGACATCTTCGGGGACCAACTGCAGACGATAGTTCTGTTGGTTCTCGGCCAACGGCGTGCCGAAACGATCCAAAACGCGGCCCCGAGGCGGTGCTAACAAGCGCAGGTTAATTCGGTTCTCATCAGCCAATGTCGCATAGCGATCAGCTTCAACCACTTGCAGATAATACAGCCGACCTGCCAACGCCGTCATCAAAATGGCCTGACCACCGGCCAAAAACGCGGCGCGGCGGGTAAACAGTTTATGACGGTCCGGATCGCGGTTCATATCATTCGACCTGTAAGAACGTCTGCTGCCAGCGGGTAAACAACCACGCCAAAATTGGGAACAAGGCGGCGGTCAGCCCGTATTGATAGAATGCCGAGCGCGCCTCAATCAGATTTCCGTTCACCACCGAGAGCACCAGCCATTCAAATGTCACCGCACCGGCACCTACCAACACAAAACCGATCCAAACGATAATGAATGACTTTCCAAAAAAGAACGTGCGCTGAGCCATGCCGACGCCATACACCAAAAGAAACGTCAACGCACTGACACCGACCGGCAGGCCGGATAAAAAATCATGCAATATACCGATCAAAAACACCGCCGCCGCCGGCATCAAATCCGGTCGATACACAGCCCAGAAATAAATCCCGATCATCGGCAACAACGGCGCGACCTGCGCAAACCCCGGAATTTGCATTGGCACTGCATTGATCACCAGCAACACAAAGGTCAACGCAAACGGCGTCAGGTCCCGTGCGAAGCGATCCAAGCGTTGCCAAAATGAGGGTCTCATGCCGCCGCCCTTTCGTTAGCGTGAGCGGGTTTTATCCGGATCGTTCCCGGCCTTGAATTCAAGAATGCCATCCAAGCCGTAATCGAGGACGCGCACGATCTCAAGCCGGGTCGGATCGACAAACGGTTTCACTTCAATGCCGGACTCGCTGACCGCAGCGACAATCCCCACCGGCAAACCCGCCGGTAACGCACCGCCGTGCCCGGACGTGACGATCCGGTCACCTGGTTCTGCCAACGAGTCAGGCGGCAGGTGCAAAAGACGAAGTGTCTCGCCGTTGGTACCGGCAACAACACCGCGGACCCGTGAACTTTCGATCAACACCGGGACCCGCGAGTTCAAATCCGCGAGCAGCAATAAACGCGACGACCGCAAACCGACTTCCTGCACCCGCCCCACCAAGCCGGCGCCTGTAATCACAGCTTGGCCTTTGCGTACACCTGCACGTGCACCTGCGTTCAAGATCAAGGTTCTTGCGAAGGCACCGCCAGCGTCGCCGATCACCCGAGCTGACACGGTGTCCGCATCGCTCGCCGGCACGAAGTTCAACAACTCGCGAAGCGCTTTGTTTTCGGCCTCAAGATTGCGCGCAACGCCCTGCCACTGCAAAAGACGGTCGCGTTCGGCCTGTAATTTTGTGTTTTCAGCGCGCAACGCCAGCAGGGTCTTCCCCTCGCCGATCATGTCGTGGATCGCATCCATGGGGCGTGATACGGCATCTAAGATGGGTGCGATCGCATCGGTAACTTGCGCGCGCGCACGCTCGAACGCGGCCGGCTCCATCTTGCCGACCAACATTAACATCGCCGCCGCCACAATCAGGCCAATATACGCGAAGCGTTGCGCAAAAGTCCGGACCGGCGCGGCAACTCTGGTGATTGAACGTTCGTGATCGTTCACCGTGCGTCACCCAGCCTTCGCGACAGTTCCCAGGTCGATACCGACGGACCGCGAAGTCTGTCCGAAGGCAACGCTAGCTTGACCATGGGGCACCAAGGCGTTGCCTGGGCGCATCAATACATGGTCGTCAAAACGTCTTTTAATCGCTTCATCTCTTCGAGCGCACGACCGGTGCCAAGCACCACGCAGCTAAGCGGGTCGTCTGCGATAGAGACCGGCAGCCCCGTCGCATGGCGCAGCACAAAATCTATATTGCCCAGCAACGCCCCGCCGCCGGTCAATACGATCCCTTTGTCGACAATGTCGGCAGCCAATTCAGGCGCCGTGTGTTCGAGGGCAACTTTAACCGCTTCGATGATCGCGCCGACCGGTTCCGCCAAGCTTTCGGCGATCTGGCGTTCCGAGATCACCAGTTCTTTCGGCACGCCGTTCATCAGATCGCGGCCTTTGATTTCCATAGTCCGGCCATCGCCGTCATCCGGCGGGCAAGCCGAGCCAATTTCTTCTTTGATGCGCGCCGCCGAACCTTCGCCGACCAACAAGTTATGATTGCGACGGATATAAGCGATGATCGCCTCATCCATTTTGTCGCCGCCGACGCGAACCGAACGGGAATAGACGATGCCACCGAGCGAGAGCACCGCAACCTCAGTGGTGCCGCCGCCGATATCAACGACCATTGAACCTGTGGGCTCGGTCACGGGCAAACCGGCACCGATGGCAGCGGCCATCGGCTCTTCGATCAGATACACTTTGCGGGCACCAGCACTTTCGGCGGATTCTTGAATCGCGCGTCGCTCAACCGCGGTCGAGCCGGACGGCACGCAGACGACGACCAGCGGGCTCGCAAAGGTGCGGCGATTGTGCACCTTGCGGATGAAATACTTGATCATTTCTTCGGCAACTTCGAAGTCGGCGATGACACCGTCACGCAGCGGGCGAATGGCGCGGATATTACCGGGGGTGCGGCCGAGCATTTGCTTGGCTTCCTCACCGACGGCAAGGACCTGCTTCTTGCCCTTCACTTCAGCGATAGCGACAACCGAGGGCTCGTTGAGGACGATACCGCGCCCCTTTACGTATACCAGCGTGTTCGCGGTGCCCAAGTCGATGGCCATATCGGCCGACAAAAATCCGAAAAGTCTCGAAAGCATAGCCTATTGGTCCAATATCGCCTGAAAATCGTGAAAGAGTATAAAGTTCATCGGATTACATCATGTATCGCACTTATAAAAACGTTAACCCTCAATTGCCAGGGAAATTCCCGTTCGGAATACTTATAATTCCCAGTTTTTCAGTGATCTTATCGTAACTTAGCATGTTTTTTCAGTGTTCGGTGTCACAGGCCTTACGCATCTATCTCTCAGCACAGCGAATCCTGTAACTTGAAAGTCGCATGCAACTGTTTCGATAAGCTTAACAGCGTAAAATGCAAGATAAAAAGGGGCAATCCTTGAACCTATTTAAGGCTGTTGTGTGCAAACCTGCGCTCAATGGGCAAACGCATCCGCGCGAAAACCTTGCGCGAACAACAGACCGGTGAGATCAGCATAATCGAGGCGGGCGGGCGCCGCAACGCGGACCGATGGTTTGCCGCGAAAGGCGACACCGAGGCCGGCCGCCTGCAGCATCGGCAGGTCATTGGCACCATCGCCGACGGCCAGGCTATCGCTGAGCGCCAAACCGTGCTCGGCAGCACGCGCGATCAGAGTTTTCTGTTTCACGTCTTTGTTCAAGATCGGCTCGGTGACGACGCCCGTCAACTGACCGTCTTCAATGACGAAATTATTCGAAAGGTCTTCATGGAAGCCGCATAGATCGCGCACCCGCGCTGTGAAAAATTTAAAGCCGCCCGAAATCAATACACAGTGCGCGCCGCTTGCGGCCATGGTCCTGACCATCACGGCCGCACCGGGGGTGAGTTCAACCTGAGCCCACGCATCTTCAAGCGTACTTTCGGCAAGCCCCTTCAACATGGCGACCCGCTCGCGAAGCGCGTCTTCAAAATCAAGCTCGCCGTTCATGGCCCGCGCCGTGATCGCCGAAATTTCGTCTTTTAGCCCGGCATACGCTGCAAGGTCATCCAAGGTTTCGCCGGTGACAATCGTACTATCCATATCGGCCAGTAAAAGTTTTTTGCGTCGACCCGCGATCGGCTGCGCAATAACATCAACGCGCGCGTCACCAAGTACATGCCGGGCCGCCGCGTCGGCCTGATCTTCGCTGATGTTGTCGAACGCCAGATCGCATGCCGTCCCGGGTGCCAGCCAATCGGGTGCGCCGGTCTCGGCACCCAAGCCGTTGAGGGCCGCGCGCACCTCGCCGACGATCGCGTCATTCAAGTCTGAGATTGTGTCTGGCTCAACGCCACGAATCAGGGTTAGAACGGACTGCATAAAATTGGCTCCGGGAAGGGGCTGACCTTGCGCCAGCAATAGAATGCCAAAAAAAGGTATATAAGGTTGAATGTAAAGTGGACGATTTAGAGCCCGTTGTCATCATCGCCGGCCCAACGGCGTCGGGAAAAACCGATATTGCCATCCAAGCCGCCGAACGCTTTAACGGCGAAATCGTCAATGCCGATAGCATGCAAGTGTATCGCGAGTTAAAAATCCTGACCGCACGCCCGAGCGAAGCCGACACGGCCCGCGTACCGCACCATATGTTTGGTGTGCTTGCGGTTTCTGAGCGTTGCTCTGCAGGCCGTTGGCTCGATATGGCTGCGGCAGCAATTAAAGACATCCACGCGCGCGGCAAGCTGCCAATCGTCGCCGGCGGCACCGGCCTTTATTTAAAGGCGTTGACGGACGGAATCGCTCCGATCCCGGAAATCCCCGCTGCCCGCGTGCAGGCGATCACCGCGCATCTGGAAGAGATCGGCGGCGAGGCTTTCAGGGCTGAGCTTGCTACCGTCGATGCCGACGCGGCCGCCCGCTTACCCGCCAGCGACAAGCAGCGTCTGGTGCGGGCTGCCGCCGTGTTCGCCGAAACAGGTCGAACGCTGAGCGCCTGGCAGCAGGCCGAGCCACCGGCGCCAGGCTACCCCGGTCGCTTTGCCAGTATTATTTTGATGCCGCCTCGGGAAGACATGTACGCCGCGATCGACGCCCGGTTCGATGCGATGATGAACGAAGGTGCCCTTGAGGAGGCCCGCGCCTTTCATGCACTCAACCTCAATCCCACCCTGCCCGCATCTCGTGCCGTCGGTGTTGCCGAATTGATGCATGTCCTGGACGGCGAATGGACCATGGAACGCGCGATTGAAAAGGCAAAAACCAACAGCCGGCATCTCGCGAAACGACAACTTACTTGGTTTCGGCGTCAGATTCGTACAGATTTGATGGTCGATGAGAAATATTCGGAAAGAGATTACGAAAAAATCTTTTCATTTATTCGTCAGTTTTTGTTGACCCCATCCGCTTGAGCCTCTAAGTTGCCGCGCGCTTCCGGGAACGGTGGCTATTTTTATGATGTCTGAAGACGACCGGAAGCCATGCCGCCGGTCGTCATGTATTTTAGAGCAACCGAGCGCAGATGCGCGCGGCAACGATAAAGGAACGAGACGATGACCACGAAAACGTTGAACGGTGCTGAGATTGTCCTGAAGGCCCTGGCCGATCAGGGCGTCGAAGTCATCTTCGGCTATCCGGGCGGTGCCGTCCTTCCGATTTATGATGCGCTGTTTCAGCAAAATCAGATTCGTCACATTTTGGTGCGCCAAGAAGGCGGTGCGGTGCACGCAGCCGAAGGCTATGCCCGTTCGACCGGCAAAGTCGGCGTGGTGCTTGTGACGTCCGGCCCAGGTGCCACCAACGCGGTGACCGGCCTGACCGATGCGCTGATGGACTCTATTCCGATCATCTGCCTGACCGGCCAAGTGCCGACGCATCTGATCGGCAATGACGCGTTCCAGGAATGCGACACCACCGGCATCACGCGCCCCTGCACCAAACACAATTATCTGGTCAAAGACGTCGAAGATCTGTCGAAGGTGATGCACGAAGCCTTCCACGTTGCACGCTCGGGCCGCCCAGGCCCGGTTGTGATCGACCTACCGAAAGACGTGTGCATGGCGCAGGGCACCTATCAGGCGCCGGAAAAAATCAACTTGGATAAATATCAGCCGCGCTTAAAAGGTGATCAAAACCAGATTAAAGCTGCGATCGAACTGATGGCCAATGCGAAAAAGCCCGTATTCTATTGCGGCGGCGGCGTCATCAACTCAGGCCCTGCAGCATCGCAGTTGCTGACCGATTTCGTGCGTACCACAGGCTATCCGTGCACGCTGACGCTTATGGGCCTTGGCGCGTTCCCGGCCAGCGACAAGCAGTTCTTGGGCATGCTCGGCATGCACGGGACCTATGAAGCCAACATGTCCATGCACGACTGCGACGTGATGATTGCGGTGGGTTCCAGGTTTGATGACCGGATCACCGGGCGCTTGGATGCGTTTGCGCCGAACGCCAAGAAGATTCACATCGATATAGACCCGAGCTCGATCAATAAAAACGTGCGGGTCGACATTCCGATCATCGGCGATGTCGGTCATATCCTTGAAGACATGATCAAGATATGGAAATCCACCCAGGCGACCCCGGACAAAGCGGCGCTGAAAGCGTGGTGGAATCAGATCGAAGAATGGCGCAAGAAGGATAGCCTGAAGTTCGACACCACGAGCGAACTGATCAAACCGCAGTACGCAATTTCGCGTCTATACAAACACAGCAAAGGCCGCGACACTTTCATCACCACCGAAGTCGGCCAGCATCAGATGTGGGCGGCCCAGCACTTTGGCTTTGATAAGCCGAATCACTGGATGACCTCGGGCGGGCTCGGCACCATGGGCTACGGTCTGCCGGCGGCGATGGGTGTGCAAGTTGCGCACCCGGATGCGCTGGTGGTCGATATTTCGGGCGAAGCGTCATTCCTGATGAACATGCAGGAACTGTCGACGATTGCGCAGTACAATCTGCCGGTGAAGGTTTTCATTCTCAATAACTTCTATATGGGAATGGTGCGCCAGTGGCAGGAACTGCTGCACGGGTCGCGCTATTCGGAAAGTTATATGGAAAGCCTGCCGGACTTTGTGAAACTCGCCGATACGTTTGGCATGGTCGGGCTGCGCGCCACCAAGCCGGGTGAAGTCGACGATCTGATCAAAGAAATGCTGGAAATCGACCGGCCGGTGATTGCCGACGTGCAGGTTGATCCGAAAGAAAACTGTTTCCCGATGATTCCGTCGGGCGCGGCGCACAACGAAATGCTGCTGGGTCCGGACGACAAGGCGGAAAAACCGGTCTCCGAAGAAGGCATGGTCCTCGTTTGAGCATGGATGACCCTTCTTTTAACACAACCGGTTGGACATAAGTACATG
>JAFMCK010000292.1 GCA_017857825.1 Rhodospirillales bacterium
CCGCCGCCATCAACGACGAAAACGTCTTCGCCGTGCTGATGGACGCGGTCCGGGTATGCTCACTCGGCCAAATCACCGACGCCTTGTTCGAGGCGGGCGGGCAGTATCGGCGGAATATGTGACGTCGCTTAAAGATCCCGGATAAGCTCTGCGAGCTTTCCGGGAAATCGCGGGGTGAGGTGTTTGAATTAAGTGGGCGACTTCCCTGACGCCGTAGGCGATCCGGGATCTTTGAGCGACCCGCTAAACCCGCTTCAGCGCCAAAATCAGCCCACCGGCAATTAAGCCCCAGAACGCGCCGCCGATGCCGGCGATGCTCAGGCCGGACGCGGCGACGACAAACGTGACGATGGCGGCCTCGCGGGCCTCATCATCGGCCAGCGCATTTTTCAACGACTGCGCCAGCGGGCCGAGCAAGGCTAATCCAGCGACGGTTTCGATTAAATACGGCGGCGCGGCTTCGACCAAGGCGATCACCAAGCTCGCCAACAAGCCCAACAGCACCGAAAACACGCCCATAAAAATCGCCGCCCAATAACGTCGGCTCGGATCTGCGTGGGCGTCAGGGCCAGCGCATAGGGCGGCGACAATCGCCGACAAGTTCACGGTGTGCCCGCCGAACGGGGCGGCCAACATCGAGAAGATACCGGTCACCGCAATCGGTGAGCCGGTCGGCGGTGCGTAACCGAACGAGCGCAACACCGCGATACCCGGAATGTTCTGCGACGCCATGGTGACGACGAAAAGCGGCAGCGCGATGCCGATGATCGCACCCCATGAAAAAATCGGCGTGACCAACATCGGCGCCGGCCAAATCGTTGCAGGCTGAATCGGCTCGCCCATCCACAGCACCACGGCAATCGCCGTGAGCACCGCTGCCGGGATCGACCACAGCCGCTTGAAACGCGCCGCAATGGCCCAGACGACAATCACCGGGATCGCGGCGGCGGGCGCACTCGCGACGGCCTTCACAGGCATCAAGCACAATCCCAGCAACACACCTGCGAGCATCGCGCTGGCCAACGTGGTTGGGATCATCGCCACAAGGCGTCCAAGCGGCTTAAAGAACCCGGCGACGACGATCATCCCACCACAGATAAACAAGGCCCCCACAGCCGCCTCAAAGCCGCCCTCAAGTGCGCCGGTTGTCGCCAGCAGCGCCGCGCCTGGGGTCGACCATGCAGCGGCAATCGGCATCCGCGTCATCATCGCGGTGACGATTCCCGCAAATCCCATTGCCATCGCCGCCGCCATCAGGCCGCTGGACGCCTGCGCCGGACTAGCGCCGACGGCCACCAAACCTGCAACGACAACCGCAAACGAACTGCCAAACCCGACCAGAGCCGCGATCAATCCGGCCCCGAAGGCCTGCCAGGAGAATTCTTTAAGCATGATGGCGTCACGTTTAAATCTGCGCACGCCGGGATCAAGGCTTTTTATGAGCAAGGCGCGACCCGGACTATTTGCGCAACGACCGCACCTTCTATTTTCATCACCGCAAAAGAAATTTATAGTGCGGCCATGCGCCCAGAAGATGTGCCCCTCCGCCAAGTGTATTTTGAATTTCACCAGATCGGCAGCTATGTCCGGGTGTCGGCGATTGATGCGCGGACGAATATCGAAGTAACCTTGGTCGGCGACGCCAATTACAGCGAAGAACATCTGAAGCAAGCGGCGATCCGCAAGCTGCGCTACGTCATCGCCAAGAAATACCCATCATCGGATGACGGTTCCGTCATCGCCTAAAAAAAAACAACGCTTTTGAGGAAACACCCCCATGAAGATGCAAGGCGCGGTCATCTATGAGACCGGCAAACCCCGACCTTACGCACAGAGCACACCGTTGATCATCGAAACCCTCGACTTGGATGGTCCACAGCAAAACGAAGTGCTGGTGGAAATCCGCGCCGCCGGTCTGTGCCATTCCGACCTGTCGACGATTGAGGGCATCCGGTCGCGGCCGCTGCCGACCGTATTGGGCCACGAAGCCGCCGGCATCGTCCGCGAAGTGGGGCCGGGGGTGACCGACCTCAAAGAAGGCGATCACGTGGTGCTGGTGTTCGTGATGAGCTGCGGCAAATGTTACGAGTGCACGACCGGGCGTTCGCACCTATGTGGTGCCAGTTTCGAAAGCAAAATGAAGGGGGAACTGATCGGCGGCGGACGCCGCTTGAGCCTCAACGGCAAGCCGATCAATCACGCCGGCGGGGTGTCATGCTTTGCACAATACGCGGTGTTGGATCGCGCCTCGATGGTCAAACTGCCAAGCGACATCAGCTTTGAAGATGCCGCCTTGTTCGGCTGTGCGGTGATCACCGGCGTCGGCGCGATCATCAACACGGCCAAAGTTAAGCCGGGTGAAGCGGTCGCGGTATTCGGCCTCGGCGGCGTAGGCTTAAGCGCCGTGATGGGCGCAAAGTTGGCCGGTGCTGATCCGATCATCGGCGTCGATCTGCGACAGGACAAAATGACGCTGGCCAAAAGCGTCGGCGCGACCGCAACGGTCGACGCCTCCGGCGGCACCGAAAACACCGCTGCTGCGATCAAAGACCTCAGCCACGGCGGCGTTCTGCATGCGATTGAGCTGTCCGGCACCGTCAAAGGCTTGGAAGCTGCCTATGCGTCGCTGCGCCCAGGCGGCACGGTGACGCTCGCCGGCCTCACCCCCGCAGACGCGAAGTTTGAAATCGCGCCTTACATGATGGCGGCCAAAGAATTTAAGCTGCAGGGCTGCTACATGGGGTCGTGCTCGGCACCCGACGACATGCCGAAATTCGTGGACTTTTACCGCCAAGGTAAACTCCCGGTTTATAAACTGCGCACCGGCGAGCTGCCGCTCAGCGAGATCAACGAAGGCTTTGACCGTCTCGCCGACGGCTCTGCCGTCCGGCAGATTTTGAAACCGCACGGGTAGGGGGCCAACGCCAACCGCGCCGACCGTAATCGTCATCCTGAGGAGCGCGCAGCGAATATCGCAAGAAGACGACAAGGGCCGCAAATCTCAGCACCCACGCCGTCATTCCCGCGCCCGCGGGAAATCCATATTCAACATGGGCCGCCGCCTTCGCGGGGGTGACGGTCGTTGTCCTTCCGGTTTTGGCAGCGCCGGCGCTTCGCCGATCCTTCGCGTTGGCCCATCGGGCCTGCGCGAAGGCCCCAAACCGGCAAAAATTGCCGAGCTAAAGCTGCCGGGAAACCGTTTCGACAGCCGTTAACCTTCCGTAAACCATTGACTTATAACGACCCTGTAAGTGGCACGGTGATTGCTCCGTTATTGGCACGCGTCAACCGATAAGGAGCCACTGCCATGGTCGCAGCGCTGAATAAACCAATCCTCGACACCGGGAATGTCTCGCGCATTGGGCGTGCGCGGATTCCCCAACGCGCCCATGTGCGCCATGCGGTGAAGATGCTCGCCAACGCCTTACAGACGGTCACCGATCCCACGGTGCGCGAACGCTTGGCGCGGGCCGAGGATGAAGCCCTGTTGGCGGAAATTCGCATCACGCAGATGGAAAACCGGATCAGCGAAATGATCCGTGAACGGCGGCACGTATGACCAACGTGCGCGCACTGCCCGTCACCAAGGTTCTCGATCTCCATAGCCTGGACTTAGGCCCGCCCATCGAAGACACGAGCAGGGCACTGGTCGCCTACCGTGA
>JAFMCK010000293.1 GCA_017857825.1 Rhodospirillales bacterium
CATGCCAATCCGATCAATGTTGAGTTGACCGGGCTGATCACCAACCATCCAAGCATTCGTGCTGCGGAAAAATCGCTGCAATCATCCCGCCAAGGCGTCAAAGCAGCGGTTGCCGATTTTTATCCGACAGTGAGCGTCAACAGCGATGCAGGCTACGAAAATATCAGCAGCCCGACGACGCGGGGCGACAACGATCCGGATGCAACCCCATTCGGGCGCACACGCAACACCGCGTCTTTGTCGCTTACACAGAATCTGTTCAGCGGTTACGCCACCGCATCGGCCGTGCGCACCGCGCGCCTGAACCGCGAGCTTGCGCAAATCTCGCTGGAAGGCACGCGCCAAAACACGCTGTTTGAAGGTATTCAGGTTTACATCGATGTGCTGCGCCAGCGCCGCTTGATCGAACTTGCCCGTGAAAATGAAGGCACCATCCAACGCCAGCTCAACCTTGAAGACGAGCGGGTGCAGCGTGGCTCGGGTGTGGCGGTCGACGTGTTGCAGGCAAAATCACGTTTGCAGATCGCCAAGGAACGCCGCGTTAGCTTTGAAGGCGCCCTCGAAGACGCGATCAGCCGCTATACACAAACGTATAATCATCCGCCGGATATCGACTCCATGCTGGATCCCGAGCCACCGATCGAACAGATTCCGAGTGAACTGATTAAATCCATTGATATCGCCGTGGTCGAGAATCCGGCCATCGGCAACTCCGGCACCACCGTCGAAGTCGCGCGTGAGCGCCGACGCACTGTACGCTCGGAGTTGTTCCCGACCGTCGATCTTGAAGGCACCTATAACTACGAAAAACACAACAACGCGACGCTGGGCACACGCCGGGATTATTCTTTGGTCGTCAGCTCGACGTGGGAATTATTCTCGGGTTTTTCGACCCGCGCGTCGATGGCGCAAGCGGCCTACGATTATCACGCCAGCAAAGACCAGCATGAGTTCACGGTGCGCAAAGTGATTGAGCAGACGAAGCTTGCTTGGCAGTCGTTGTTAACCGCACGTGAACGGCTTGAACTATTGGAGAACGCGGTGAATATCGCATCCGAAGTCTTCGAAAGCCGCAAAAAGTTGCGCGAAGCCGGCAAAGAAACCGTGATCAACGTCTTGGATGCCGAGAACGAGGTCAACCAGGCGCAGATCAACTATACCTCGGCGTTCTATGACGAGCGGCTGGCGGTGTTCCAGCTTCTCCTTGCCATGGGGCGCTTGGACGACGCCAATCTCGGCCTCGGCCGCTGATGTCGCTTCTCGTCGATTTTAAAGATATGCAGGACGCCCGCGCGCGTCTGCACACGGCGATCCGCCACACACCCATTGTGCCCCTGGCCCGCAACGCGACCGAGACCGGCGCCGAGAAACTCTATATCAAATGTGAAAACCTTCAGGTCACCGGTGCTTATAAAGTGCGGGCCGCCTTCACCATGCTCGATAGATTAAGCGCCGCACAAAAGGCCAAGGGCGTGGTGTTGGCATCTAGCGGCAACTTTGCGCAGGGCTTTGCCTATGCCGGACGGCTGATGGGCATCCCGATTGCCGTCGTCATGTTGAACGAAACCAGCCCGTATAAACTGGACGCCACCCGCGACCACGGCGCCGAGGTCGTGTTCTGCGATGATGCGCTTGCCCGCCAACTGATGGTCGAAGAGGTCGCCGCGGCGCGCGGCATGACCGCCATCGATACCTGGGAAGAATATTGGATCACCGCCGGCCATGCCACGCTCGGTTTCGAGATGTGCGAAGACCTGCCCGACGTCGAACAAGTGCTGGTCCCGGTCTCATCCGGCGGCGTTGCCGGCGGCGTCGCAGCAGCGGTGAAACACCTCCGCCCAAACGTGCGGGTCATCGGCGTACAGCCGGAACGCGCCAACGCGGCCTATGTTTCTCGGCAGGCCGGCACGCCAACGGCCATCGATTATTGGGACAGCATCGCCGATGGCCTATCGGCCAGACGTCCGGGCGAACGCCCGTTCGCACACCTGCAAGCCTATATGGACGATATCGTCTTGGTATCCGAAGCCGATATCGGGCGCGCGTTCGTGACGTTGTTGGAACGCGGCAAACTGATGGGTGAGGCTGCGGGCGTCGTCGCCGCGTCGGCGTTTTTAGCCGGCAAAGTCGACACTTCGTTAAAAACCCTAGCCGCCCTGACCGGCGGCAATCTCACGCAAGACAGCGCCGATAAGCTACGGGCTTTGGCGGCGTCTTAGCGTCTCGAAGGATTAACCAACACCCAATGCGGCTGTCACGTGACCTAACAGACCATCGATATGCGCTTGGTCGATCCAGCGGAAAACCGCAACGATATCGCGGGGCGGATCGATCCAGATAAGGTTGGCGCCGGCGCCGAGCGCGAAGAAGCTGCTTTCCGGCGCTTGCGGATAGTGCGCACCATTGGTGTTCAGCCACCACAAAAAACCGTATGCCGGATAAATATCGATCGGCGTGCGCATTTGCTTGATCCAGGCGCTGTCGACCAATTGCACATCGCCCCACGCACCGCCGCGTGCGATCAGTAAGGCGAAACGTGCGTGATCGTAACTATCGATCCACATGCCGCCGCCCCAGTGCGTACCGCCGGGCACCGAGATCATCGGTTGCCCTTCGATGCTCACCTCGGAATTTCTGTAACCGTGCCACTGCCAACCATCGGATGCACCGATCGGGTCCATCAGCCGTTCCTTCAGCACCTCCGGCAGCGGACGTTTAAAGGTGTGCAGTAACGCCAACGACAGTACGTTGACGCGCACGTCATTGTATTCCCAAAACTCACCGGGCGCCGCCAACTCTCGCTTTTGGCCTTTCCTGGAATTATCGCCATTTGCACCCACGTCGCGGAAATGATCGACTTGGTCTGGCTTGTCGAACAGCGTGCCGGTCCACTCGCTGGTTTGGGTCAACAAATGCCGCCACGTAACCCGGCCGTTTTGCGGGCCTTGGAATTTGGAAATATTCACCGTATCGGCAACCGGCGCATCGATGTCCTTGATCAAGCCATCCCCGACCGCAACACCGGTGAGCACAGCCAGATAGCTTTTCGCGATCGAGAACGTCATATCGATGCGTCCAGGATCACCCCAGCTTGCGGCGATCTTACCGCCCCGCAGAACAAGACCTGCCGGGCCGCCACGCGGCTTTAAAGGACCCAGCACTTCATTCCAGGGTGCGGGTTCGATCTGCGTCAGGCCAGGGACGTTACCGGCGTCCTCCAAATCGCGAGGCCAGGGACTTTCGTGCGCTTCAGCATAAGCAATCGCACTGGCCAGTTTATCCGGATCGACGCCCGCTTGGCCCAAACTGAGTTTTACCCACTCGCCAGCGCCCGCTTTTGGCGGCACATATTGATCACCTGTCATGCTGATATATTCCCCGATTGAAAATTGCGACTTAACGTATCACACATCGCAATGACGCCAAGGCAGGGTATGCGGTAAAATGCCATGTGGGCGCATTTAACATTTTCCGGACCGTCACAAATACCCTTAAGATTAAGCAGCAAATTTGGGAGGAAAATCGATGCGAGGTTTCAAACGACTTTGTGCTGTATTCATCGGATTGAGCGTCGCTTACGTATGGTCACCTGGATAGTGTCCCATCCCGTGGTGTATGAGGCGGCCTAACGCCTGTCTCCGACGG
>JAFMCK010000294.1 GCA_017857825.1 Rhodospirillales bacterium
TTCCCCGGCAATGCACGGGGCACGATTACCGAAATGATCGCACATTATGTGACAACACGATTTATCAGCGTTGCGGACGTAGTCGTGGATATTCACGCGGGCGGGCGCTCCATGAATTTAGTGCCGATGTCGATCATTCACGACTTACCCGACCCGGATCAAATGAGGTGCTCTCTCGCCGCGATGCAAGCGTTCGCAGCGCCCTACGGTATGATCCTGACCGAGTTGGACGCGGCCGGCATGATCGACACCGTGGTCGAAGATATGGGCAAAGTGTTCGTGTCGACCGAGCTTGGGGGTGGCGCCACGTCCACGGTCGAGACCATCAAGGTTGCCGAGCGCGGCATCATGAACATCCTCAAGCACGCAGGCGTGGTTGCCGGCGCGCCGGATATTCCGGCCCCAAGTCGCCTGATCCACACACCGCCCGGCAGCTTCGTGACATCAAAGACCGAAGGGCTGTTTGAAATCTGTAAAGAACTTGGCGATAGCGTCGAAGCGAACGAAGTGATCGCCCGGGTGCACTACTTAGAAGAGCCGGAGCGCGCGCCGACGCCGCTGATCGCCGATCGCGCAGGCTTTATTGTCTGCCGCCACGTGCCGGGCCTGATCAACCGGGGCGACTGTGCCGCCGTGATCGCCGAAGACTGGCCGGCTGCCGCAGGCGCATGACGATGCCGGCGCCATCGCGGCCGGTGACCCCATCTGTTACCCTGAGTGACATCCGCGAAGCCGCACACCGCATTGGCCCGCATGTCACCCGCACGCCGCTGCGCCTGTCTCCATTCTTAAGCAAACACATCGGCCATACTGTCCGCCTGAAGCTGGAAACCATGCAAGACACCGGCGCCTTTAAGCTGCGTGGCGCGACCAACGCGCTGATGCAGCTTTCTGATGACGCGCGGAGCCGGGGCGTACTTGCGGTGTCCACCGGCAACCATGGGCGCGGCGTTGCTCATGCGGCCAAAAGCCTCGGCATCCCGTGCGTCGTTTATATGTCCGAATTGGTACCTGACGTAAAAGTCCGCGCAATCCGCGACCTGGGTGCAGACGTCGTCATCCATGGCCGCTCGCAAGACGAAGCAGAAGTCGCGGCAATGGCGCGGATCACCGAGGACAGGCTCACCTACATCCATCCCTTCGACCAAGCCGCCGTGATCGCCGAACAAAGCACGCTGGGGCTTGAGATCATCGAAGACATGCCGGACATCGCCAATTTGATCGTCCCATTGTCAGGCGGCGGGCTCTTGGCCGGCACGGCGCTTGCCGTCAAAACCCTGAGGCCCGACGTGCATGTGGTCGGCGTCACCATGGACCGGGGGGCGGCGATGATCGCGTCGATGCAGGCCGGCAAACCGGTGCCGGTCGAAGAGGTTGAAAGCCTCGCCGACTCGCTCGGCGGCGGCATCGGGTCCGACAACGTGCTAACGCTCACGATGTGCCAACACCTGACCGACGAAACCTTATTACTGAGCGAGCCCGAAATCGCCGCCGCCATGCGCACGTTATTCTTCGAAGACCGCATCGTCGCCGAAGGCGGCGGCGCGGTCGGTGTCGGCACCCTGATGTCCGGCAAACTGAACCTCCACCCCGGCCCCACCGCGATTGTCATCAGCGGCTGCAATGTCGATATGAACGTGTTTCTATCTATTTTGGCGTCGATTGAGAGTTAAAGGTGGGACGCAATTTTTTAGGGCGGCGGTTACACATAAATAGCACCCAAAATCCCGCTGCAATATCTGCTGTGGGCATTTAAACAGCCGAATGATTATAGACAACGAGTGATCCGAGTTTAGCCAGGAACGAACATCCACCGTTAGAAGCAAGTCCTTTTTTTGGGCTATCAATACATCTGAAGCAACGTCCAGAAAACAACATCAAAGTGATGTTCATTTCTCTAGGGAATGCCAGACGCCGTCCCAGTCCTTTCCGGGCGGTTCGGTTTTTAAACGTTCGATTCTGGCAATGAACGTCTTTGCCGGTGAGTCATCTGGTTTGGCTTTCAAACACTCGTTGAACTTCGCGGCAGCCTTGTCCCAATCGCACCGACGATAAAGGGCGAGACCGTCGGCAAAAGCCCCAAACGCATCAACGATATCCTGGGACGGTGCTCCGGCGCAATAAAGTTCGTACACCCGGATCGCTTCGTCCTTGCCCTTGACGGCGAGGTTGTCGACTTCGCGCGTCGTAAAACCGTTTCCCATCATCTCGTGGGTGCGTTCGCAGATCAGCGTCTGGGTTCCATAAAATTTGTTTGCGCCTTCCAGCCGGGAGCTGAGATTCACGGTGTCCCCAATTACGGTGAAATTTCGTTTATTCGCGGAGCCGATAGAGCCGACTACCACATCACCTGTTGCCAGACCCATGCGAATGTCCACCACCGGCGCCCCAGTGCGAATGCCCGTAATATCCGGGACGCGTTTCTGAAATTCCCGGATCATCGCCGCTTCGCCGATGGCTGCCTTACAGCCAAGTTTCGCAATATCCTCGGTCGGGACAAACGGCGGACACCAGAACGCCATTACGGCATCGCCGATGAATTTGTCTAGCAAGCCGCCGGTCTCCATAATCGGCTCTCCTGCCATATTAAAGTATTCGTTCATAAGATGGACTAAGCCGGCAGGTGTCAGGCGTTCGCTGATGCTTGTATAGCCGGCAATGTCGGAGAAAAAGATCGTCGCCTCCTGCCGTCCGGCGGCGGCGAGGTCGTCGGGGTTATCGCCGGTTTCGTCGACGAGTCTATCGATGACGCGGGGATCGACGTAACGCCCGAAGACGGCCTCCGTTTTTTCTTTCTGCCGCAGTTTCTCGACCATATCGTTGAAGGTGTCCGACAGGTCCGCCAATTCGTCGTGTCCCTTGATCTCGATGCGCTGTGTGAGGTCGCCCGCCTTCACCGCGAGCGAGGCACGGCGAAGATTTCGAATTGGAGCCAATAACGCCCTGGTCATGATCCCGGCCAAAAGTAGCCCGAGAAGCGCCGCGACCCCGGTCACGATATGCTCGAATGAGATGGCGGCGGCTTCGTCCTTCTCCGCCTTCAGTGCAATCGCATTGACAACGGAGCGGACTTCTCGTGTCAGGGCGGCGTCGGCGGTTTCAAACTTTTTGTCTTGGAGTTCAAACAGGCTTTGTAATTCGGCTCGCGCACCCTCGTTCCCCTCAGCATGACGGGCGACGATGCGCTTGATGAGCTCATGGAGCTGTTCATGCGCCGAGACCACTGCTTCCAGGCGGATGCGTATGTCCGTGAGGATCATTTTCTTGTCGGCGGAAGGCAGTTTTTCGATCGCGGCGTCGATCTCCGCATGCATAGCGGCGGCGATGCTGATGAATTTTCCATAGAATGCGTCGAAACGTTTCTGTGCGCGTCGTTCTTCTGCAACGTCCGCTGCGCCTTCGGAGGAAATGACGTTGCGGAACACCAGTGTCTCATGTAGCGCGACAGTTCGCAGATCATTGGATTTCTCGGCAATTAACAAAAGGTGCTCCGCCAGCACGTCAATCCGAATTTGCGCCTGTCTGACCCGGCTTTCCGAGAGCAACGCCGCAACAATCATGACCCCGGCAAGGAAAACGGCGACGCTGAAAATCTTAATGCCTATCGAAATTCGCATTTTCTTGCTCACGAGTGTTGATGTTTT
>JAFMCK010000295.1 GCA_017857825.1 Rhodospirillales bacterium
AAAGTGCCACGCGATTTTTGACCCGGCTCGGGTTTGTGGCAAAGCGCGGGTCATCGGCCATGTCCGGCATGCCCATCACTGTGGCCAATTTGCGAAACTGCCGATTGGCTCCAATCGCGATGGCAATAGGATAGTCGCCGGTCTCGAACGGGCGATACGGGCAAACGGTCGGATGATCGTTGCCGAGCCGCTGCGGCCGTTCACCGGTCATTAAATACGCCGCCGCTTGATTGGACAGCAATGTCACCGCGCCATCCAACAGCGAGATATCCACATCTTGCCCCTCGCCGGTGCGTTCACGATGATACAGCGCTGCCAGCACTCCTTGCGTCGCGTATTGGCCGGCGACGATGTCTGTAACCGCAGCCCCGACTTTCATCGGCTCTTGGGTTTCGTCGCCGATGATCGACATCAGGCCACTCTCGGCCTGAATCACGAAATCATAGCCGGCGCGCGCCGACATTTCGCCTGTCCGCCCATAGCCGGAAATCGAGCACACGATCAGACCCGGATTTTCTTTGCGCAAATCCGCAGCTCCAAGCCCGAATTTCTCAAGCGTGCCTTCGCGGAAATTCTCTACCAAGATATCCGCCTGCACGGCCAAGCGGCGTACCAATGCTTGGCCTTCATCGGTTTTCATGTCGGCGACAACGCTGCGTTTGTTGCGCCCGGCGACCATGAAATACGCACTCTCGCCTTTTTCAAAGGGGGGACCGAAATGGCGCAAATCATCGCCTTCCGCGCTTTCGATCTTGATCACGTCGGCACCCAGATCGCCCAGCACCATGGCGCACCACGGCCCCGCTAACACGCGCGACAGGTCCAGCACTTTAATGCCGTCGAGCGGCCCTTTAGGTTGATCGGTCATGAATGATTATGCCGCCACGCCGAGCACGTCGCGCGCGAATGCGGGATACGTATCCGCAACTTCGAGCCCAACACTTGAACGCAACAAAGACAAACGGTCTTCTTCGGGTGTCGGTGTTTCGGGAACCACGTCTGGGATATCAAATTCAAAGCCGGTATTGTCCAAGACTTCTTCGAGGGTGCGACCGGGACTGACGCTTTCAAGGCGGAACCGACGGCGCGCAGAATCAAATGCCATAATGCACAATTCGGTTACCAAATATTTTGGCCCACCGCGCCGTTCGACATCCGGGTCACTAACCCCTGGGGCGCTGATAAAATCAACTTTGGGCACGAACACGCGCCGCGTGTGTTCGGGACGGAACAAGATCACTTTCGGCACCGTAAAATACATATACGCCGAGCCGAACGAGCCCGGGAACCGCTTGTCGACGTTCGGATATGTCCCCGTGCCGACCAAGTTCAAATTCGCTTCGCCGTCGATCTGCACGCCGCCCAAGAAAAACACATCAATCCGCCCCTGCCCGGCAGCGTCGAAAATTTCACGCCCACCGTCCGTGAACGGGTTCGTCGCCTTGCCGTGAATCAACGCAACCCTGGGCGAGCCACCTTTCAGATTCCGGACCAGCAGTGCGGCGGCGCCAGGAATAGGTGACGCGGCACCGACGGCGACATGGCGCACGTCATCGCCTTCGAGCAAACGCGCAATGGCGGTGATCAGAAACTCGTCACGGGAATAGGTCATTCGGCCGCCGCCTGTGCACCAAACACGGTTCGTTGGACATACGCATCAAAGCCGGCTTCCGATCGTGCCGCACGGGCATAAGCCGCGATCTCATCGGTGTCGGCGGCATAGTGTTCGACCAGGCCCAACGGTTTCGCGCCCATCTTCGCCTCCGCAACCGCACTCACGTAAAAGCCGGGTAATGTCGCCGCCGCGCTGGCTTCGTTCGCCAACAAGCTTTCATCTTGGAATGCTTCGACCGTGACCAGCAACGTTTTCGCCGCATGCGCAATTGTTGCGAGTTCGCGTCGCCGTCCGATCCACACGTTGCCGTCGCGGTCGGCCAATGGGCTGTGAATGATCGCAACGTCTGGCTGGATCGCCGGGATCAACACAATACGCCCATGTCCTTGCCCCAATGGATCATCGACGACTTTCCAATCATCACGGTTGTTCAAAATGTCAGAGCCGATCAAGCCCCCCAACGGCATAAACGGCACGCCCTTTTCAGTCGCCTGCAATGCGGTGTGGATCGCGGGACACGTGCTGTCTTTGATTTTAACGGTGCCGGCCTCAACGGCGGCGGAGAACCTTGGCGCCAGCCCGGCCTCACCAAGCGAAACCGCAGCACATTCGACGGACGCTACGCATCCTGCGCCAATGAGCATATCCGCAGCCAAGCCATTGATCGGCACCGTCAGGATGTTGAGGTCTTTGACCCGGCGCCGGATCAAGGCGCGCACAAGCGTCATCGGCACAAAGCTATATTCAGGCGGCAGCGCGAGCATAGCCCCATCCGGGACCATGGCGGCGAGTGCGTCGACGTTTTCCATTACATTTGTCATGCGCAGATTTTAGGCTGCGACGCCGACGCTTTCACGGACAAAATGTTCACAAGTGTATGTCGTCCGCGATTTATTTTGCGTTACGAACCCGGCTGGACGACTTTCCAGTAGTCGGCATTGATGTCCATCAACATACCGTCCAAGCGCTGTTCCAGGCACCGTCGCACGCTGAAGAAGCGACCTTGATTGGTACGGACCTGACAATAGCCGACTACATCGGCCGCACGATGCATGGCGGCACCGATGGATTCGCGCGCGGTTTCGCCGAACGTGTTTTGCCAGAGGTTTTCGCGGTCATTCTTGGCCAATCGCCCGCGCGTGGGTATTTCGTTCAGCACCCGATTGACGATCTGCACGGCCTCATACCCCTGCCCGTGCTTTTTAAAGATTTTATCGGCGACCGGACGCAGGGCGTTCATGGCGTATTCGACCTCACCGAGTTTGATCGGATCGGCATCGCCAAGCAACGGCGTCGGCACCAAGACACCGCCTTTATCCGCTTCGAGGCCGACCGGCGTCAGGCCTTGCGCCGTTAGCCAATCGGTTTGAAGTTGCACACGGGTCGCGGTATAGCCGCGCTCAGCCTTAAACGCCGCATCCTGAAGCGCAACACGCACGATGTCGCCGTCCGCTGTCTTGGCAACAACACGAAAGATGTCTGGATTGTGCGCGGTATAGCCCTGGTCACGTTCCGGTGTCGCGCGTTCAGCCTGCATGCAGAACGTGTTCACGTCGGCACGGCATAGACCGTCCTCGCATTGAAGTTTCAACGGCGACGTTGTGGCAACAACACCAAGCAATTGTGGTGCCGCATAAGCTGTCTGAGATAGGCCGAGCGCGACGACGCACACGGCAGCCGCTTTGAAAATGAGACGCATCATATCTCTCCTACCATTCACGATTGGAGAAATTGTTTCATATTTTCGCGTTGGCGGTCAAATGTACCAGCAGATATTTGAGCACAATGCCTGATTAGGGCGCTGGTATATCCGGCGTCCAGTCATCGTCCTCGTCATCATCTTTGGGGATGCCGATGGCGCCGCGCTTGTCGGTATTGTCAAAATTTGTGCCGCGCATGTCAGCATCGGTGAACACGGCATCGGTTAAAAGTGAGCCGCGAAAATCAGCGTTGCGCAAATCGGCCTCGGAAAAATCACACTTGGTGAAATCGCAGTTTCTTAGATTTGCGCC
>JAFMCK010000040.1 GCA_017857825.1 Rhodospirillales bacterium
CACGCCGCCCCTTGGGCACCCAACCACTACATCGGATGCCGAGCTTAATCGCGGCATCCAGTGCGGCACGGTCAACGCCGGTCTGTCCGCCAGAAACGATCTTTGCAGGCGCTGCGCCTGCACCACGCTCGGGCCGCCCATCCGGCACCGTCGTTTCCGACGGTGACACCATGAACTTAAGCCGCTTCCAGGATTTGTTCGAGTTTCTTGGTCGCTTTTTCCATGTCGGTCTTTTCGACGGCCGCCAATTCAGACGCCAAGCGATCCCGCGCTTGTTCGTAGATTTGACGCTCAGAAAAAGACTGGTCGGGCTGGCCAACGTTGCGATGTAGATCACGCACGACTTCAGCAATCAAAACCGGATCACCGGAATTGATTTTCAAGTCGTATTCAGCGGCGCGGCGGCTCCACATCGTTCGTTTTACGCGTGGGCGCCCTTTAAGCGTGTGGACTGCTTCATCCATCCGCTTTTTAGACGAAAGTTTGCGGAGGCCGGAATTGGCGACCTTGGTGACCGGAACGCGTAACGTCATTCGGTCACGGTCAAAGCTAATCACAAAAAGTTCGAGTTTGTGACCGGCGATTTCGTCCTCTTCCACGCTAATGACTTTGCCGACGCCGTGCGTCGGGTAAACCACAAAGTCACCGGGGGTAAACATTAGTTGTTCGGCCATGGGGTTTCTGCTCTGCTCTCTTATCAAAAATCACCCGATCACCAGGGAAAACCAAGGCGAACACGGATGAACCTACAATGCATCGTATCGCATACATAAAGGGCCCGTCCGTTAAGGCGAGGCCCCCAAAAGCGATTATCACACGAAATAATATAACACAGTTTTGCGGTTCAGAAAAGCGCGCACGCTACGGACCGGTGCTCTACCAGTGGTCGCCGATGGACCCAAAAACGCTACCCAGCCACGCAAATCACGCGGGGCTGGGTATAATGCATTTTAAATCAGATACTTAATCGCCCTTGCCGGGATTCTCGCTGAGCATTTCAGCCTTGCCTTCTTTGCCGTCCCATTCTGCAGCATCCGGCAATTGATCGCCCTTGCGGGTAATGTTCGGCCATTCGGAGGCAAATTTCGTATTTATTTCCAACCACTTCTCAACACCGGGCTCGGTATCGGGAACAATTGCCTCAGCCGGGCATTCGGGTTCGCAGACGCCGCAGTCAATACACTCGTCAGGGTGAATGACGAGGAAATTCTCACCCTCATAGAAACAATCGACGGGGCAGACTTCGACGCAGTCTTGATATTTACACTTGATGCAGTTTTCCGTGACGATATAAGTCATGTGTTTTCCTCACACGCTATCTTCTAGACCCAAACGCTTAAGAGCCCGCTTGCGGGCGCGGCCGCTTTCTTGGTCAGGTACATACAGCAACCCAGCCGTTCTGCGAACCAAATTCGCTTCGTAATCGTGCAACGTGCCATCAGCGTACGCAACCCGCCAAAGCATCTCCATAATTTCAATCCGCTGTTCTTCGGAAAACGAATCTCGAATGGTCTTCGTCGCCGCATAGACCCGGTTCGCATGATGTGGGTCTTCGACGATGCCAGTGATCAAGGCATCGGCGTCTTCGGCAGCAAGCTCGAACCGATCATGCAGAATATCGACAATGATTTGACGCTCGGCGTCATCAACATTGCCGTCCAGCAATGCCGCTTCAACCAGCACGGCGGCGGCGGCATCAGCCAGCGCATCGTCGTTGTTCACCCCTTCATCGGGTGCGTCGCGACCATCGAGAAATGCTTTTATTCTATCAAACATAAGTTTGCGTAACACACGGGCTCAGACGTAACAACCATGATAAAACTACGGTTTTGCTTGTCTCAACCCACACAAGCCCGCAAAGTTTGCGCCATGAAACAGCACAATCCCGATCAGCAGGTCTCTCCGTCCAGTGAGCGTAACAAGGACCCCATCCTTGAGGTTCTAAGAACGGTACTACCGCCAATCGGCACCGTGCTTGAAATCGCCAGCGGCACCGGCCAACACGTGGTGCATTTTGCATCCCACCTGCCGAGCCTTACGTTTCAGCCTTCCGATATCGATGCGACCTATCAGGCCTCGGTCCGCGCGTATCTTGAAGACACCGAACTTGAAAACCTCATGATGCCGATCACGTTGGATGTCACGACACCGCAATGGCCGCTAGACCAGGCGGATGCCATCATCTGTTCAAACATGATCCACATCGCGCCGTGGGAGGCCTGCCTGGGCTTACTGGCCGGCGCCGGGCGCATCCTGCCCGAAGGTGGCATTCTGTATATGTATGGCCCCTACAAAATCGGCGGCAAGCATAGTGCCCCTTCAAACGAAGACTTTGACGCCTCGCTCAGGTCGCGCGATCCCAGTTGGGGTATTCGTAATCTGGATGACGTCGCGCTCGAAGCACGCCGCCACGGCCTACACCTGATCAAGACCGTCAAGATGCCCGCAAACAATCTCTCCGTAGTCTATCGCAAGACCGCGATGGTGAGCATCGAAGACTAACGCGCAAGATAAATCGTTTAGCGCCCCTTGCGGCGCTTCTTCTTGCCCTCAGGTTCCCATGCCGCGCGGGCTTTTTGCGAAACACCAGGTTTATCAAGGCCCAGTTCGTGCGCTTCCAGGCGGCGAATTTCATCGCGCATACGGGCTGCTTCTTCAAATTCCAAGTTGGCCGCAGCCGACTGCATTTTCTTGTTCAAATCCGTAATCACGGCTTGGATATTATGGCCAACCAACTGTGTCTCGCCGCCGACACCGGTATCGACGGTGACGTAATCTTTCTCATAGACGCTCTCGACGATGTTCGAGATGCCTTTTTTGATGCTGACCGGCGTGATGCCGTGTTCCAGGTTATAGGCGACCTGCTTTTCGCGTCGGCGCTCAGTTTCGCCCAGGGCGTATACCAAGCTGTCGGTCATTTTGTCGGCGTACAGGATAACCCGGCCTTCGACGTTTCGCGCTGCGCGCCCGATGGTCTGCACCAACGACGTTTTCGAACGCAAGAACCCCTCTTTGTCGGCATCCAAAATCGCCACCAACGCACATTCCGGAATGTCCAAGCCTTCGCGCAGCAAGTTGATCCCGATCAGCACGTCGAATGCACCGAGCCGCAGATCGCGGATAATCTCAATCCGCTCCAACGTGTCGATATCGGAATGCATATAGCGGACCCGCACCCCATGCTCGTGCAGATATTCCGTGAGATCCTCGGCCATACGTTTGGTCAGCGTCGTCACCAACGTGCGCATACCCGCCGCCGACACCGCACGCACTTCGCCCAACAGATCATCAACCTGGGTTTCGACGGGACGGACAATGCATTCTGGATCGATCAGACCGGTTGGGCGCACCACTTGTTCGACGAACACGCCGCCAGTGCGCTCCATCTCCCATGGGCCCGGCGTCGCCGACACGAACACGGTCTGCGGGCGCATGGCGTCCCACTCTTCAAACTTCAAAGGTCGGTTGTCCACGCATGACGGCAGCCTGAAACCAAAATCGGCGAGCACAGATTTCCGCGCAAAGTCACCCTTATACATGCCACCGATCTGCGGCACGGTGACGTGGCTTTCGTCAACGATCAGGATGCTGTTTTCCGGCATGTATTCGAACAGCGTCGGCGGCGGATCGCCCGGATTTCGGCCTGTTAAATACCTGGAATAGTTCTCAATGCCAGCACAATGGCCTGTGGTTTCAAGCATTTCGATATCGAACGTGGTGCGTTCTTCGAGGCGCTGCGCTTCCAACAATTTGTTGTCGGCGTGCAATTGTTCCAGCCGAATTTTCAGCTCTTTTTTTATTTCCGGGATCGCCTGCATCAACGTCGGGCGCGGCGTTACATAGTGGCTGTTCGGATAGATCGTGATGTGGCTTAGCGTCGCGGTTTTTTCACCGGTCAGCGGATCGATTTCCCACACACCTTCGATTTCATCCCCGAAGAACGACAGCCGCCAGGCGCGATCTTCAAAGTGGCTCGGGAACAGCTCGACCACATCGCCGCGCACCCGGAACGAGCCCCGATAGAAATTCTGATCGTTGCGCTGATACTGCAATTCGACCAGTTTCTTCATCAGTTTTCGCTGATCAAGCGTGTCGCCGACAGAAACCTTCATAGTCATCTCGGAATACGTCTCAACCGCGCCGATACCGTAGATGCACGATACCGAGGCGACGATAATGACGTCCGGACGCTCCAACAGTGACCGGGTCGCGGCATGGCGCATGCGGTCGATCTGCTCGTTCACCGAGGCGTCTTTTTCAATGTAGGTGTCGGTACGCGGCACATAGGCTTCAGGCTGATAATAGTCGTAGTAGCTGACAAAATATTCCACCGCATTGTTGGGGAAAAATTCTTTCATTTCGCCATACAACTGCGCCGCCAAGGTCTTGTTGGGCGCCAACACCAGCGCGGGCCGGCCCAAGTTGCTGAGCGCATGCGCCATGGTGAAGGTCTTGCCGGACCCGGTGACCCCAAGCAGGACCTGATCCTGCTCGCCCGCTTTCAGCGCTTCGGTGATCGCGGTGATCGCCTGCGGCTGATCGCCGGCAGGCTGATAGTCAGATGCGATCACAAAGTCCGCCGTCATATTTGTCGGCGGGCGCTTCTTGGGAATATATACCGGTGCACTATCCATGCCCTTTATATAGGCGATACATGCGCCGGGTGCGAGTCGCGGCTGCACAGAACTAAGCTTGTCGACCAACACCCAGAGGCGTAAAGTTTCACCCGCAATTCACACTTTTGATCCCAAAGCACCCCGGAGCCCATATGTCCATCGTCGCCAAGCGCCTGAGCGCCATCCAGCCTTCCCCGACCATCGCCGTTTCGCAAAAAGCCCGCGATTTAGCTGCTGCCGGACGCGATGTTATTTCGCTCGGCGCAGGCGAGCCCGATTTCGATACGCCGCAACACATCATCGACGCCGCCAAGCAGGCACTTGATGACGGCAAAACACGCTATACGGCGGTCAACGGCGTACCGGAACTGCTGGATGCAATCATCGCAAAATTCAAACGCGACAACGATCTGGACTATACCCGCGACGAAATTCATGTGAGCTGCGGCGGCAAACCTGTGATCTTCAACGCCATGATGGCGTCCTTGGATCCGGGCGACGAAGTGATCGTACCGGCGCCGTATTGGGTCAGCTATCCAGATATCGCAGTGCTGTTTGAAGGCAAGCCCGTGATCGTTGATTGCCCCAAGGAATCCAACTTCAAACTGACACCGCAACAGCTTGAGGCAGCGATCACGCCAAAAACAAAATGGCTGATTTTAAACTCGCCGTCGAATCCGACCGGCAGCGGCTACACCGAAGCAGACCTAAAGGCGTTGGCCGAGGTTCTGATGCGCCACCCACAGGTCTGGGTCTTCACCGACGATATTTACGAGCATCTTGTCTATGACGATTTTGAATTCAAGACCATTGCCCAAGTCGCACCCGAGCTGAAGTCCCGTACGGTGACGATGAACGGCATGTCGAAAGCGTATTGCATGACCGGATGGCGGGTTGGTTTTGCGGGTGCGCCTGCGGAATTGGTGAAAGCGATGACCAAGGTACAGTCGCAAAGCATCACACACACGGCAGCCGTCAGTCAGTTCGCTGCCATCGCCGCGCTCAACGGGCCGCACGACTTTATCGCCAAGAACAACGCGATCTTTAAAGAACGCCGGGACTTGGTGGTCAGCATGCTAAATCAGGCAAATGGCCTCAGCTGTGCAACGCCCGAAGGCGCGTTCTATGTCTATCCGTCATGCGAAGGCGTGATCGGCAAAAAAACTCCAGCCGGCAATGTTATTAAGAACGACGAAGACTTTGTGACCGAGCTTTTGGAGGCCGAAGGCGTTGCCGCCGTGCACGGCGAAGCGTTCGGTCTCAGCCCGCACTTCCGAATTTCGTATGCCACCGGCACCGACCTTCTGGAAGACGCCTGCACCCGCATCCAGCGGTTCTGCGGCTCGCTGAGCTCGTAAACTATTCCCGCTCCCGTCGGGGGAGCGCCAGGATAAGGGGCTTAGCCCACAAAAAAGCGCCGGATGAGTGAGCCCTCACCCGGCGCTTTTCGCTACCATCCCCTAAGTCAGAGGGTTTTTCTACGCCGCAATACCCTTTTGCATCACCGCCGTCATGCGGCGCGTGAAAGCTTGCGGATCCAGCACCGGTTCGCCCTCGACGATGCGGGCTTGATCCAACAACAAATACGCTGCGTCATTCAACACCGTGTCCTTGGCATCGACATCGGCAATCCCTGCCAAGTTTTTGATCAATGCATGTTTCGGATTGATTTCGAGGATGCGCGGTGAAGACGTGTCGATCTGGTTGTGCGCTTTCAACAAGCGTTCCAGATGCATGTCCATCGCGCCCTCGTCTGCAATCAGACAAACCGGGCTGTCGGTCAGACGATGTGAAGTACGCACGTCTTTGACCGCATCACCCAGCGCCAACTTGAACGCCGCGATCAGCGCATCGACACCGTGTTCTTTTGCGTCTTCGGCTTTTTCTTTATCCGTTTTGTCACCATCATCGCCCCCCTTCACGACATCCAAATCGATGTCGCCGCGGGTTGCGGATTTAAACGGCTTTTCTTCAAAGGTACCGACGGCCGGCAGCCAGAACTCGTCGACGGGGTCGGTCATGAACAGCACTTCAACGCCCTTGGCGCGGAAGCCTTCAAGCTGCGGGCTACGCGACACCTGCGCCGCATCTGGACCAGAGATATAATAGATATCTTTCTGGCCTTCTTTCATGCGCGAGACGTAATCCGCCAAAGAGGTCCAGCCCTCAACGGCAGACGATTTGAAGCGTGCCAACGCAACCAGCTTGTCACGGTTTTCGAAATCTTCATGAATGCCTTCTTTGAGCACCATGCCGAAGGTTTCCCAAAACGCTGCGTATTCGTCAGGCGCTTTGTCGGCCTTTTTCGTAAGCTCAGACAGCACGCGCTTGACCAACGCTTTTCGAATTTTCGCCACCGCAGGATTGTGCTGAAGCATTTCCCGGCTGACGTTGAGGTCGATATCTTCACTGTCGACGACACCTTTAACGAAGCGCAAATACGACGGGATCAAAGCTTCGCAGTCATCGGTGATGAACACGCGTTTAACGTACAGCTTGATACTCGACTTGCGTTCCGGGTTAAAAATATCCAGCGGGCGCTGTTGTGGCACGAATAACAGGTTAGTATAACTGATCACACCTTCGGCTTTATTGTGCAACGTCAGCCAAGGCTGATCGAACGCCATGCCGACGTGGTGATAAAACTCAGCATATTGTTCGTCGGTGATGTCTTTTTTGTCTCGGGTCCAAAGGGCGGACGCACTGTTCAGGGTTTTATCTTCATCGTCTTTTTTCACAGCTTTAAGGACGACCGGCTGCGCAATATGATCAGAATAGGTGCGCACGATCGTTTCGACACGTGCGGGCTCAAGAAATTCTTTGGCGTCTTTTTTGATGTGAAGGATCACATCGGTGCCGCGCACGTTGCGGCTAGCGTCTTCGATTTCGAAAGCCCCGTGTCCTTCGGATGTCCAGCGCCATGCCTTGTAATCACCGGCTTTACGACTGACGACTTCGACTTTGTCGGCAACCATGAACGAGCTGTAAAAACCGACACCGAATTGGCCGATCAGGGCCAATTTTGCGTCTTCACCGCCGGCTTGGGCGTCTTTGAGACCTTCGACAAACGCCTGGGTGCCGGATTTCGCGATGGTACCCAGCGAATCGATCATGTCGTCTTTGTTAAGGCCGATTCCATTGTCGGAAACGGTCAACGTCTTGGCTTTGGAATCAATATTGATCTCGATCTGGAAATCACCGGCTCCGTCCAGCAGCTCGGGCGCGGTTAAGCTTTGATAGCGCAGCTTGTCGCAGGCATCCGATGCGTTCGATATCAATTCCCGCAAAAAGACCTCTTTCTGGCTGTACAACGAGTGCGCAACGATATCGAGAATCTTCCCGACTTCGGCCTGGAATGAAAAAGTTTCTTTGCTCATGGATCGTCAAACCCCCAAATTTCGCCGTTCGGCTGCAAAATCATATTCTGCAGCCCCTTTACTTGAACGGATATGTGCCGAAATACGGGGCGGTCAACCCCTTACAGGACATCAATCATCGAGGATTAGGGCTCAACCCAGCCCTTAACCATGCCCATCAAGGCGCTTACATTGACGGGTTTCGAGAAGCCCGCAACGGCGCCAATTTTTTTGGCCGCCGTGATCGCATTTTCTGCCGACATGTCCGCATAACCGCCTGTGACGGCGACGATCTTGCACGTCGGGTCTTTCTTGTGAATGCGCTCAATCGCCGAAATACCGCCCATACCGGGCATAAAAATACTCATGATGATCACATCATAGCGACCTTCTTCGGCATCGCCCACGATCTGCTCGGCACGCATCGCTTCAACCACGTCATAGCCGGCTTTTCGCAGCGGACGTGCCATTGCCAGCAATGACACGTGATCATCATCGACGATCAAGATGCGCACACATTTCTCCTTAGAGCGATCTAAAGGCATCATAATCAGGTCTACGCACCGCGCAATTGTAAACCGTACGCGCGAGAGACTTGCATTGAAACGCTGTTCCGGCCAGTGTGGTTGCATGCTTACTGCCCCCCTTGATGAAGGGCGCATCAGCGCCGTCTTAGGCCCCACGAACACGGGGAAGACGCACTACGCGATGGAGCGTATGCTGGCCCGTCGCTCGGGCATGATAGGTTTTCCGCTACGGCTATTGGCCCGCGAAAACTATGATCGCGCGGTCAAAATCAAAGGTGCCGATAAAGTTGCCCTCATCACCGGAGAAGAGAAGATTCTTCCCCAAGGCGCCCAATATTACATGTGCACCGTCGAATCGATGCCCCTTGATATGCAATTTGCATTCGTCGGCATCGATGAAATTCAGATGTGCGCTGACCCGGACCGGGGGCATATATTTACGGATCGCCTGCTACATGCGCGTGGCACCGAAGAAACCATGTTCATGGGCGCAGAGACCATCCGCCCTTTGCTGAGCCGCCTGATCCCCGAAGCTGAAATTATGACTCGGCCACGCTTTTCCACGTTAACCCATGTCGGGCCCTGTAAAATCAGCCGTTTACCGGCCAGGGCCGCCGTGGTCGCGTTTTCAGCATCAAATGTTTATGCGCTGGCAGAGTTATTGCGCCGTCAACGAGGCGGTGCCGCAGTGGTGCTGGGGGCGCTCAGCCCACGGACTCGAAATGCGCAGGTCGCGATGTATCAGGCCGGCGAGGTCGACTATCTGGTCGCCACGGATGCCATCGGCATGGGCCTGAATATGGATGTCGACCACGTCGCTTTCGCAGCACTGAAGAAATACGATGGCAGACGGGTCCGGCGCCTTGCAGCGTCTGAGCTTGCACAGGCGGCGGGCCGGGCCGGACGGCACATGAACGACGGCACTTTCGGCACCACGGCCGAAGCGGGTACATTGCCGGACGAATTGGCTGAGCGAATCGAAGAGCATCGCTTTGATCCGCTTGAAAGCCTGCAGTGGCGCAATACCGAATTGGATTTTTCGTCTATCGCCGCATTTCGAAACAGTCTGACCAGACGCCCGAGTGAACCTGGCTTGGTCCGTGCTCGGGCTGCGGACGACGAGGTCATTTTTGAACGATTGCGCAAAGAAGCCCCGGTCATCAAAGCGGCCAAGGGCGACGACCGGGTCCGCTTGCTGTGGGACGTCTGCCGCATTCCCGATTTTCGGGGCGTGATGAGTGATGCGCACGGAAATCTGGTGCTGGCAATTTATAACCACCTCACATCCGATGCCGAGCGCCTGTCGATGGATTGGATCGCAGGCCAGGTGAAGCGCCTCGACCGTATCGACGGGGACATGGACACCTTGATCGGCCGGATCGCCGGTATTCGCACATGGACCTATGTGTCGTTTCGCGGCGACTGGGTGCCCGATGCGGCGCATTGGCAGGAACGCACCCGTGACATCGAAGATCGGCTCTCTGATGCACTACACGAGCGCCTGACACAGCGCTTCGTCGATCGCAAAACCTCCGTGCTGGCGGCCAAACTGAAGGATTCTCCCGACCTCATCGCCGCTGTACGCACCAACGGCGAGGTTTTGATTGAAGGCGAGCCGGTCGGACGACTGCGCGGGCTTAGGTTCACATTTGACGACATTATTGAAGGTGACGCAGGACGAACGGTCGCCAATGCTGCGTTGCGCGCGATCCGTGGGGAAGTCTCCCGCACCGCCCGCCAAATCGCCGCTGCACCTGATAAGGACATTCTCCTTGAAGATGACCCGGTCGGCCGTCTGCCCCACGTGTTGTGGCAAGGGCACGAGATTGCCAGGCTAAAGGGCAACGGGGACACGCTTCGACCAGAGATATCGGTGATCGCAGACGATGTCCTGGATCCGCTGGACCGCGATCTGATTGCGGCACGGTTATCAGACTGGTTACGGCATCGAATTGATGGGGTATTTGCCCCGTTGTTGGCTTTGGAAAGTGCGCCAATTAAAGGAGCGGCGCGAGGGCTGGCGTTCCAGCTTAAAGAGGGTTTGGGCTCGTTGAAGCGCGGCGATGCGGCGGATCAAATCAATGCGCTCAGCCGTGATGACCGACGCCAATTGCGCGCGCTTGGCGTCCGCATCGGCCGCGACATGGCATTCTTACCCGCGTTGTTAAAACCCGACGCGGTTCGATGGCGGGCACTTTTATGGGCCTTGCACGCCAACCGCGCGGGTCTGCCGGATCTGCCACCCGCAGGACGCGTATCGGTGCCGGCGACCAAGAATTTCGAGCCGGATTTCCTTGAGGCCTGCGGCTACCGCATACTCGGACCGCTCGCTGTCCGCATCGACATGGCGGAACGCCTGACATCAAAGGCATGGCTACTCGCTAAAAGCGGACCTTTTAAGCCGACCGTGGAACTGACGTCGATGATTGGTGCCGGCAACACGGAATTACCTGGCGTATTAGCGGCACTCGGCTTCAAGCGCATACAAAAAACCGGTGCGGACGGCACGCCCGAAGATCGCTTCCGACCGATTCGGCGGCCCCATAAGAACGCAGTGCCGACAGGAAAGAAGAACAGGCCGCGAAGCAAAGCGGATAATCCAGTCGTCGTGGCGCACGATCCGCATTCGCCGTTCGCCAAACTCAAAGATTTCTCGTTCGGAGACTAAGGCGTGGCCGAAAGCATTCGCATTGATAAGTGGTTGTGGCACGCACGTTTCTTTAAGACCCGCACAATTGCTCAAAGTTTTGTCCAGGCGGGTAAAGTGCGCTTGAATTCGGTGCGTGTCGAAAAGCCCGGCCACGCCGTAAAGCGGGGCGACGTGCTGACGTTTGCCAAAGGCCGCAACGTAAAGATCATCGAGATTGATGCCATCGCCACACGCCGTGGCCCGGCAAGCGAAGCACAAACTTTGTATAAAGACCTTTCACCGCCACCAGCACCGACGTCCAGCGACGACCCCGATGTGCCGATCCCCGTGGCGAGACGCGAACAAGGTGCGGGCCGACCGACCAAACGCGAACGGCGTGACCTGGATCGTTTGCGCGGGGAATAGGGCTGATTGTTGCGTTAAGATCCCAACAGTGTTGGATCCAACATCCACGACATTGACCAGCCATGGTGATCATCGCGGCTGAGGCACACCATGCTGCCGGTCGACATATCAACCAACTGTGTATCCGCGTCGCCGGTCAGCAAAAGTGCCGTTAGTCGACCCAGGTGCGGCAAATGCCCGGCGATCAACGTGTCGACGCTGGCGTCCTCCATGGCTTCTGCGATGACGCTCGGATCATCCATCGGTTTGAGACCACCCCGTTCTTGCACGAGCGTGCCACCGCCGATAACACGGCTGTAGATCATCGCCGTTTGTGCAGCTCGCGCTTTACCGGAATGCAATATGCTTTGCGGGCGCACGCCGGCACGGGCGAGAAAAGACGCCATCCGCTCAATCTGCGTTTTGCCGTGCGCATTGAGGGGGCGTTCGGGGTTTTCAGATGCGTCAACGGCCTGGCCGTGACGGGCAATGTAGAGCTTCATGGTGATGTCCTCCGATGGTCAGCTTATCAGACACCACGCGCTGGCGGCAGTCCCCCGCTGACTTTCCAGTCTTGAAGAGTCAACTCGAAGCACAAAAAGCCTTTCACGCCACGGAAAGCATTGCCTATTTGGCGGAATCCGGCACGCTCCAACACCCGCACCGAGCGCTGATTATGATGCATGGCAATGGCGCGAATAAAGTTGAAAGCATGAGCATCGAAGGCGTCGGCAAGCACAGCGCGCACCGCTTCGAGGCTGTAGCCGTTCCCCCAATGGGCTGCCTGTAAGGTGTAGCGAAGCGTATAAGCATCGGCGTCTTCGCGGTACCAAAGCCCGCATTCGCCGATGTCGGCATCGGTCTCACGATGGCGCACGCTCATCATGCCGAAGCCCGATGTCGCGAACGCAGCGCGGTAGCCGTCAAAAAGTTCGCGTGCCTGAAGACGATTCATCGCCTTGGCATGCGTGTTGGCTTTGAGCACGGGGTCCCCATGCATTTTCGCGAACGGATCGAAGTCGGTTTCTTGATATGGCCGAAGCCGAAGCCGTTCAGTCAGTAGGGTCTGCATTTTCTTGATCCTCAGCGCCGGCAGGGCGCGCCTGCCACGCATCGCGGGTGATGTCGAAGCGCCATAGGCCGTCTTTACCCATATGCGCCGTTTCGGTTACGACCGCACCCAATCGTCGCAGCAGTGCCACCGAGGCTTTGTTACGGGCTTGTGTGACAGCCCAGAACGAGGTCACGTGCGTTGTCTTGAACAGCCATGCCGTTGCAGCTGCGGCCATTTCACTGCCAAACCCCTGCCCCCAATATTCTTGGAACAATAAATAGCGCATGGAAACGCCCGGCTTATCACCGCGAAGCCAACACCCGCATTCACCGATCAACTGATCGTCGGCGCAGTTGCGCACAGTGAAAATACCAAACCCGTCCCGGGCCCAGGCATGAAGATAACGCGCGTGCTCTTGTGTTGCCTCGGCCTCGGTAAGGGGACGGCTGTCCTTCATATAATCCATCACCACGGGATCCCCGTGCAGGGCCACCACATGTGCGCGGTCCGCCTCCGCATACGGGGTCAATATCAGACGGGACGTTTGGATGATATGCATCAGAAGACACTTTGACGTCTAAAACGAAAAAACGCGGCACCTGGGAGGTACCGCGTTTTCGAAAGTCCTATACGGACAGATCAGGCCGACGCGGCGGCGGCCACCATAGCTTCAGCGATACGTCGCTCATCTTCGGCTTTTTCGCGTCCGTCTTCATCGCTTGACGACAAAGCTTTTTCGGCTTCGCTCAAACGCTCACGCGCTTCACCGGCGTCGATGTCGGCAACCATCATGGCTTCTTCAGAAAGCACCGTGCAACGGGTCGGCGACACTTCGCAGAATCCGCCAGCAACGAAAATTTCTTCGGTCACCTTATCGCCTTCATAGATCTTGATGACGCCAGGGCGCACCGTGCAGATCAACGGCGAGTGCTCGGGCAGAACGCCGATGTCACCCTCGGCACCCGGCACCACAACCATTGCCACCGGCTCCGACTTTAAAAGCCGGGTTGGTGAGACCAGTTCGAATTCGACCGTATCGGCCATCACAGTCTCCTCAAGTGCCTATTAAGCGGCTTCAGCAGCCATCTTTTTGGCTTTTTCGATGGCTTCTTCGATGGTGCCGACCATGTAGAACGCCGATTCCGGCAAGTGGTCGTATTCGCCTTCGATGATACCTTTAAAGCCTTTGATGGTGTCTTCAAGCGACACCAGCACGCCAGGCGTACCGGTAAACACTTCAGCAACGTGGAACGGCTGCGACATGAAGCGCTGGATCTTACGCGCGCGGGACACGGTGAGTTTGTCTTCTTCAGACAATTCGTCCATGCCCAAAATCGCGATGATGTCCTGCAGGTTTTTGTAGGACTGCAGGGTTTGCTGCACCGTCGTCGCAACGTGGTAATGCTCGTCACCGATGATCCGCGGATCCAAGATACGCGAGTTACTGTCGAGCGGGTCCACAGCCGGATAGATACCAAGTTCTGCAATTTGGCGCGACAACACGGTGGTTGCGTCCAAGTGAGCGAACGAAGTTGCCGGCGCAGGGTCGGTCAAGTCGTCGGCAGGCACGTAAATGGCCTGCACGGACGTGATCGAACCTTTGTTGGTCGACGTAATACGCTCTTGCATGTTGCCCATGTCGGTCGCCAGCGTCGGCTGGTAACCCACAGCGGACGGGATACGTCCGAGCAGTGCCGACACTTCGGAACCGGCCTGGGTAAAGCGGAAGATGTTATCGACGAAGAACAGCACGTCTTGGCCTTCTTGGTCGCGGAAATATTCGGCCTGTGCCAAACCGGTCAACGCAACACGTGCACGTGCGCCAGGCGGCTCGTTCATCTGACCGTATACCAGGGCCGCCTTCGAACCATCGCCTTCGAGGTCGATAACGCCGGATTCGATCATCTCGTGATAAAGGTCGTTACCTTCACGGGTACGCTCGCCAACACCGGCAAACACGGAGTAACCGCCGTGACCTTTTGCAACGTTGTTGATGAGTTCCATGATCAGCACGGTCTTGCCAACGCCGGCACCCCCGAACAGACCAATTTTACCACCCTTGGCATACGGTGCGATCAAGTCGACGACCTTAATACCGGTGGTAAGAATTTCAGTTTCCGTGGACTGATCAACGAACGGCGGTGCCGAAGCGTGGATCGGTGCGCGGACTTTGGTCTTGATCTCGCCACGCTCGTCAATCGGCTCGCCGATGACGTTCATGATGCGACCCAAGCATGCCTGACCCACCGGCACCGAGATCGCTTCCCCGGTGCTGGTAACATCCAAGCCGCGCTGCAGGCCTTCGGTGGAGTCCATGGCAATGGTACGAACCATGCTCTGACCCAGGTGTTGTGCGACTTCCAGAACCAAAGTCTTACCTTGGTTCTGGACGTGAAGTGCGCTCAGAATCTCGGGCAGGTTGCCCTCGAACTGCACGTCCACGACCGCGCCCATAACTTGTGCAATTTTGCCGACGTCGTTTTTTGCCATCGTTTCGCTCCGTTGCCTTGCGGCGTCTCTGTGGTCAGAGCGCTTCCGCGCCCGAAATGATTTCGATCAGTTCTTTGGTAATCACAGCCTGACGTGTCCGGTTGTAGGTCATCGTCAAGTTGTCGATCATGTCGCCCGCGTTGCGGGTCGCATTGTCCATTGCCGTCATGCGTGCGCCGTGTTCGGACGCCGAGCTTTCCAGCAATGCCTGGAAGATTTGCGTTGCAACGTTGCGCGGCAAAAGGTCTTCAAGGATCTCTTCTTCATCTGGCTCGAAGATGAACACCGCACGTGGGCCGTCCGTCTTTTGGTCAGCATCGTCGTCGGCATCGTCAGCGGCTTCAACCCTGAACGGGATCAGCTGTTGCGGGGTTACAATCTGCGAGATCGCCGATTGAAACTTGTTGAAATAGATCGTGCAGACATCGAATTCGTCGGCTTCGAACAGATCGGTGATCTTTTCCGCGACGCCCAATGCTTCTTCAAACTTCACGCCACGACGACCGATATCGGTAAATTTGGCAACGATGTTATCACCAAATTCACGACGCAGGAGGTCGTGGCCTTTGCTACCGACGGTGATGATTTTAAAATCAGTCCCGTTGCGGCGCATTTCACGAAGCCGAGCCCTCACTTCGCGGATAATCGAGCCGTTGAAGCCGCCACACAGACCACGGTCCGAGGTGCAGACAACCAACATCTGACGATTTCCGCCAGTGCCGGACAGCATTTTCGGTGCCCCTTCGGTATCGCCGACGCTGGTCGCGATCGACTTTACCATACGGAACATACGCTCGGCATACGGACGGGCATTTTCAGCCCCTTCCTGTGCTCGGCGTAGCTTTGCGGCCGCCACCATTTTCATGGCGCTCGTGATCTTCTGCGTTTTCTTAACGCTGGCGATCCGGCCTTTGAGGTCCTTCAGATTGGCCATAAGGCGTCTTCCTGGTCCCTATCCGTCGCGTTACGAAAAGTTCTTAGCGAATTCGTCGAGGAGATTTTTCAGCTTGTCCTTGGTCGCGTCGGACAAAGCACCCTCTTCGCGGATCGCTTTAAGAACGTCGGCACCCTTGTCTTTGGCTTCATCCAGCCAACGGGTTTCGAAAGCGGTGACTTGGTTCAAATCGATATTGTCCAAATAGCCTTCGACACCTGCAAAGATCACCACGACTTGCTCTTCAACAGCCAACGGCTTGTATTGCGGCTGCTTTAGAAGCTCGGTGAGGCGCGAACCACGTGCCAGAAGCTTCTGCGTCGACGCATCCAGGTCGGATGCGAACTGCGCGAAGGCTTCCATTTCGCGGTACTGAGCCAGTTCCAGCTTAATCGAGCCGGCAACCTGCTTCATCGCCTTGATTTGTGCTGCCGAGCCAACCCGTGACACCGAAAGACCAACGTTCACAGCCGGGCGAATGCCCTTAAAGAACAGATCGGTTTCAAGGAAGATCTGACCGTCGGTGATCGAAATCACGTTGGTCGGGATGTAGGCGGACACGTCACCAGCCTGGGTTTCAATGACCGGCAACGCGGTCAATGAACCGTTACCGGCAGCATCACCCATTTTCGCCGCACGCTCGAGCAGGCGGGAGTGGAGATAGAACACGTCACCCGGATAAGCTTCGCGGCCCGGCGGACGACGCAGCAACAGCGACATCTGACGATACGCAACAGCCTGCTTGGAAAGGTCATCGTAGAAGATAACCGCGTGCTTGCCGTTGTCGCGGAAGTATTCGCCCATCGCACAGCCAGCATACGGTGCCAGGAACTGCAGCGGTGCCGGATCAGATGCGGTCGCAGCGACGATGATGGAATATTCCATGGCGCCGAAGTCTTCGAGCGTCTTCACCAACTGTGCAACTGTCGAGCGCTTTTGGCCGATGGCGACATAGATGCAATACAGCTTCTTGGACTCGTCGTCGGTGCTGTCGTTGACCGATTTCTGGTTCAAGATCGTGTCGATAATGACAGCCGTTTTACCGGTCTGACGGTCACCGATGATCAATTCACGCTGGCCACGGCCAACTGGAATGAGTGAGTCGATGGCTTTCAGGCCGGTCTGCATCGGCTCGTGCACCGATTTACGCGGGATGATGCCCGGCGCTTTGACTTCGACCAGCGCACGTTGCTTCGCCTTGATATCGCCTTTGCCATCAATCGGGTTGCCGAGCGCGTCAACAACGCGGCCCAACAGCTCAGGACCTACCGGCACGTCGACGATGTCACCGGTACGCTTGACCGTGTCACCTTCTTTAATCGTGCGGTCATCACCGAAAATCACGATACCGACGTTATCGGTTTCGAGGTTCAGCGCCATCCCTTTAATGCCGCCCGGAAACTCGACGAGTTCACCGGCCTGCACTTTATCAAGACCATACACACGGGCGATACCGTCACCGACGGTCAGAACCTGACCAACCTCGGCAACTTCGGATTCGCTCCCGAAGTCTTTGATCTGCTTCTTGAGGATGTTGGATATCTCTGCGGCTTTGATTTGCATCAGCCAATCCCTTTCATGGCGAGGCGCATTTTCTGCAGTTTCGTAGATAAGGAGCTATCGATCATCCGCGACCCAACGCGAACCACGAGACCTCCCAAAAGGCTTTCATCAACACGCTGTTCGATCTGCACCTTCGTACCGATCGCTGATTTCAGCGCGTCTTCGACCGCAGCGAGCTGCGTATCGGTCAACTTCTTCGCGGAAACAACTTCAGCAGTGGATTCACCCCTGCTCACTGCGAGTTGTTCTTGATATGCTTTGATCATGTTGGCAAGCGCGAACAACCGACGGTTATCTGCGACCACGCCAACAAAATTCTTGGTAAGATAGTTAAATCCCGATGCTTCGGTCAACGCGTTCATGGCGTTGACTTGGTCGTCGCGCGACATCACGGGTGATTTGATCATGCGCGCAAGGTCTTCGCTGCCCGCGATCATGGCCCCCAGTTCCTGGAGGTCACCGGCGACATCATCGAGTTTTTTGTCGTTATCGGCTAACTCAAAGAGCGCCGTTGCATAACGGCCTGCTAGACCGGCCGTGCCCGAACTATCCGCTGACACCTGGGAAAATCCCCTTCGTTAAAAATCGCGTCTTACATCGACTTTTGTATGCTTCATTCGCCTCGCCGTCTGGCTATCCCAGGTTCGACGAAACGAGCCCCTCTCCGCAAGTTTAGCCTCGCGAAAGTCGGGAACAGGTAACACACTGATTAGGGGTGTGCAAGCGGGCTTGAGGCGCTTTTTTGCGCTGCAAAAACGCATTTTTTTACAAGCGATTAGCACCGAGTGCCTGAGACGCGTAAAAGAATCCTTAAGCGGCACGCCGATTCCGCTGCCTTTTGTGCACGATTCAAAAGAACGAAACCGGATCAACATCAACTTGAACGCGCACTTTCTTCGGGATCGGCGCCCGAGCAATCCAGGCTCTTACCGCGTTTTGTACGCCGCCCCGCGTCGCTGCAATCAGCAGCAACCGGCGGCGATGGCGTCCTCGTAGCAATGCCATCGGCGCGGGCGCGGGCCCAAGCACGCGGAGCCCTTCGCCCCTGGGCGCCACGCGCGCCAAACCCGACGCCGCTTGATCAACCAAATCTTCGTCCCGCCCCGATACAATCAGCGCCACCAAAGACCCGAATGGCGGCATGTGCGCCTCTTCTCGGGCCGCACTTTCGGCAGCGATAAAAGTATCCCTATCGCCGGCAGCCAGCGCTTTGATCACCGGATGTTCGGGCATATAGGTTTGCACGATCACCTGCCCCGGGCGGTCACCGCGCCCTGCCCTGCCTGCGACTTGGTATAAAAGCTGGAACGTGCGCTCCGCGGCGCGAAACTCCCCACCGGACAAGCCGAGATCCGCATCAATCACGCCGACCAACGTCAACGCTGGAAAATGGTAGCCCTTGGCAACAATCTGCGTGCCGATCACGAGGTCGACCTGCTTGTCTTCCATCATATGGACAAGCTCGCTCGCCTGACGCGGGCCACGCACGGTATCACTGGCTGCAATCACGGTGCGAATGTCCGGAAACAACAGCTGAATTTCCTCGGCCAAGCGTTCAACGCCCGGGCCACACGGCACCATGGAATCCTTATCTTCGCAGTTTGGGCAGATTTCAGGCGGTTTGGTCTGGAAGCCGCAATGATGGCACTGCAGCCGTCCGAGCAAACGGTGTTCCACCAGCCACGCCGTGCAGCGCGGACACTGCAATCTGTGCCCGCACGTCCGGCACAGGGTCAACGGCGCATAGCCACGCCTGTTCAAAAAGATCATCGCTTGATCGCCAGCCTCGAACGTC
>JAFMCK010000296.1 GCA_017857825.1 Rhodospirillales bacterium
GCCCAGCATCAGCGCGGAGGCACAAACCAAGCGCTTTGTGCGTCGAGCCAGCGTGTTCGCTGGGAACTTCGGCGTCGGCACTTTACGTGAACGCTGCGTGGCATTGAACATTTGCATGGCTATTTCCTTAATTTTCTGAGATGACGTATGCATCTTCAAGAAATACAGATAGGCCATCGGACATTACGAGCGCATGTCCTGCGCATTAATAATTGTTCATCCGAGTTGGATAGCTTGATGTATGTCATGCCATGCTAAGCTTATTGGCCGCTGCGGTTGCACTATGCCTACAATGTGGCGTGGTCGCCGCCGCAATTTGGCAACGCAAGCAAGGCATCATCCCGGCCCTTGTCGGTGCGGGCGCTGCTGCGCTTGCCGTGCGCAGCGTTGCTGTCCTGGTCGATGTCGTGCCGTCATCACCTGCCGGCGAGACTGGCCTTGTGGTTGTCAGCCTTTCCTTGGCTTTGATCATGACGGTCAGCCTGAGGCGACCTTCGAACCCCGCACAGCCTGACAATTTGGCCTCGCTCATCAAAGGTGCTGTCGAGGCGTCGCCGACCCCGGTAATGATCAAAGATGCAGCGGGATATTATCTATACGTCAACAAGGCGTTTACCGATTGTTTTGGCCACGATATCGCTTCGTTAAGCGGACACACTGCCGACGAAATCTGGCCAGACGAGCTGACAGAAAAAGCGGAATTGAGTGACCGCGATGTCCTCGCCAACGCCACCCCCCTGTCGTACACCACCACACTCAAAGACATGAACGGACGTGATGTAGATTGGCTGGTGGAAAAATTCCTGATCAATCTTGCCGATGGGCGCATGGGGATCACCGCCCTATATGCGAATATTTCCGAACAACGAGAGTCTGAGCGTCGCCTCGCCGAGAGCGAAGAACGCTTCACACTCGCATCGCATTATGCGGGCATATGGGATTGGAATATCTCTAACGGCAGCTTCTATGCATCACCGGCGTTCGCCAAATTGATGGGCTTGACTGAAGACGAACACGAGAAACTAACGCTCGAGGAAATCAACGGTTTGATTCATCCAGATGATTACCCGACGGCCCAACGCCTGCTTGAAGCACACTTAGCAAATCCCGCGGAGCCCTATGTTAGCGTTCACCGCTTCCGCATGCCCGACGGCAAATATCGTTGGTTCCGCACAATTGGGCGCTCGATCACCGATGAACTTGGTAAGAGCGTGCGCATGACAGGCATAATTGCCGACATTGATGCCGAGCGCCGAAGCGCCGAAGCCCTTAAGCTCAGTCAGGCACAAATACTCAATCTTTTAGATAACTCACCCGCACCCATCTATTTCAAGGACCGCGAGTTGCGGTTCATTATGGTGAATCGTCGCTACACAGAAGTTTACGATTTTGAAACGAAAGATATTTTAGGCAAGACGTCCGCCGAAATCTTCGACGAACCAGAGAGCTCTGCATTCTTAGCGCATGACAAAGAGGTGTTGCGAACCGGCAAGCTGGTGGTATGCGAAGAAAATATAAACGACACTATTTTCATGACCGCTAAGTTTCCGATCATCGATTCCGAGGGCACACTGATTGGCGTCGGCGGCATAGAAACCGACATTACCGAGCGGGTGAAAGTCGAAGAAGCCTATCGCAAAGCACGCGATGAAGCCGAGACCGCCAACCGTGCAAAATCAAGCTTCCTCGCCAACATGTCCCACGAGTTACGAACCCCACTTAATTCCATCATCGGCTTTTCCGACAGCCTGTTGTCCGGCACGCAAGGCGACATCACAGATAAAAACCAGCGTGAATATTTGAGCAATATCTTAAATGCCGGTTCGCATCTTTTAGAATTAATCAATGACATCCTGGACCTCTCGCGGATCGAATCAGGCCGGATGGCGCTTGAAGAAACCGACGTGGATATCGCCGAGCTCGTTGCCAATGTACTAAGGCTGACGTTTGAACAGTCGACATCAAAAGGGATTCAAATTATTGACCGGATTGATCCGGACATGCCGCATGTTCGCGCCGACAAAAGGCAAATTCGCCAAGTGCTGTTGAACCTGCTGTCCAACGCGATGAAGTTTACGTCTTCTGGCGGCAGAATTCGAATTACCGTAGGAATAAAGCACAATGGCGACGTCGCAATCGCAATTCGCGACAATGGTGTCGGCATCGCGCCCGACGACTTGATGCGCGTTCAGCAGCCCTTCATTCAAGTAGCCGACAGCCAAACCAGAAAACATCAAGGCACGGGATTGGGTCTCGCAATCGTAAAATCGATCGTCGAACAACATGGCGGTGAATTTGGGTTAGAGAGCACGCTGGGTCATGGCACGGTCGCACGTTTCACCTTACCTGCGAAACGCCTGATTAAAGAATCCGGTGGCACATGACCAACGCCGGATACCATGCGCCGAACCTGCTCAATTCAGAAGCGGCATCGCGGCGATACCTAATGCGGTCAACACGCCGAGGCTGAGCATAAATCGTAACCGCAAAAACCAACCTGGTAAGCCGAACAATACTGTGGCAAGCGCATCGAACGCCAAGGCGGCCAGAAACCCAGCCGCCAATACGATAAATGACAGCGGCGGGGCCAAAAATGTGGCTGCCCAGCCTATCAAAGAAATGATGATGGAGACCACATACGCAATCGAGCCCGGCCGATCTGCACATAGGGCAATGCCCCACTGGATGCCCCCCAAAAACGACAAAATGATGGCGCCGTAGCCGATGATGAACCAATGACCGAAATCCGCCGTCACCGTGATATTCGACATCACCGCGCCAGCCGCAAACGGCAACAGGCCAAACCCACCTAACCAAGCAGCTGTGTGCGGAATAGATGCGCGATCTGCATTTATTTGCGACATAATATGTTCCTTTATGAGAGCGCATATGACAGTTTGGCGCGATTTTGTATAAAACCATGTGTTTTGAGGCAATCCAATACCGGGAACACTGCGTATACCGAACATGAACAGACACAAAGAAAAATCCGCGCTTAAAGCGCCCACGCTCGTTCGGGCCTTGCTGTGTACCGGACTGATCGTTGGCGCGACCGCCGTTACGATTCCCCAGGGCGTGGCAGCGTCGGCAAATGCCATCGATCCCTTGCGGCTATATGGATCGGACGTGGTTTTTGACGTTTTCCGGAAAGGGGAGCGCGTCGGCCAACATCACATCACGTTCCGTCGCGATGGCGATGCCGTGGTCGCGGAAACCCGCTTTGATGTGAAAATTAAAGTGCTAGCACTCACGGTTTATGAATATCTTTATACGTCGCGCGAGCGTTGGAAGAACGGGCGCCTGATCTCGCTGAATGCCCGCACAGATGATGATGGCGATATCAATGAGGTCAATGTTTCACGAACCGGCTATGCGCTTTCGGTCAAAAATGGTTCGAAAGTTGAAATGGTGAGCGGTCAGACATACCCGACAACACATTGGAATCCCGGCGTACTAGGGTCGACAAGAGTGATCAACACGATCACCGGCAGCATCAATACTGTAAGCATCGAAAACAAAGGCACGTCGACGGTCGTCACGGGCGACGCTGAACGCCAGGCGACGCATTATGCGTA
>JAFMCK010000297.1 GCA_017857825.1 Rhodospirillales bacterium
ACACCGGCTTGCCGTCCTGCACATAAACATACTGCGCTCCGGCGTAGCACTGAATCCAGTCAAGCGTCTTACCCGCAAGCTGCTGCTCGTAGTAACCAGGCGGCAGGTTGTTCAGGTTCTCCGCTCTTTCGTTCATAATCCAGTGCTTGTCAGCCGCGAAGATCGCGTCCTGGTGCTCTTTCGTGCCTTCCTTCACGCCGCCGGGTTGCTTGAAAAACCTCCACGGGTAGCGACCGCGTATCGGATTCTTCTCCGCAAGGTTCGGCCACCAGTGGTCCGAATCCATCGGGTTGGTGGACATCCACACGCCACGCCACGGACAACCGCCGTTCTTCTTCGTCGGGTAACGACCGACACGCGATGTCAGGCCATCGACCACCGCCTTCGGCAACTCACGCGCCTCGTCAATAAACCCGCCAGTCAGTTCCAGCGAAAGCAGCTTCCGCACGTCACGCGGCTGGTCCAGCGCGAGAAAGATCACTTCGCAGTCCAGCCCCGGCGCTCCGTCACGCGGGGGCAGCTTGATATGATGCGTGATCGGCGGCGACCAGCGCATCTCGCCCCATGTGTTCTCCGGGAATATCTCCTGCCACGTCTTCAGTGTCGTCGTGCGAAGTTCAGGATACGAGTTACGAATAACCGCAAAGCGCGTGTAGCGGATATTGTCGATTGGCGATGGCACCTGTTTCACGGCGCGTAGCATCACTTCCGCCAGACTGGCATACGTCTTGCCACTGCCGACCGGACCCATCAGGCCACGCACGAAGCTATCGTCGTTCAGAAACTTCCAGACTGTCGGGCTTTCGCTGAAGTCCAGGTTCAGCCCGGTCAGCGCATCCGTATCACGCTGCCGCGTTCGACGCGGCGAACGATCCGTTGCCCGTTGCGCTCTAGCCATCCCACGTCTCCTCATGCCACTCGTCACTGTGTTCGAAAGTCCACCATACGCCGCCGCACGATCCGCAGACAACCGCCTGCATACTGTCGTAAATGCGGCCGCGTGATAACTCACCGCAGAAGTCGCACTCAATATGCGTGGCGTAAAAGCGAACGTAGCGACGCGAAAGGTCTATGACGTTACTCCCGTTCATCATCATCCTTTTCTTCGTCTATGACTTCATACGTCGTCGTCTTCGGTCCCGTCACGTTGATGCCAATCATGCTGGGACGGCGCTCATCGCTGTTCGGCTCAAGCAAGCCACGGTGCTTCGCCAGCAAGCGAAGCGCCGACAGCTTGTCGTGCATCTCGACCTCAATCGTGTTGCCATGCTCGTTCGGCGTGATCTTCACCTTCTTGATCGACCGCTTCGCCCGCGGCGATAACTTGTCAGACGGGCGCACCTGTACGCGACCGAGTTCGTCCCACGACAATACGTCGGTGATCTCGCCGGAGCCAATCGCCTCCAGTTCCTCAACGACAGCGCGTTTCCGCTCCTCGTCGTCCGCCGCTAGAGCCGCTCGCGCCTCGCGAACGGTCAGCTTCTTATCGGTCATGCACTTCGACTCCCAACGCCGCATAGCCCGCCAGGTCGATCCAGCTATCGGCATGGTCCGGCGTTTCGACTAATCTTGCCATCTTTACCGCCGCCATGCAAAGCGCGACTTCCTTCATCGTTACGCGACGGCTCAGTATAACAGACCACATATCCGCGATGCGCTGAAAGTTATCAGACGCATCGCCATACGCACTGCCGCGATCAGACAGCGCGACGGTCACGTTTTCTAATAGTTCAGACCTGTTCATACGCCACACATCCCTTCGCATTCTTCGTTGAAAAAATTTAACTGCCCCATGTCTTCCAAGTTGCGGAAGTCCACCTCTTCCAGCGGCTTGCATGAGCGGTGAACGAATGCTTGCTTGCGTAATTGACCCGATTTGTTTTTTCGGATGTCATTGTCGAATTGCACGGCTTCTGCGAATGATTCGGGATCATTGATTTTCATGTCTCGCCACAAAACATCATTATGAAATGGGCAGGCAATACAGGCCGATTTTGCCAGTGGCCGAAGGGGATAGCGCCGCTCAAACCATTTTAAACAATCGTTCCGCGACATTTCTGCATCAATCAGAGGCCATATATTTTGAACCCATTTATCTCGGCTGGGTTTCATTCTGACCGCCTCGTCCGTGCTGATCCCAATCCACTGCCGGATTGAAATTTCTTTCGGCGCACGCTCGCGAAATTTCAGGCCAATCAATTCGCGCAATTTCTTCCGAATTGGCTCGATTTTATATTCCTTTGTGCATTGACGCCTTGCGAAACCACCACCTTCAATATGAAAGGGAATGGCCGCAAAACTTTGGCCGGTCGTGTTGACGCCATCTAAAACGTCTTGCTTTAAATTGCCCGCAGTCACCCGGTGAACGGGGAACGGAAGCTGCGCCTCAAGCCAATCTAAATGCGCGTATACCTCTTCTGGCTCAAATTGCGTGTCCGCAAAAATTGCGCAGTCTGGCATTGGCAATTCACCATGCGCCGCCATCAGCGCCATCACGGTGCTTTGGACGCCAGCACCAAGCGATATGACTTCAATCATCTTCTACCTCTCCCGTTCCGTTGCACGTTTCACACTCGACCCATTTCACGCGGTAAGCCATCCACGCGCCACCGTCATACCCGCCGACGGTATGTTCGCGCTCGACCTCGCCGTCACCGTCGCATTCTTTACATCTCATGTTTTTTCTCCCTTCAGCAAATCGTAGTTCACCCACGCATAGCCTTTGTCGATCACGACGATGCCCTTGTTCTGCAACGCATCACGCGCACGATTGCGTGACTGACGTGTCGCAGATGGCGTCTTGGCGCTGTGTTCATCATGCCACGTCGCGACCGAAACCTTCGGCCCTTTTGTCGCGGCCAGATTCGTCAACGCCTGCAACGCTATCTTCTGCGGCCCGGTCAGGCGTTCACGCCGTTTCTTCGGCGCACCCTGCTCGTCCGTCTCGCGCAACACGACCGTCTGATCGCCTATCAGCCCGACGCTGACCATCCGCAAGTTTATATCGCCAGCAGGCTCCGCGTCCTTCTGCTTCTCCACCTGTATCGTCATCAGGCCGTCGTCCTGCATGGCACGAAGCGATGCGTCCACGCCGCCAAGCAGCGACGTGCTGCCACGCATACCGCGAGCCGCATCTTTGCCCGAATGGTGAACCGCCAATACAGCGCAACCGGCATGACGCTTGATCGCGTCACACGCATCGACAAACATGCCCATGTCCGTCGCGCTGTTCTCGTCACCGCCCAACAGCGCACGGGCGACCGTATCAATCACGATAAGCGAGAAACGCTGACCCAGCGAATCAATCGTCCGCATCAGCTTCTCGATATCGCCATGCTCGCGGAAACGTACCGCCGTCGGCAGAACATAAAACGGGCAGTCCACACCGGGCAGTTCGTGATGAAACTCCCAGCCCTTGATGCGTTTGCCCAATCCGCCGACACCCTCACCAGCGATATACAATACGCTGCCAGCGGTCACGTTATGACGCCCCTGCCACGCACGACCATGCGCGATAGACAGCGCCCAGTCCAGCGCGAGAAACGACTTGCCAGCACCCGGCTCACCATACA
>JAFMCK010000298.1 GCA_017857825.1 Rhodospirillales bacterium
ACAATCGTAACCGAACTGCGTCCGAAGTGCGCTCGGCATTTGCAAAGCACGGCGGAAACTTGGGCGAAACGGGCTCGGTCAACTTTATGTTCGACCGTGTCGGGCGGATTGTCTATCCGGCCGATGTGGCGGGCGCAGAAGCGATGTTTGAGGCGGCCCTCGAGGCTGGTGCCACCGACGTTGAAAGCGATGCGGACGGCCACACCATCATTTGCGACCCTGACGACTTCGCCGGTGTGCGCGAAGCGCTTGCGGAAACGTTCGGCGATCCGGAAAGCGGCGGGCTCGATTGGAAACCGCAAAATACCATTGAAGTCGATGTCGATACGGCGAGCACATTGTTTAAGCTGATCGATGTATTGGAAGACAACGACGACGTGCAAAGCGTGTCGTCGAACTTTGACGTATCCGACGAGATCATGGCGCAGTTGAGCGCCTGATTTCGTTTAAACGCAACGCCAGGAGCTTCATGTGCGGTTGATCGGTTTCGATCCAGGATTGCAGATCACGGGATGGGGCGTCATCGAGGCGGTGGGCAACCGTCTGAGCTACGTCGCTGACGGTGTTGTTAAAACCTCACCGGATGCCACCCTTGCCGACCGTTTGGTGCAGTTGCATGCGGGGCTCCGCGAGATCATCGCCGAATACGCCCCCGAAGAGGCCGCGGTTGAGGAAACCTTCGTCAACAAGAACCCGGTTTCGACTCTGAAGCTTGGGCAAGCGCGGGGCATCGTGTTGCTGGTGCCGGCGTTGGCCGGTCTGCATGTGGCGGAATATCTGCCGAACCTCGTGAAAAAGACCGTTGTTGGCGCGGGTCACGCGAGCAAGGAACAAGTGCAGATGATGGTTAAAACCTTGCTGCCGGGTGCCAAGGTCACCGGCGCCGATGCCGCCGACGCGCTCGCCGTTGCGATCTGTCACGCACACCATCGCGGCACGTCCGAGCGGATTCGGCAAATGATCCGCACGCAGCCTGTCGCCGGTGCCGCCAGATGATCGCGCGCCTTAAAGGGATCGTCGATGAGGTCGGCGACGATTGGGTGGTGATCGACGTGGCTGGTGTCGGTTATTTGGTGTTCGCCTCAAGCCGTACCCGTAGTCGGCTTGCGGTGGGTGAGGCGGCGATGCTGTTCATCGAAACCCATGTCCGCGAAGATCACATCCATTTGTACGGCTTTACCGGTGCCGAAGATCGCGATTGGTTTAAGCTTTTGACGACGGTGCAGGGCGTTGGCGCGAAGGCCGGGCTTGCCATCCAAGGCGTATTGAACGCGGAACAGCTGAGCCGGGCGATCGCCAGCGGCGATAAGGCGGCGATTACGCAAGCGCCGGGTGTCGGGCCGAAGCTGGCCGGGCGGATCGTTGCAGAACTTAAAGATAAAGTCGGCGCCATCGCGCTTGGTCAAGCGGCCAAGGCACAGGTCGCGGCACGGACACCGGGTGCCGTGCCTTCGGCCGTCGACATCGCGGAAAGTGCCGTATCGGATGCGGTGTCGGCGTTGGTCAATTTGGGCTACAGCCCATCGCAGGCGTTGGGCGCGGTCTCGGAGGCGGCCAACGATTTGGGCGAGGGCGTTGACGTCGGGCAACTGATCAAGGGTGGGTTGGCGCGATTGGCGCCGGCCGATACCCGTGCAGGGGCGCGCATCTAAATGGCCGAAGGGGAGCGCATCATTCAACCCGCTGAGACCGTCGGCGACATCCAAGATGTTGCCCTGCGTCCGCAACGGTTGGACGATTTCGTCGGCCAGCCGCAAGTGCGCGCCAATTTGAAAGTGTTTGTCGAAGCGTCGTTACAGCGCGCCGAAGCGTTGGATCATGTGTTGTTTTACGGGCCCCCTGGGCTCGGTAAAACTACCTTGGCATCCATCGTTGCGAAAGAAATGGGCGTCGGCTTTCGTGCCACATCGGGCCCTGTCATCGCCAAGGCCGGCGATCTGGCTGCGATCTTAACCAACCTCGAAGCCGGCGACGTGTTGTTCATTGATGAAATTCATCGCCTGAGCCCGGCGGTCGAAGAAATCCTATATCCGGCGATGGAAGATTTTCAACTCGACCTGATCATCGGCGAAGGGCCGGCCGCACGTTCGGTTCGCATCGACCTGCCGCGCTTTACCCTCGTCGGCGCGACCACTCGGTCCGGTCTGATCACCACGCCGTTGCGTGAACGTTTCGGCATTCCGATGCGGCTCGAATTTTATGGCGTCGATGATTTGCAACATATCATCAGCCGCGGCGCCGGCCTGTTGGGCTTGGCCCTGGAATCTGACGGCGCGCGTGAAATCGCCAAACGCGCACGCGGCACGCCACGGGTTGCCGGACGACTGCTGCGGCGCGTGCGCGATTTTGCTGCCGTCGACGGCAGCCTCAGTGTGGATGCGAAAACCGCCGATGCTGCGCTCAATCGCTTGGATGTGGATAAGCGCGGCCTTGACGCCATGGACCGTCGATACTTGGGCTGCATTGCCGACAATTACGGCGGCGGCCCGGTCGGGGTTGAGACCTTGGCCGCCGCGTTGTCGGAACAACGCGATACCATCGAAGAGGTGATCGAGCCGTATTTGATTCAGCAAGGCTTGCTGATGCGTACGCCCCGAGGCCGCGCGCTGACCGGTGACGGCTTCAAGCACCTAGGCCTCAAGGCGCCGAAGTCATTCGATCAGTTGGAACTGATCCAGGAGGACCCGGCTGATGCTTGATGCGTCTGGGCAGCATGTGCACACCCATGCGGTGCGGGTTTATTACGAAGATACCGACGCCGGCGGTATCGTGTATTACGCCAACTATCTTAAGTACGCGGAACGTGCACGGACCGAGTTGCTGCGCCACCACGGCATTGAAAACGGTGCATTGATGCGTTCGGATCGGATCGCCTTTGCGGTTAAATCCTGCAGTGCTGATTACATCAAGCCGGCACGCTTGGACGACGCCCTTGAAGTCCGCACCGCCGTGACTCGGCTCGGCGGCGCGAGCCTGCACATGCATCAAGACATTTGCCTGGATAGCGCCACGTTGGTCGCCATAGATGTACGTTTGGCGTGCATGGACATCGACAGTGGTGCGCCTGTGCGCTTGCCCGATGTGGTGCGCGATGCGTTACGGCAAGTTTTATAGACATGAAGACTGAGTGATTTTTGAAAGCGGAGTGACGAATGGAAAACCAAGCGGTTGATGCCGCGCTTATGGCCGGTTCGGTCGGCGCCGACAACTTCACCATCATGGCGATGGTGATGCGTGCCGACCTCGTCGTCAAAGCGGTAATGTTGATTTTGGTGCTGGCGTCAATTTGGTGCTGGGCGATCATCTTCGAAAAGATGTTGAACGTGCGTCGGCTTAACCAGCGTTCATCTGATTTCGAGCAGGCGTTTTGGTCGGGTAAGTCGTTGGATGAATTGTATGAGCGAATATCCCCAAACCCGCGCGATCCGATGTCAGCCGTGTTCGTTGCCGCGATGCGGGAATGGCGGCGCGCATCCGGCAGCACCGGCGCCAGTCTGAAAGTCGGTGTCGCCGAGCGGATAGAGCGCGTCATGCAGATAACCGTGCACCGCGAGATGGATCGGGC
>JAFMCK010000299.1 GCA_017857825.1 Rhodospirillales bacterium
TGGTCGATGGTGGCGGGAAAGAGGCAATCACCGATTATAAAGTGATCCGTAAAATTGGTTCCGTCGCGTCACTTGTGGATTGCCACTTGTTCACGGGCCGGACCCATCAGATACGTGTACACTTAACCAGCTTAGGACATCCGTTGGTGGGCGATGTCACATATCAGGGTCGCGCCAGTGCAAAACGAAATCGCGATCCAGTGATCCAAAGCGCGTTGCAAACGTATCCTTATCAAGCGCTGCAAGCGTATCTTCTGGGGTTTAAACACCCAGCGACAGGTAAGCATATCAGGATATCGATAAAACTATCAAAAGAAATCAATGGACTAATTGATAGTTTAGAAGAGTTATAAAAAATATTATACCTGAGCGTTTTTGTCGGATATAATGAGCGGCACATGAAAACGTTGGTGCTTTTTCGACATACCCGCGCACCTAAGCGTCGCAACACTGATTAGAGGTGAGCACTCATGGCCACGTTGGCAAACGATTTCAATCCGACCCCTGAAGACAACCTTTCGCGGTATTTGCAGGTGATCCGCCGCTACCCGATGCTGACCCATGAAGAAGAAATGGATTTGGCACGGCGATGGCGCGACGACGAAGAGTTGGATGCCGCGCACCAGATGGTCAACAGCCATCTACGCTTGGTCGCAAAAATCGCCATGGGGTATCGCGGCTATGGTTTGCCGGTGGGCGAACTGATTTCCGAAGGCAACATCGGCATGATGCAGGCCGTGAAACGTTTCGATCCGGAACGTGGGTTCCGTCTTGCGACGTATGCCATGTGGTGGATACGCGCCGCGATCCAAGAATACATTCTGCATTCATGGTCGCTCGTGAAAATGGGCACGACGGCGGCGCAGAAGAAACTGTTTTTCAATTTGCGTCGTATCAAGGGTGAAATCGAAGCCATCGACGACGGCGATCTGACGCCCGAGCAGACCAAAATTGTCGCCGATCGTTTGAAGGTTTCGCACGAAGAAGTTATCAACATGAACCGCCGTTTGGCTGGCCCAGACCATTCGCTCAATGCGCCTTTGCGTGAAGAGGGCGAGGGTGAATGGATCGATTGGTTGGTTGACCACGGTGAAAGTCATGAAATCACCATCGGTAATGCGCAGGAATTCGATAGTCGCAATGCCATGTTGAAGGGCGCGATGAAGTGCCTGACGGATCGCGAGCGTCATATCTTGACCGAACGACGGTTGAAAGATGATCCGATGACGCTGCAAGACCTCAGCGATGTGTACGGGATCAGCCGTGAACGGGTCCGCCAAATCGAAGTCCGCGCGTTCGAGAAAGTCCGGAAATCCGTGCGCACAGCAGCAATCCGCGAACACAGCGTTAACTGACCGCAGCGGTGCTACGTGTCCATTTTTGGACGATGTTGAGGAAAATCCGCCTCGACCGGGGGTTCCCCTTGGCGAAGTTTTCGAAACCGCCGACCGACCACGCTGGTTAGTTGTGCTGTCACGCATTGTTGAAGATGAGACGAAAGATGCGGTGCTTGCGCATCCAGCACCTGGAAAAAGTCTCTGACATTGACGAAGCCTTGCTTGCCGTCTTGGGTAAGCGATTGCCCGAGAACGATTTCGAGACCGGGCATAGCGCCGCCGTGCATGAGTGCCTGCACCAGTCGGCGGTTTGTTAGAAAAGCTTGCTTTGTTATGCTCGGTAGGACCGCGCGGCGATAGCGAATATCAGTGACATCGGTTTGCGATTTAATGGCGGCCATTTTCTTGCGTGCACGTTTTTCCCCGTCTGACACCAAGGCGTGGATGCCGGGCTTGATGGTGGACCGATGTGCGGCGCGATGTGATATCGGAAACCGCCCGCTGGCCACCGCACGACGAAAAACGCGTTCCGTCGTGCTGCCCGGTGTCAACGGCCCCGGTGCGTCGAGCAGTCGACCATCGCTCAGTGTGCGTGCCACATGATGGATTGCCTTGAAGACCTGATGGCGCACATCGCTTGATGGCGCCGAGGCATCCAGCAGCCCGGCATTTTCGAGCGTACGTGCAATCAATGTCAGGTCCGCCGGCGTATTTGGCGCGTCCGGTCCAACGGCGTCGCTGAGCACCGAGCGTCCGCCGCTGGGCAGCTTGTTTGCGACAGGCATGTGTTCATAGTTTCCCATTGTGTGACCTCCGTGGGCTCTGTTTCATCGCACAATGCCATCAAGGCATGACAAACGTGGACACGCATAGCGCGTTAATTTTCATAAAATGTGGATAATAAGTATATGCAGCCAAACGTGGCAGCACGATGGCGCTATGGCGTGTCTGTTGTTGGTCGGGGTCGCGCCTTCGGGGCGAGAGAGGCCTAGCCGATATCGAAACCGCTGCGCTTGATGTAGGCGGCAAAAGACAGACGGTCGGCGTTCGCGGTCTGGCGGGCTTTGTCGTGGGACCAGCCGTAATCATTGACTTCACCGAATCGCGCCGGGTCACGCTGTTTTGAATGCGGGTTCACCGCGTCCCGTCTGGCGTCGTAGGATGCAAGCTCGTTTTCCAAATCGCTATCGTCGTAATGGTCTGTGTGCACGGTGACGCGCATCGGCAGCCGCACGCTGACCCACGGCTCGTCGGCAGGGTAGCCGACGCAAAGACCGGCAAACGGGAACACGCCGTCTGGCAATTGTGCCAAGGCGACAATCTCATCGGTGGCTTCACGAACAGCACTGATCGGGCAGCAGCCGAGCCCGGCGGCTTCGGCAGCAACAATGAAGTTCTGCATCACGATGGCGGCATCGCACGCCGCGTTCATAAATGCATCCAACGGCTCGTGCGCAAAGGTGGTGCCGCGCAGGTTGGCGATCCGACGGATCCGTCGACCATCGCCGCAAAACAGTAAAAACACCGGCGCTTGTTTGATCCACGGCATATCGGGGATCAAATCCGTGACCGCGGCGCGTTTATCGGGGTCCGAAAAGTTGATGATCGCCACTTGCTGCAAGTCGGATTTTGCCGGCGCCGACAACGCGCACGCCAAAAGCAGGTTCAAAAGTTCAGGCGCCACCGGTGTTTCTTTATAGCGACGGCGCACCCGATGGCTCAGCAGTTGCGCGTGGACCGCATTGGGGGGGGCATCCGGCAACGGCACGTCCGGCGCCTCATTGAATCGGGTTTGCACCAGGTCTTTGAGGGAAGGGGCAGTGTCATCGGGCATATTCCGTCTCCACGCTTAAGGTCCATTTATGGTCTTCTGGCATTAAACACCGCCAAGCCGGTCATCGCGATCATGACCATAGGAAAGGCGATTTCAGGTGTCGAATCAAAGAATGCGACGACCGCACTGGCGGCAGCGCCTGCGGACATCTGCATCGCACCCAGCATCGCCGTGGCCGCGCCGGCGCGGGCTTTGAACGGGCTTAGTGCACCGGCGACGCCGAGTGGCAGTGTGGCGCCCAAGCCGAAACCGAATACCACCATTAGGGCGGTGATCGGCACCACTTGCGCATTGCCGCTGAGTCCCAACGCCAGCATCGCAATGGCGGATGCCAACATGCCGCTGACGGCCCAGGCCATGGCGCGTT
>JAFMCK010000300.1 GCA_017857825.1 Rhodospirillales bacterium
CGGTCCCACATCACCTTATTTTCAAAGTGTGCCAAGCGGCGGTATTCCCTGGCCGCTTCATCGGCCATGGTGTCGCCGTCGATCTTTAGATTTTCCGCCGCCTTGATGTCTTTGCTGGCGCAGCCGGTCAGCAGCAGCGCCAACAGAAAGACCAAGGGCGCCGCCAACGGGGCGACAATATGCACATACCGGTTCATCATGTCCTCCTATCAAGTCAATAAGGCGGACAGGGATAAGGACAGGTTTCGGCGAAATGATGGCTGATTATGGCGTTGAGAAGGTCATTTGCGGGCACATTTTCTGCAAAACGACGATTTACTCAGCGGCGGTTCGCTTTGCCGTCGGCCAAAAGACCGTGGAAGGTGACAACACTTGGCCGACCTTTTGACGTTCGGCATCCGGCATCACGTCCATATTCGGCCAGAGGCCGGTCTCAAGACAGGTTGCATAGCCTTCGGGCAATTTATCTGCGCGCATGGCAGCGGCAGCCCCCGCGTGATCGTAATCAAGCGCGGCGTGCTCGACCGCAATCCCGTCCGGGCCGGCACGCAGCACCGAATACCAAACCCGCGGCGTGCCGTCGTTGGCAGGCATGCCGATGACGCCGGCGTTATGCCAAAGTCGGTCATCCAGAATTTGCGTAAACGGCACCCCGGAATGCCCGCCGATCACGCCGTCAACAGCAAGTGCATCCAAGCCCGCACGTTTGACCGCATCATCGCCGGCTTCAAATACGAACTCATTGATGGAGTCGACGCTGCCATGCACAACGGCCATACGTCGACCGCCCAAGGTAAAATATACGATGCGCGGCAAGGCACGCATCCAGGCGCGATGGTTCGGTTGTAAAAGCTGATGCGCGTGCGCATACCATCGCCGGGACATCAGATCGCAGTCGGTGCCTTCTTCGAAGCCGCACCCACAATCGTCGGCTGCCCAGCCGAAACTTTCTTCACAATTGCCCATCACGGTCGTGATGCCCCAATTCATGATCAGCTCGGTCGTCGCCGCAGGCTCGGCGGCATAGGCCACAACATCACCGGTGCAGATCACGTGATCCGCGGCGATCCCCAGCCGATCCGCTTCGGCGCGCATCGCTTGGGTGGCCCGCAGGTTTGAATACGGGCCGCCGAACAGCAACACCGGTGCATCAAGATTGCCAAGGTCGAGGCACGCCTCAGCCGATATGTCCATTTCGTTCATGCGTGTTAATCCGGGCTGCAGGATGCGCCACCGAGCACACAGAACTTGGCGCAATGGGGATGGTTCAGTTGAACCGCTTTGTCTGACTTGCCGAGCTCGTGACCCAATTCAAACGTCTCGTCATAGGGCAACAGCGTACACGGCACGACGACCGGACGCGCGGCACCTTTGCGTTTGATCACCATGCGCGACGACGCACACATCATGGTTTCCGGTGCGACGCCTAAGATGTCCCAGCACTTGGTGGTGATTTCCGGGACATCGACGTTGATGTCCATTTCCGGAAACAGCACCAGCTTCGCCGTATTCTCGGCATCCACCGGAATCTGCTCGTCGGCAAACAAAGCGCCATAGCCGCGCCTGGCATCGTCTTCGCTTTCATCCCAACACGTGCGCCCGGCGACCGCCAGTTGGAAATCATTTTCCGCAAGCCAGCGTAGTCCTTCGATCATCGGCGCCCAGGTGTCCTTGCCGCGAATATCTTCATGGCGCTGGCGGGTAAAGTGATCGATGGAAACGCGGATCGACAATGCGCCGGGGTAACGCTGATGCAGCGCCAACAACGGCGCGCGCTTGTTGAGCATCGGTTTCATCGCATTGGTCAGCACCAGCGCTTTAAAGTCGCGTGCCAGCACGTCGCTCAACATCTCGATGATGTCCGGATTCATGAACGGCTCGCCCCCCGTGAAGGCGATCTCTTCGACCTGCATGCCGTCTTGATGGATTTCATCCAGATAGCTTCGCACCTCATCCAGCGTCATATACGCCAGCGCATCGTTTTTCGGACTCGACTCCATATAGCAATTCACACACGTGATATTGCAAAGGCTGCCGGTATTGAACCAAAGCGTGCGCAAATGCGTCAAAGCGACAACGGCACGCTCTTGGCCGTCGGCGGTCAGATGCGGATCGCGAAACTTTCGCGGATCAAGCGCGCTGTTATGATCAGGCATACGTCCATTAATCCCATAATTTCCGTTAAAAGATGCCTTAGAGGCATTCGCAAAACAACGCAAATAAACCTCTCGTGAGGTCGCGTGTGGGCACTTGCGCGCATTGATGTTCATGGGATTGTTTGCATAATGATGAGAGGGAGAAACATACCATGGAATTCACAGTTAAGCCGTTATCGACGCATTTGGGCGCCGAGGTTTCCGGAATTGATCTCAGCGAAGGACTCGGTGGCAACCTCGCAGGCGCGCTGCGCGAAGTTTGGCTGGATCATGGCGGCTTTATGGTGATACGCGGCCAAGAAAACCTCAGCGCCGAAGCGCACATCGCGTTCGGCGCCGCCATGGGCCCATTGTTCGGGGCCCCCGATCAGTCGCCGCTGCAAGACACCGTCAGTCGCTATATCCATCCGGATTACCCTGAAATCTATCGCGTCTCGAACAAACTGGATGCGTCCGGCCAACCGCTTGGTCGCAAAGGTGCCGGCACATACTGGCATTCCGACGTCAGCTTTCGCGAACAACCGGCCTCAGCCTCGATCCTGCACGCCATTGAAATCCCCGAGATCGGCGGGAATACGCTGTTCGCCAACATGACCAAGGCCTTCGCCGATTTATCGGAGGGCATGAAAAACATGCTCCGCCCGCTGAATGCCGTCCACGACTTCGAGGTCGCGGCCCGCACCCAATATGCCAAACCGATTGTCGTCGAAGACGATATGGCCGGCGCCAATCGCGCCGTGCACCCGCTGGTCCGCACCCACGACGAAACCGGCGCGGAAAGCCTGTTCGTCAATCCGGGCTTTACGTCCCACATCGACGGCTTCGATGCCGACGAAAGCCGTTGGATTCTCGAGCCCCTGTACCGCCATGCGACGCGCCCGGAATACATCTATCGCCATCAATGGCAGCCACACGACGTGCTGGTCTGGGACAACCGATCCTTGATGCATTACGCCATCGCCGATTACGGCGACGCGCCCCGCTACCTAGAGCGCACCACGTGTATCGGGGAACGCCCGGTATAGGGGTTTGCTGAATGGTTGCGTATCGCCCGGCCATAAAATGCGATATCTCTTGCCAGACAACGCGTAAAACCCTTATCTAGAGCCGGAATGCGGGTGTGGTTCAATGGTAGAACGAAAGCTTCCCAAGCTTTAGACGAGGGTTCGATTCCCTTCACCCGCTCCATAATTTTTTTATATCTAATTGTTTTAAAAGTATATTTATAGAACCTCCTCGAGTTCGGGTACACTTTAGGGTACACTGACGCGGGAATTGCGGTTACTATTCTGCTTAAAGTCAGCAATTATAAATGCCATACCGAAATGGGTTGGCGTTGGAGTGCCCGAGGTT
>JAFMCK010000301.1 GCA_017857825.1 Rhodospirillales bacterium
GCAATGCGGGCACGTTGACCGACGGCACGAATTATTTTGAGGCTGATACCACGACCATCAATGCCGGTGCGCAAAATTTATCGGGTGGCACGGCGAATGCCGGTATCGTGATTATCGGCGCGGCCACCGGCGGTACCGGGGCCGAAGTTTGGTACACCGATGATGCCAGTGCGATGTCGACATCGAACTCATATCAGATTGCCGATGTGAACGGCGCGGACCGCTCAACCATTGAAGCCGGTGATTTTAACCTGAAAACTTAAGCTTGGCCGGACAACCCTGGGTTAGCACGCATCAATTTAGCGCCGCTTTTAGGCGCTTACCGCGTTCGGTTGGCCCGGTCGAAGGCGCCGGTAACTCAACGCTTCGGCGATGTGAATTCGTGATACCCGATCTGCGGTATCCAGATCCGCGAGTGTTCGCGCCACCCGCAATAGCCGATGATATCCCCGCGCGGTGAGTCCGAAAGCACGGGTTGCATCGGCCAGCAGCTGTCGTCCAGCGTCGTCGGGTGCGGCGATGTCTTCCAACATTTGTCCATCGATCCGGGCGTTGATATCTGGGGTCCCCTGGCCGATCTTTTCGGCCCGTCGGCGTTGTCGTCCGCGCGCGGCGGCAACCCGCGATGCGACATCGGCGCTGCTTTCGCCCGGTGGGGGTAAGCTCAAATCTGCCGGGTTTACCGCCGGCACATCAATCACCAAGTCCATGCGATCCATCATCGGCCCGGAGATTTTGGCTTGGTAGTCGGCGCCGCATTTGGGCGCGCGGGAACAGGCTTGGCCCGGATCCCCGAGATAGCCGCACCGGCACGGGTTCATCGCCGCGATCAGTTGGAATTTAGCCGGATAGACGACATGCGCATTGGCACGCGCGATGGATACGCGGCCGGTCTCCATCGGTTGGCGGAGTGCTTCTAAGGCCTGGCGATGAAATTCAGGAATCTCGTCTAAAAATAAAACGCCCAAGTGTGCCAACGAAATTTCGCCTGGTCTTACGCGATGTCCGCCACCGACGAGGGCCGCGACCGACGCCGAATGGTGCGGGTCGCGAAACGGCCGCCGCTTTGTCAGCCCACCGTCCGGCAATTCCCCGGCCAGTGAATGCACCATCGAGACCTCGAGAATTTCCCGCGACGTTAACGCCGGCAAAAGACCGGGAAGCCTGTGCGCCAACATTGATTTTCCAGATCCCGGCGGCCCCGACATCAGCAGATTGTGCCCACCCGCCGCCGCGATTTCGAGGGCGCGCTTCGCGGTTTCTTGCCCTTTCACGTCGATCAGGTCCGGGTAATCCGGCAGTTCATCAAAAAGCTTCGGCTCGGGTGCTGCCAGAACATGCGTGCCTTTGACGTGATTGATCAGCGACAAAAGATCAGGCGCCGCAATCACGTCCAGATCACCGGCCCACACCGCTTCGCCGCCTTGTGCTTTTGCGCAGACAAATGTCCGGGCCTCGCTCGCGGCATAAATGGCGGCAGGCAAGGCGCCCAACACCGGTGCGATGGTCCCGTCGAGTCCGAGTTCCCCCATCGCGGTCATGCGCCGGGTTTCGTCTTCCGACAGCACGCCCATGGCCCCCAACAGCCCAATCGCAATCGGCAGATCGAAGTGGCTGCCTTCTTTGGCCACGTCGGCGGGCGCTAAGTTGACGGTGATGCGTCGCGGCGGCATGGAAAGGCCGAGCGAACTCAAAGCGGCGCGCACCCTGTCGCGACTTTCACCGACCGCTTTGTCGGGCAGCCCGACGATATGAAACGCCGGCAATCCCGACGCCATGACGACTTGAACGTCGACGTTCAGCACATCAATGCCCTGAAATGCGACGGTGCCGACCCTGGTCACCATGTCCGCCTCCTGTTTTCTGCTCAGGAGGTTATGCGAGGGTTAGGCCGGTTTTTTATCGGGTGCTGTACATAAATCTTTGTGACGCATGTTATCTTATATGCATGCGTCTACAGCCGCGTTTCGATGGCGTCCCAGATTTGCGCTTCGAGGCAGACATCGTCGAAGCGGTTGATTTCTTGCAGGCCGGTTGGCGACGTCACGTTGATTTCGGTCATATAGCCACCGATGACGTCGATGCCGACAAAAATCAGGCCGCGTTTTTTAAGCTCAGGACCCAGCGCGGCGCAAATGTCGCGCTCGCGGTCGGTCAACATCGACTTTTCGGCGCGCCCACCGACATGCATGTTTGAACGTGCTTCACCGGCGGCCGGCACCCGGTTGGTGGCCCCGGCGATTTCGCCGTCGATCAGGATGATGCGCTTATCGCCCTGGCGCACGTCTTTCAGATACGCCTGCACAATGATCGGTTCGCGATACATCTGCGTGAACATTTCCAACAGTGCGTTGAGGTTCTCATCGCCGGGCGTGATGTGAAACACGCCGGCGCCGCCGTTGCCGAACAGCGGCTTAACAATGATGTCTTTGTGCTCATCACGGAACGACAGAATTTGTTTCCGATCCGTTGCGATCAGTGTCGGCGGCATGAACTCGGCAAAGTGTGTGACGTACAATTTTTCCGGTGCGTTGCGCACTTCGGCGGGATCGTTCACCACCAAGGTTTTCGGATGCACATGTTCCAACAAATGCGTCGCCGTGATGTAGGACATATCGAACGGGGGATCTTGGCGCATCAACACGACGTCGGCATCACTGGCCAAATTGATCAGGCGTGTTTCGCCCAAGCTGAAATGATTGCCGTTTTCGCGGCGAAGCTCCATCGGCTGCGCCTCGGCCATGATCCGGCCGTCCCGCATGAACAGCTGTCCAGGCTCGTAATGATAAAGGGTATGGCCACGTTTTTGTGCTTCAAGGCCCATGACGAATGTACTGTCACCGGCGATATCGATGGTGCGGACGTGATCCATCTGGATCGCAACGTTAAGCGGCATGACGGTTCCTTGAAGATAAGACGTTTTCGAGCGTTTAACTTAGTCGGCCCCGCAATTCCTGCAAGAGCATGGTTGTGGTGTAGCGTCCGTCGTCTCCGGCGCCAAGGCGAAGATATTCTTCGAGTGCTGAAATGGCATCGCGAATTCGATCCCGGCGCGCGTTCAACAAACCGCATTCACGCCAAAGCGTCGGGTCTGAGGGCGAGATCATCAGCGCGCAGTCAATCAATGTCGCCGCATCGTCCAAGCGTTTGCTCCGCAGCAACACTGATTTTCGCCCGGCCATCATGCCTAATAACGCGGCTTTATCATCAAGCTCGGTGATTCCGTTCGGTGTCAGCTCGGATTCCATCCCCGCATAAGCTTTAATGATGGCGCGCAAATCGGCAGGTTCCAGCACGCGGCCCATGCCGAGCGGGTCGAGGATCAAGCGTTCGCCCAGGGATTCAACACGGACCACGGTGCGACCAGGAACGCGTAAAACCTGTGCTTTCCAGCCAAGTCGTCGTGCGCTCTCGGCATACAGGATTGATAACGCTTCGGCGGACCCCTCACGGTTATCGATGACGCGGCTGAGCTCAAAACAATCTTCGTCGCTGCCGCCGGTCT
>JAFMCK010000041.1 GCA_017857825.1 Rhodospirillales bacterium
TAAGTGGTGTATTTTTACTCCGGCCAATGGTGTGTTTTTGCTCCGGCGTTGACAATCCACTCTGTCATAGGAATTTATTATTCGTGCGGTCCGCGCTGCGCTAAGATTACGGCATGAAATTTATTCACCTTACCGATCCGCATTTGACGGCGTCCGGCAGCTTGTTCGAGATCGATATCGACGCCCGGCTGCAGGCTGCGGTGGCGTCTATTAATGCACATCACGGCGATGCCGAGCTTGCGGTGATTACCGGTGACATCGCCCATTGGGGCGAGCCCGGCGCCTATCAGCGGGCTGCGACAGCGCTCGCCGAACTTACAATGCCTTGGTATCCGCTGATGGGTAATCACGATGTTTTGGGCGCGTTTTACGATGGCTTTTCCGCGACGCCGCAGGCGCCGGATGGACGTGCATATTACAAGGTCGATACGTCGGCGGGCATGTTCTTGATGCTCGACACCACGAGCGAAGGTACCCACGGTGGTTTGCTTGATGACGCGCAACAGGCATGGCTTGAAGATGCATTGGTGGCCGCTACGGGGGATGCGTTCATATTTATGCACCACCCGCCGTTGGATTGTGGGCTCGAAGGGCTGGATAACATTCGGTTGATGAATGCAGACGTGCTCGCCGATGTTTTCGCGCGCAATCCGGGCAAGGTCAGGCACATGTTTTTTGGTCACATGCATCGGCCGTTCCATGGCGCTTGGCGGGGCGTGCCGTTCTCCAGCGTTAAATCGACAGCGCATCAGACCGCACCCATTTTTGGCGCCGGCGTCAAACTGCGGTCGTCCAGCGAGATGCCGGGCTATGCGGTGGCAATGATCACGGCGGAGTCAGTGGCTATTCACGACATCAGTTTCCTCGAAGAGCACACCACCTTTGAAAACGCCCGCGAATTTGGCGGGCGTGATAAACCAAGCGTGTGAGGTGCCCATGGGCTGGCTGTTGACCGCCGTTTTATCTTTGCCGCTGACGGGCAGCGACATCGAAGTGCGGATGTGGTTCTCGAAAGAATCCTACTGCACGTTCGCAATTGAGAAATTCACCGAAAAGCCGTTCCGTGAACGGCGTGCCGACGGCACGGTGCGTGAAGGCGAAATCACCAGTGCGACCTGCCGCGAACTTGGACCGGATGAACAGGCGTTGGTGCCCGAGCATCTGCGCTGGAAAACCAAATCTCTTTTTGGACGCTAGAGGGCTCGTTCAGCCCATCATCCGTTTGCCGACCTTGCGCAGCTGGCGACCTGTTTGTTCGTCGAAAAGTTCAGCGAGGCGGGTCATCATCGTGCCGCCCAATTCTTCGGCGTCGACGATGGTGACGGCTTTGCGATAGTAGCGGGTCACGTCGTGGCCGATGCCGATGGCGGTCAACTCAACGCCGGATTTGTTTTCGATGTAGTTGATGACGTCGCGCAAATGACGTTCCAAATAATTGCCGGGGTTGGCCGATAGGGTCGCATCATCGACCGGCGCACCGTCGGAAATCACCATCATGATACGGCGCTGCTCGGGACGGCCCAGCAAGCGGTTGTGCGCCCACATCAAGGCCTCGCCGTCGATGTTTTCTTTGAGCAAACCTTCGCGCAACATCAGGCCCAGGTTTTTACGCGCCCGACGCCAGGGCATGTCGGCGTCTTTGTAGACAATATGGCGCAGATCGTTGAGGCGCCCCGGTGATTTCGGCTTGCCGGCCCCGACCCATTGTTCGCGCGCGGACCCGCCCTTCCATGAGCGTGTTGTGAAACCCAGTATCTCCACCTTCACGCCACAGCGCTCAAGGGTGCGGGCCAAGATGTCGGCGCTCATGGCAGCGACCGTGATCGGGCGACCGCGCATTGAACCGGAATTGTCGATCAGCAGGCTGACCACGGTATCGCGGAAATCGGTATCGGTTTCATACTTGAAAGACAGCGGTGCGACCGGGTCAATGACGACGCGCGATAAACGGCCAGCGTCCAGCATGCCTTCTTCGAGGTCGAACTCCCAAGACCGGGTTTGCTGCGCCATCAAGCGGCGCTGTAAGCGGTTGGCGAGCTTGGCGACGACGCCTTGCAGGTGCGACAACTGCTGGTCCAACTGGTGGCGTAAACGGTTAAGTTCCTCGGCATCGCACAGATCGTCGGCGTTGACGACTTCGTCAAATTCTGTCGTGTAAGCGCGGTATGGACGGTTTTCGCTGGTGTCGTTGCGGCGCCAATCGGGATCGTAATCGCTGGGCCCGGCGGGGTCTTCTTCACCCTCGCCCGGGTTCATGTCTTCGTCGGAGAATTCCTGATCGAAGTCCATGCCTTCGGTGCTGTCGGCGTCTTCGCTTTCACCCGCCATAGAGCCATCTTGCTCAAGCTCAGACTCCGACGAATCTGCATCTTGGCTGCCGTCTTCTCCGTCTTCGCTTTCGCTCTCGTCGTCTTCTTCGTTGGTGTCGTCGGCGGGATCGTCTTGCAGCAGATCAAGCGTGCGCAGCATCTCGTTGATGGCTTGGCAGAACGACTGCTGATCAGGCGCGCTTTCCATCAGGGCGTCGAGTTCGGTACCGATTTTGGCTTCGATGTCTTTGCGGTACAAATCGACGAACGCGCGCGCTGACGACGGCACCGCCTCACCGGTCATGTGTTCGCGCACCAAAAGCCCCAGGGCTTCCGGCAGCATTGCGTCTTCGGCTTCTTTGACCGCGTTCAGACCCTTGGCGCGGCAGCGTTCTTCAAGCAGCGCATTGAGGTTTTGCGACGCCCCAGAGAGCCGCCGTGCGCCCAGCACTTCGCAGCGCACCTGTTCGACCGCATCATAGATACGGCGGGCATCGTTGCCGGCGGGCATGTTGGCGCGGTGGGTGTCGGCGTCGTGGTGGCGGAGCCGCAATGCCAGCGCATCGCTCATACCGCGATACTGCGCCATGGCGTCTTCGCTCATGTTCGCCTGAGGGGCCGGCATATGTGCGGCTTCGGCGGTCAGGCCAGGTGCATTTTGTCCAAAATTGACCTCAAGATCACGGGCATGGCCCATGGCGCGGAGCGTCGACGACGTTACGCGCTTCCAGATTTCGGTCGGATGTTCTTTGGACAAGCGCCCAGGCCTACTGCAGAACGGCGTTGGCCGCCGAATCCGGCAGTTCTTCGCCCATCGCGCGTTGATAGTACTCGGCCACCACCGGACGTTCCAACTCGTCACATTTATTAAGGAACGTGACGCGGAACGCATAGCCGAAGTCTTTAAAGATTTCCGCGTTTTGTGCCCAGGTGATCACGGTTCTGGGTGACATCACCGTCGAAATATCCCCGTTCATAAACCCGGCTCGGGTCATGTCGGCCAACTCGACCATCGCGTTCAGGCGGGATGTGCCTTCGGCATCGGCATAGTCAGGGCACTTGGCGAGGGCGATTTCGACTTCGGCGTCGTGCGGCAGATAGTTCAACGTGGCGACGATGTTCCAACGGTCCATCTGGCCCTGGTTGATCTGCTGTGTGCCGTGATACAGGCCCGTGGTGTCGCCCAAGCCGATGGTGTTGGTGGTCGCGAACAGGCGGAAATACTTGTGCGGGCGCATGACGCGGTTTTGGTCAAGCAACGTAAGCTTACCTTCAAGCTCAAGTACGCGCTGGATCACGAACATGACGTCCGGGCGACCTGCATCGTATTCGTCAAACACCATCGCGGTTGGGTTTTGCAACGCCCACGGCAAAATGCCTTCGCGAAATTCGGTGACCTGCTTACCGTCTTTCAAGACAATCGCGTCTTTACCGACAAGGTCGATACGGGAAATGTGGCTGTCCAGGTTGACCCGGATGCACGGCCAATTCAGGCGGGCAGCGACTTGTTCAATGTGCGTCGACTTACCGGTGCCGTGATAGCCCTGGATCATGACGCGGCGGTTGTAGGCAAAGCCCGCAAGGATGGCCATCGTGGTTTCGCGGTCAAAGCGATACGTATCATCGATGTCCGGGACGTGGCTGTCGGCTTCAGAGAACGCCGGCACTTCCATATCACTGTCGATACCGAACGCTTGGCGTACGGAAATTTTGATATCGGGTTCTTGCATCAAAAGCGGCTGAGATTGGTGGCTCGAGGTCATACACATAGTTCCGTTTTCATCGCCACCGGGGGCCGGCAGCCGGGTCATAGGCCGGATAATTCGTACGTGCCTAACGATACAGGGATTAATGAACTTCGGTGTTAGGGGCAATCTGGCGATGCGTCAAGAGTTGGCTCTCAACAATACGCGTCAATCGGTCGGGAAGATCACGTTGACCTTGGTGCCGACGCCCAATGAACTTTCAATTTCAAAGCGTCCATTGTGCAGGCCTGCGAGTGATTTAACGATTGATAAGCCGAGGCCTGAGCCGTTTTGTGTGATGTGAGGGTTGGTTTCAGTTTTTGCAAATGGCTCTGATACCAAGTCGATTTTATCGCTTGGTATGCCTTGTCCATTATCGATAACGCTGATTTCGAGTTCTCCGTCGCGGGCCAGAACCTTGATGGTGATCTTACCGAATTCAGGGGTGAACTTTATTGCGTTGGACAAAAGGTTGAGCATGATCTGAACCACGGCACGACGATCTGCATTCAGAGGTTGTAAATCATCCGGCAACTCAATGGTGAGGTCTGTAGATTTCGCCTGTAACGACGGCGCAAGCTGGTCGACGCATTCTTCGAACAGCAGCCGAAGATCAATCGGTTCTTTGATGATTTCTCGTTTGCCGGCTTCAATCGCGGTGATGTCGAGGGCATCGTTGACGAGAGTCAGCATGTGTTTGCCGCTGATAAATATGTCGTTCACATATTCTTTGTATTTATCGGCGCCGAGAGGTCCGAGTGCCTCGGCTTGTAATAGTCCGCTAAACCCCAGGATGGCATTGAGGGGGGTTCGGAATTCGTGACTCATGGTTGCCAGGAATTCAGATTTGGCATTGTTGGCGTACCTTGCTGCTTCAAGCGCTGAGGTGATCTTGCGTTGCGCCAGGACCTGCTCGGTGATGTCGAAACTCACAGAGCCAATGCCGACGCTGCTACCGTCGACGTCAAATATTGGGAATTTGGTGATCTCAACATAGCGAGATTCATCGCTACCAAACTTTGCGCGCTGCACGCGTCGGCTTTGTTTTTTGCCGGTGCGCAGGACTTCGTCCTCTTGGGCGTTCATCAGTGTTGCGTCGTTGTCCTCTCGGAAATGCATCAAAAACTCTGATCGAGCGCCAATGACGGTATCGCGTTCAAGATCGTACCACTCAAGGTAGGTGTCATTGACCCGTTCAATGACGTGGTCTTTGTTTTTGATCAGCAGCCCGACCGGGACACTCTGAAAAATCGCGTTTAAAAGGTTTTCGTTGTTGCGGATGATTTGTGCGTCCAAGGATGTTTGGCGAAGTTGATCGTCGCCTTCATCAGGCCGCCCAAGATCAGCACGGTGCCAAGTGTGGTCAAATACCAACGGAACTGTTCATGCACGCGCTCAGCAAACTGCGACAATTCCTGTGTGTCGACCCAAAACGGCGCGATCTCATGGATGACAAAATCGCAAATGTACGGACCAATGATCGACCAAAGACCGGCCAGCATAAGCGCAAAGCCCACGTGTGCGTTGGCCTTTTTAAGGGTATGCCAATGCCGCAAAATAATCGCGGTGCGGATGAATGCGATGCAAATTAAGACGACGTCAGCGTAAATGACATGCCAGTGATCCGGCAAAACCCCCAGATGTTCGTTGCTGTTCATTTACCTGCCCCGCTCAATAAAAATCAACCATAGGTCGATTTCGAATCAACCATAAGGAGATTTTTCGCGAGAATCAACTATAAGATGATTCTCCTCTCCAGATTCGATTAGGGCAAGACTATTGTGTCGTTCACTTAGGCTTTGCGGTGATCACGCAATAAGAAATTGCTTTAATGCCTCATAGGCTTTGCGAATCTCTTTGAACTTTTCTTCGGACTCTTTGGTGCCGCCGTTGGCGTCAGGATGATGCTTTTTTACCAACTCTTTGTAGCGGGATTTCAGCGCGTCCGACTCGATCGGAAGATCGAGTCCGAAAATCGACAGGGCGTCGCGAATCATCGGGTCCGGCCTTACGACTCCGGCGCCACCGTCGCGGCCGAGTGGCTTATCGAACAAATCGAAATCGTCATGGAAATACGCCGGATCTATGCCGAACGGTCCGGGGCCAGGCTTCGGTCCCTTGCGGGCGCGTTTGCCGGGCGGCAGATCACGATCACCAATCGGCCAACTGGGCCGATTCCAGACGGTGTCGTGCCGGAGGTCGGCCTCGACTTCTTCGTCGCTCATGCCTTCGAAGTAGTTCCAGCGTTTATTGTATTCGCGCACGTGTTCTAAACAAAACCAACGGTATTCTCGAAGGTTTTCTCGCGACGCCGGGGCCCGGTGTTCGGCCGTCATGTGGCAGTCAGGCCATGCACACAGTCGCAGATCCTCGGCAATGCTGTCGGGGATGCTCAATGATGGGTGCGGTTGTTTGCGCTTTCGCATGCCCCTAATTTGGCGCTTGAGATGCATCGGTACAAGCATGATGGCCATATCTGGTGAAAATGCCTTACGAAGCGGCTTGACGACCTATGATACACCCACTAAAACACCGGCCAACGGGTCGTGAACACGTACGACCTCCGTTTTTTTTGAGACAAGGAACAGAGCCATGGCCAAACGTTGCGATCTGACCGGCCGGACCGTACAAAGCGGCAACAACGTCAGCCACGCCGTCAACCGTACGCGTCGGCGCTTTTTGCCTAACCTTCAAGCCGCCTCGTTGTGGTCGGAAACCTTGAACACGAGCATTCCGCTGCGTGTGTCGGTTTATGGCCTGCGCACGGTCGAGCATAAAGGTGGGCTTGATGCCTTCTTGTTGAACACCGCGAACGGTAAACTCAGCCCAACCGCGATGAAAATCAAACGCCGCATTAAGCGGATGCAAACGGCGGCTGCCGCCTAAGCATCACGCTTTACCGATCCTGATGGAAAAGGCCCGCTTTCGAGCGGGCTTTTTTCGTTGTGGCGTATGCTTTTGCAACCGGTGGGAGAGTTAAACGCCTTTCCCCACGGTCATTCCCGCGCAGGCGGGAGTCTATAGGTCGGGATGGGCCCCCGCCTGCGCGGGGGTGACGATGGAGAAATTTGCGAGCCCGTCAGTTATCGTATCAGACGTTGAACGCATCCATGCCGGGATACACGGCGGTTAGGCCGAGTTCTTCTTCGATTCGGATCAATTGGTTGTACTTCGCCAGGCGATCCGAGCGCGACAGCGAGCCGGTTTTGATCTGGCCGGCGTTGGTGGCGACCGCGATGTCGGCGATGGTAGCATCTTCGGTCTCGCCGGAGCGATGCGAAATTACCGTGGTGTAGCCGGCGCGGTGCGCGGTTTGCACGGCGTCCAATGTCTCGGTCAGGGTGCCGATCTGGTTGACCTTGATCAGAATTGAGTTGGCGACACCCTTTTTGATGCCCTCGCGCAAGCGCACCGGGTTGGTCACGAACAGATCGTCGCCGACCAACTGGACTTTGTCGCCGATGGCATCGGTAAGCGCCTTCCAGCCGTCCCAATCGTCTTCGGCCATCGGGTCTTCGAGAGAGATGATCGGATATTTGCCGACCAGATCGGCCCAGTATTTCACCATGCCTTTGGCGTCCAGGGTTTTGCCCTCACCTTCGAGCACGTATTTGCCCTTTTTATAAAACTCCGTCGATGCGGCATCGATGGCCAGCATGACGTCTTTGCCGGGCTTGTACTTGGCACCCTTGATCGCCTTCATGACGAAGTCCAAGGCCTCGGTGGTGGATTGCAAGGCCGGTGCGAAGCCGCCCTCGTCACCGACGTTGGTGTTGTGACCGGCTTCGGCCAAGTCTTTCTTGAGGCGCTGGAAGATTTCAGCGCCCATGCGGATAGCATCGGTGCAGGTCTTGGCACCGACCGGCATGATCATGAATTCCTGAATATCGATCGGGTTGTCGGCATGCGCGCCGCCGTTGACGATGTTCATCATCGGTACCGGCAACATGTGTGCGTAGGAACCGCCGATTGAGCGGTATAGCGGCAATCCGGATTCTTCGGCGGCCGCTTTGGCGCAGGCCAGCGAGACACCCAAGACTGCGTTGGCGCCCAGGCGCGCCTTGTTCGGGGTGCCGTCGAGGTCGATCATGACGCGGTCGATCAGCACTTGCTCTTCGACATCTAGGCCGACCAAGGTTTCATAGATTTCGGCGTTCACCGCGTTGACGGCTTTCAGGACACCCTTGCCGCCGTAGCGTTTCTTGTCGCCGTCGCGCAGCTCGACCGCTTCGTGTGCCCCGGTGGATGCACCTGATGGCACCGCAGCCCGGCCCGTAACGCCGGTTTCCAGCATGACGTCGACTTCGACCGTCGGGTTGCCCCGGCTATCGAGAATTTCGCGGGCGTTGATATCGATGATCGCGGTCATAATGTACCTCTGTTTCGCTTCAATGCAGATGAATGGGGCGGGCTCAGCCGTTTGCCAATGTCTCCGGGCGCGGGCGCGATTTGGCGACGGCATCGAATGCCATTAAATCCTCAAGAACACGCTGTAAGTTCTTGAGGGGAATCATGTTTGGCCCATCTGACGGGGCGTTATCGGGGTCTTCATGCGTTTCCATAAAGACAGCGGCGATGCCCAGCGACACGGCGCAGCGTGCCAATACCGGCGCGAATTCGCGCTGTCCGCCGGATGATCCACCCTGCCCGCCCGGCTGCTGCACCGAATGGGTGGCATCGAAGACGACCGGGCAACCGGTCTCGTTGGCCATGGTCGGCAGGCCGCGGAAATCGGTCACCAGGGTGTTATAGCCAAAGCTGGCGCCACGCTCGGTCACGGTGACGTTCATGTTGCCGGTGCTTTCGACCTTGGCGACGACGTTTTTCATATCCCAAGGCGCTAGGAACTGGCCTTTTTTGATGTTGATCGCCTTGCCGGTCTCGCCGGCGGCCAGCAGCAGATCGGTCTGGCGGCACAAAAATGCCGGAATTTGCAGCACGTCGACGGCGTCGGCGACGGCGGCACAGTGCGCCGGCTCGTGCACGTCGGTGAGGACCGGCATATCCAAGGTCTCGCGGATTTCTCTAAAGATCGGCAGTGCCTCTTCCAGCCCAAGCCCGCGTTTTCCACTCAGGCTGGTGCGGTTGGCTTTGTCGTAGGAAGTCTTGTAGATCACGCCAATGCCGAGCTTTACGCCCAGCTCTTTGAGCGCACCGGCCATCATCAACGCATGCTCGCGGGTTTCCAACTGGCACGGCCCGGCGATGATTCCGAGTGGCAAGGTGTTGGCAAAGTCGAGAGCGCCGATGCGGACAGTGCGTTGCGCGGTCATTTAAAGCTCCAAAAAGTGAGGCCTTGGTGATAGCGCCTTCCGCCCCCCGATTAAAGGGCTTTAAACCAGCCGCGACTGATTGACTGCAGCGCGAATGAACGATGTGAACAGCGGGTGCGAATCAAACGGCTTGGATTTCAGTTCTGGGTGGAACTGTACGCCGATGTACCAAGGGTGCTCGGGAATTTCGACAATTTCCGGCAGCACGCCGTCCGGTGACATGCCCGAGAATTTGAGCCCAGCGGCTTCGAGGCGGTCTTTGTAGTCGGTATTGACCTCGTAGCGGTGGCGGTGGCGTTCAGATATTTTGGCGCTGCCGTAAATGCCGTGCACACGGCTGCCCTCGGTTAAGACGCATGGGAACGCGCCCAAGCGCATGGTGCCGCCGAGGTCGCCGTCGTTGCGGCGCTTTTCCAACGCATTGCCTTTGAGCCATTCGGTCATGAGGCCAACCACCGGCTCATCGGTTGCGCCGAATTCGGTGGAGTTGGCATTGGTTATGCCGGCCATGTTGCGGGCCGCTTCGATCACCGCCATCTGCATGCCAAAGCAGATCCCGAAATACGGGATGCCGCGTTCTCGGGCAAAGCGCGCGGCGGCAATTTTGCCCTCGGCACCGCGTTCCCCAAAGCCGCCGGGTACCAAAATGCCGTGCGTGTCTTCAAGGTATTCCAGCGGCGTGTCACCTTCAAAAATTTGACTGTCGATCCAGTTCAGCTTGACCCGCACATTGTTGGCGATGCCGCCGTGGTCTAAGGCTTCTGAAAGCGATTTATAGGCATCCAGCAGGCCCGTATATTTGCCGACGACGGCAATCGAAACCTCGCCCTCGGGCTTGGTTTTGCGCACGTGGATGTCTTTCCACGTGGTCAGGTCGGGCTCGGGCGCGCTGATGCCGAAATGGCGGAATACGGCGTCGTCCATGCCTTCGTGATGATAGCGGATCGGCACTTCGTAGATGCTTTCCGCATCCAGCGCCGGAATCACTGAATCATGACGCACGTTGCAGAACTGTGCGATTTTACGGCGCTCGCCGTCCGGCAGCGGATGCTCGGACCGGCAGACCAGCATGTCCGGTTGGATGCCCAACGACAGCAGTTCTTTGACCGAGTGCTGGGTCGGCTTGGTCTTAAGCTCGCCGGCAGCCGCGATGAACGGCACCAAGGTCAGGTGCACGAACATGGTACGCTCTCGGCCCAATTCGTTGCCGAGCTGGCGGATCGCCTCCAGGAACGGCAAGCCTTCGATGTCACCCACCGTGCCGCCGATCTCACAGAGCACGAAGTCTTCGTCCTCAAGGTCCGAGACGACAAAGTTTTTGATGGCATCGGTGATGTGCGGAATGACTTGGATGGTGGCACCCAGATAATCGCCGCGACGTTCTCGGGCGATCACATCTGAATATATTCGACCCGTCGTCACGTTGTCGGACTTGCGGGCGCCGACGCCGGTAAAGCGTTCATAGTGCCCGAGGTCGAGGTCGGTCTCAGCCCCGTCGTCGGTGACGTACACCTCGCCGTGCTGATATGGGCTCATGGTGCCCGGATCGACGTTGATATAGGGGTCCAGCTTGCGTAAACGGACCTTGAAGCCGCGAGCCTGGAGCAATGCGCCCAAAGCCGCGGAGGCGAGGCCTTTTCCGAGAGAGGAAACCACGCCGCCGGTGATGAAAATAAACCGCGTCATGGTCGGACACCATACAAGAAAAATCCGCTACGCCAACCACCCATGTTGTACGCGCACGTGTCGTCTCGCCGCTGATAGCCAGCGGCGCCGTTGAGGCGTTGAAAATCCATCAGTTTTGCGGTTCGGGCGTGGTCGGCTGCGGTACCGTCGGGGTCGCCGAAGGCGCGGACGGCGTGCTTGATACAGGGGGTGCCTGATCCAAAATCGATCCCGATTCGCGGCCTGATCCGGCTAATACACCAAGAATGATGCTGGTTGCGATAAAGCAAGCCGCCAAGATTGCGGTGGTCCGCGTCAGCACATCGGCTGCAGCCCGTCCGCTCATGAATCCGCCGCCGACACCGCCGCCGCTACCGCCCATACCCAGCGCGCCCCCTTCGGAACGCTGCATGAGCACCACGCCGACGAGCGCGATGGCAATAATCAGGTGGACGACAAGAATAATCGTTTCCATAGCAAACCTATATTTGGCCTATATGTTCGGGCAACCAGTTGGCGCGTGTTCTAACGGCTATGGAACACTTTGACCAGCCCGGATTTTGTTGCCAGCGCTGATCGCCGCGCTAGCGACTGCCTTGGACCATCTGCACCCTCACCCCGCAGCATCCGCAATTGCGGTAAAGTCTTCAGCTTTCAAGCTTGCCCCGCCGATCAGGCCGCCGTCGACGTCGGCCAGGGCCAGCAGACCTGCGGCGTTGCCGGGTTTCATCGAGCCGCCATAGAGAATGCGGGTGCCGTCTGCCATTTCATTGCCAAAGCGCGCCGCGAGGTTGGCACGGATCGCGGCGTGCACATCTTGCACTTCGGCTTCGGTCGGTGTGCGGCCGGTGCCGATCGCCCAGACCGGCTCGTACGCAATGACGGTGTTGGACGCAGTAGCGCCATCGGGGACGGAGCCTGTGAGTTGTGTGGCGACAACGTCTAACGTCTTGTCCGCGTCGCGTTCAGCCTCGGTCTCGCCGACGCAGACCATGGCCGTAAGTCCGGCGCGATGTGCGGCGTCGCCCTGCCCGCGTACGGTGGCGTCATCTTCGGCGTGGTCGGTGCGGCGTTCGGAATGGCCAACGATGACATAGGTGCAGCCGACGTCGGCCAGCATTTCTGCGCTGATGTCGCCGGTATGGGCACCGGACTCTGCCGCATGGCAGGACTGCGCGCCCAGCTTAATGCCGCTGTTGGCGATTGATGCGTTGACCGGCACCAGATACGGAAATGGCGGACAGACCAGCAACTCAACCCCGTCGCGGGCGGACCAAGCGGTCAACGCGCCCGTCAGCTGTTCGGCCATGCCGATGCTGGCATTCATTTTCCAATTCCCGGCGATCAAAATCGTGCGTGCGCTCATGCGTGATAATCCTTTGGTGTCGGTTTTCGTGATGAAGTTGATTTGCACCTTTGATATCAGACTGGCCGACGTGTGTCATGTCTGCGGGGCTGCCTTGAAGGATGGCCGCCGAATAATTTCTCCGATCTTTGCGCTAACCCTTTCCTGCTATTGCCGCGCCGGGATGGGTTGCCTAATATGCCGCCGATTTCAGAGATAACCGTTAAACGAACTGGGAACTTCTCGCATGCTCCAAGCGATCCGCGGTAAAACCGCCTCTATTGTCGTTAAATTGCTGGCCGGCCTTTTGATCGTCAGCTTCGCGGCGTGGGGCGTTGAGGATTTCATTAGCGCGCGCGCGACCGATACGACGGTCGCCAGCGTGGGTGATCGCGACATTGATCCATTGGATCTGGAGTACGAGCTGAGCCGCGAAGCCGCGCGGCTGCGGCAGATGTTCGGTGGTCAGTTGAACGAACAGCAACTGGCACAGCTCGGCATCGGACAAGCGGTATTGCAGCGGATGATCAATGATGCAGCGTTGGCATTGGAAGCTGCGGACCTTGGTTTGCGCGTTTCGGATGCCAAGGTGACGCAAGCGATCCAAACTGATCCGTCGTTCAACGGATTTGATGGTGCGTTCAGTCGTCAACGCTTTAACGAGATCATGCGGGCTGCCGGTCTGACCGAGTCCGGCTACATCCAGCAAGTCCGCAAAGACATCGCCAATACGCAGATTCTGCAGGTCGTCAGCGGCACGGCGGTGACGCCGTCGCGGTTCAGCAAGCTTTTGCACCGTTATCGTTTTGAAGCGCGCACCGCCGAGGCCGTGTGGGTCAGCGCTGCTGCACAAGCCGATCCTGGGACGCCGACGGATGCCGACCTTCAGGCAATCCATGATGCGCAAAAAGAACGCTTCACGGCGCCTGAGTATCGCAAACTGACATTTGTACATCTTGATCCAGCCAATTTGACCAATGAGGTCACGGCAACCGATGAAGAACTGCAACAGGCCTTTGAGGTAAATGCCGCCCGCTTTCAAAAAGCCGAGCAACGCACGGTGCAGCAAATCGTCGTCAACGATGAAGCGACGGCAGAAAAGGTGCAGCAGAAATTGGCCGAGGGCGCCGATTTCGTGACCGTCGCAACCGAGGTTGCTGAGATGGAAGCTGCCGCCGTTGATCTTGGCACCGTGACCCGTGATGGCCTGTTGCCGGACCTGGCCGATGCCGTGTTCGCGATTGATGAAGGTGCAGTGACCGAGACGGTGCAGACCCCGTTGGGCTTTCACATTTTGCGCGCCGCAAAAGTGCTGACCGGGATCAGCAAGACCCTCGACGAGGTTCGCGATGAAGTAACGGACATCGTGAAGCGCGAAAAAGCGGTAACGGTGCTGTATGACCTTTCCGTCCGTTTCGAAGACGCCATTGGCGGCGGTGCAACCTTGGAAGAAGCCGGCAAAAGCGTCGGCTTCGATGCTGTGACACTGGATGCGGTCGACCGTCAAGGCATGGCGCCGAGCGGTGCACGTGCCGCCGGTTTGCCTGATCTCGCCAGCCTTTTGCCGGTCGCATTTGCATCTGAACGTGGCATTGAAAGCCCGCTTACCGAAGTCGGTGAAAAAGGATTTTTCATGGTTCGGGTTGACGACATCATCCCGCCGGCACTCCGCCCGCTGGCGGATGTAAAAGCCGAGGTCGCCATCGTTTGGGCCCAACAGCAACGCATCGAGATGGCGCAAAAACAAGCTGAAGCGCTGGCCGAGAAAGTCCAAACCGGCATGTCGATGGCCGACGCGGCAAAAAGCCTCAGTGTTGATGTGATGAACATCGGCCCGGCGACCCGGGGCGATCAAAATATCGCTGATCAATCGGTGCTGGCACGGATGTTCGAAATCAACCAAGGGGCAGCCGGCATTGCCAGGGTCGCCGAGGGCTATCAGGTGGTGCATGTCCTCAGCGTGACCGCCCCGACACCAGGCGGCGATGTGCCCAGCGTTGACGAATACAAAATGCAATTGGACGAAGCGGTCGGCAATGACTTGGCGGCGCAAGCGGTCGAAGCGATCCGTAACGATTACGGCGTCACCGTCAATCAGCGTGTGTTGGATGCGGTGATGCGGCCGGGTACGTTCGATCCCCGCCAGCCCATCTAGGGGGCGTACACCGATGAAACTGAACCCAAGCGCGAACGACTTTCGCCGCACCTATGACTCCGGCAAAGCGCAGGTGGTGTGGACCGAGCTCGTTAGCGATTTGGAAACGCCGGTGTCGGCGATGCTTAAACTTTGTCGCGACATGCCGAACAGTTTCTTGCTGGAATCCGTTGAGGCCGGGGAGACCCGGGGCCGCTATTCGATTATCGGCTTTAAACCGGACCTGATCTGGCGCTGCTACCGCGGCGTGGTCGCGATAGAGCGTGATCCGACGGCGGACCAGGGTGCGTTCGGCCCGGCCCCTACGGGCAATGAAGCGGATGCCCTGGAATCACTCCGTTCCTTGGTAAAATTGAGCCGGTTTGAGGTGCCTGACAGTCTGCCGCCGATGGCGTCGGGTCTGGTCGGCTACATGGCCTATGACATGGTGCGCCTTGCCGAGGATTTGCCCGACGACAATCCGGATCCCTTAGATGTGCCGGACAGTGTTTTGCTGCGACCGACCGTGATGGCGATCTTCGATGCATTGAAGGACTCCGTTTTTGTGGTCACGCCGGTTTGGCCGACCAACACCGTCGATGCGCGCCAAGCGCTTGATGGCGCTCGGGCACGTATCAAAGACGTGGTCGATAATTTGAACCGGGACGTGCCCCTGCCCCGTGCAGACATGGACCCACCGTCGCGCCCGCTTGAGCCCGACTCCAATATGACCCGAGAAGGTTTCCACGATGTGGTGCGCGCATGTGTTGATTACATCAACGCCGGTGACGCGTTCCAAATCGTGCCGTCGCAGCGCTTCAGCGTGCCGTTCACGTTGCCGTCATTCGCGTTTTATCGTTCATTGCGACGACTCAATCCGTCGCCGTACCTGTTCTATCTGAACTTCGGTGACTTCCAGGTGGTTGGCTCCAGCCCCGAGATTTTGGTCCGTGTTCGCGATGGCCGTGTAACCTTGCGTCCCCTCGCCGGCACGCGTAAGCGCGGCGCCACGCCCGCCGAAGACAAGGCCTTGGCCGAAGACCTGCTGAGCGATCCGAAGGAATTGGCCGAACATTTGATGCTGTTGGACTTGGGTCGCAATGACGTCGGCCGCGTTGCCAAACTCGGCACCGTCACGCCGACGGAAAAATTCACCGTCGAATACTATTCCCACGTCATGCACATCTCGTCGAATGTCGAAGGAGATCTGGCCGACGATAAAGATGCGCTGGACGCATTATTTGCAGGGTTCCCTGCCGGCACCGTGTCCGGCGCGCCGAAAATCCGTGCCATGGAAATCATCGACGAGTTGGAACCGGTGCGTCGGGGCATCTATGCCGGCTGCATCGGCTACTTCGGGGCCAACGGGGATATGGACACGGCGATTGCGCTTCGCACCGGTGTGATTAAGGGAGGTCGCTTGCACGTTCAGGCCGGCTGCGGCGTGGTCACCGACAGCGATCCCGAGATGGAATACCAAGAAACTATCAATAAGGCCCGTGCCCTGATCCGCGCCGCCGAAGACGCCAGCCAATTCCGCGACAGCTGAGGCCTCGCACCTGCTCCGTCATTCCCGCGCAAGCGGGAATCTTTGCTCAAGATCGACCCCCGCCTGCGCCGGAGTGACGCTGTTTTCGAAGCATGCCGTCTGCCGCACAGCGGCGTCTCGAGGGAAGTCGGCGTGTGATCTCTTAGGGTGCGATCCGTGCCACCGCTGAAATTGGGACGAGTTGGAACCCAGCCGCATCTAGACTTTTAAGCCATGGTTTAAGTACGGCCAAGGTGTGTTCGCGAGGGTGACCGATGGCAACGGCGAGGCCGGTTTCACGGGCGACTTCTTCGACGCGGCGGAGCTGACGTTCAATTGCCTTCACGTCGTCTTCGTGATCGATAAAAACGTTGCGCACAGCAAACGGAATGCCGGCATCGCGGGCCACATCATGGGCGACGGTGTTGCCGGCGGTCACGGAATCTAAAAATAGCAGACCTCGTTGCTTAAGCACATCTGCCACGGTGCGCATGCCGTCCGTATCCGCGGTGAAGCGGCTGCCCATATGGTTGTTGATGCCGACGTAGCCGCTGACTTGGTCCAGGTTCCAGGCAATGTTCTTTTTAAGTTCGGTTTTCGCCATGCCGCTCAGTAAAACATTCGGACCCGGGTCGATGGTCGCTGAGCTTGGCTCCATCGGTACGTGCAGCATTAATTCGTGACCGGCTTTTTTAGCGGATTTGGTTTGATCGTCTAAATCTTCGGCATAGGCCATGAACGATAACGTCAGCGGCCCCGGTAGTTGCCAGGTGCGCCGCGTTCGGCGCCGGTCCAGGCCTAAGTCGTCCATGACGATGACGATTTTGGGGCGGGTGTCGAGCGATGCCGGAACGGCAAAACGCTGCCAAGCCGGCAATGCTGCGGCGTCTGAAGCCTGTAGCGCTGCAATGTCGTCGGGCATGGCGCGCACCAATTGCACGGGCTTCACGGCCAATTTAGGTTTGGGCTTAACCACCGGGCCGCCGTCTTGAGGCGTCAAGGCTGCGGTTTCTGGCGTGTCTGGCTCTTCTTTGGCTTTTTGGGGCGCGTTTTCATCACGCGGCGCAGACAATGGCGCTGCGTCGCGTTCATAGCTGCCAAAGTCGATCTCGGCATCGGGCGTCGGCAGTTGGATTCGCGTGATCGCGCCGTTCGACTGAATGACGATATCGCTTGGCAGCCGCTCTTCATAGTCGGGCGCGCTGCGAGATTGCTTTTGTTCTGCCGTTGGCGGCGTTGCGAATCTTTCTGCCGGCGCGAGGTATTTACCGACGAAATAGCCCACCAGAATGCCGCTGATGGCCATTGCCAATAACAACGCAATCCGCATTGGACTGAGGCCGACGCGATCACTGAACGCCATAGCGGGACGCGGCCAGCCAGTCAGCTTGCCGCCGTTGTTGTCTGAGCGCACGCGGGCGCGGCGCGTGCTTGACGTTGGTGGAAAATCGGCCACGTGCGGCGGTCCATCCTTGCGTTAACAGGTCGTGCGCTTGCGTAACGCAGGTCTGCGATGGGGTCAATCGCGACGGACCGCCCGGCTACAATTTGTTAACCATAGAATGCTGGAATACTCTGACCGTTTGATGTAGGTTCACCGTTGCACCTATCTGTGCCGCTGGATATCTGCCAGAGCGCACTGGGGTTGGGGGAAGCTTTGAAGTCATACGATCTGTCCGCGTTAAACATTCTCGTCTTGGAGAAACATCTCCTTGTGCGGCGTATTTTGACCGATGTGTTCTCCGAGTTCGGGGTCGCAAACGTATATTCGACGCCGGAAATCAAAGAGGCATATAAGTTTTTTGCGGAAATGGAACCGGATATTGTCCTTTGCGATTGGACACCGGACCTGAACGGCATAGATTTCATCCGTAAAGTTCGGATGTCGGATGACAGTCCGAATCCTTATGTCCCGATCGTCGTCGTGACAGCCAATACAGAGTTGCGTCATGTCTGCATTGCACGTGATAATGGTATGACAGAGTTTCTGGCAAAGCCGGTATCCGCGAAAACCATCTATAGTCGGCTCTGTAGCGTGATCGAAAATCCGCGCCCGTTTGTCCGCGTGGGCGACTTCTTCGGTCCCGACCGCCGCCGCCGAAAGGCCGAGGTTCTGGGTCGCGGCGAACGTCGCAAGGCGATGTAAGGCCAACTTCCCGCCATTTTACAGCGTCTGTTGCTTGACCCCTGGAGACCGGCGCGGCATTGTTCGCGACCGCATTCGTACAAGGCTGGGACGATGTTTCTGCTCATCGATAACTATGACAGTTTTACCTATAACCTCTTGCATTACCTGGGCGAATTGGGTGCAGAGGTGATGGTGAAACGCAACGACGAGATTTCGGTTGCCGACGCCATGGCGATGGGCGCCGAGGGGGTCGTGATTTCGCCGGGTCCGTGTGACCCGGACAAAGCCGGTATTTGCCTCGATTTGGTTGCTGCCTGCGCCGACAAGGTGGTGCCTGTATTTGGCGTCTGTCTTGGCTTTCAGTCGATCGGTCAAGCGTTCGGCGGCAACATTGTGCGCGCACCAAAACCGATGCACGGCAAGCTCTCGCAAATTACGCATGATGGCACCGGCGTGTTTGCTGGTCTCCCCTCGCCGTTCGAAGCGACGCGCTATCATTCGTTGGCGATTGATCCCGCCAGCATGCCGAACAGTTTGGTCGCGATTGCGCACAGCGAGGACGGTGTGATTCAAGGTCTGCGCCATGTCGACCTGCCGATCCACGGCG
>JAFMCK010000302.1 GCA_017857825.1 Rhodospirillales bacterium
GTCCGGCCAGGGCGCCTTGATGTTTGCTTGCGAGGCCTTGTTCAAGCCCGCAACCGACGCCCCCAGCAAAAGGTTTGGGATTTTTGCAAACCCGGCATAACGGATTTCAATCTCGCGCACCGGCAAGCCCAGCGCGGCAACGACCCCAAGCGCTTGGGCGCGGTTGCCCGCTTGGTCGTCCAAAAGCACCCAGATTTTATGGCTGTTGTTGCTCAATGTTGCTGCCTTGCATGCCTTGCCCGCGAATACGCGCCGCATGATGTCGAATTCTAAGGTTTATGTCACGGCGCCGTTCAGATCGGCATCTCATCGACCCGCTCGGCCATATAGACGACTAAGGGGGCCTCGCGGCATCGCTTTGCTCGGGTCAAACGCCCATTGCGACGCCAGCACATAGGCGCAATTAGGCTCAACCCCATAAACCAGCTGGGCATAGGCGGCACCGACTGCATGTTCGGCGATCAACAACGGGACTAAAAGGCCCAACAAAAGCTGTGCCCACTGCGATGACGGTAACTTCAAATATCACCTGAGGTAAAGCACCCAAAACGCTGAAAATAAATGTAATAATCCAGCCGCCGCCAACATCCATGCCAGCCTTGGCCAAGCAATGGGCCGCCGAAGTCTAGCTGTCGTCTGCGTCAAAGTACCGTGCATAGGATTGCCAGCGCCCAACGGCGTTTTGATAAATGGGTTTGCGGACTTGCCAGTTGGAGGCGGTAAGCACCGTGCCTTTGGCCTCGTGCGGGCGCGTCACCGCGTCATCCCATTCAAGACCCAAGAAATCCAACAAGCGGCGCCCGGCGGCGCTTGGGTCCGCGACCACGTCTTCATAGGCCACATCCAGCATTCGGTCGCCCAGGATGGCCTGCCAATGCTGTGCGACGCGGGCCTCGGCCGCCTGATAGCGGCGGATATCATTTAGACGTGTCGTCCAATCCAGACCTGCGGCGCGAAAGTTCTGCTGCAGGCACGACAACGCCACATCGTCGGCGTTGCGAACGCAATGGACAATTTTAGCGCGCGGGAACATGGCGGTGATCAGGCCCAAGAAAAACACGTTCTGCGGCGTTTTATCCGTGACCCGAAGACCGTCCGCCGGACGCACCGGCAAACGCGCTAAATACGTATCGGACAGCGCACGAATTTCCTCCGCCGCCATATCCGGCACTTGATCAGGGTAAGCGTCGAGCAATCCACTGACGATATCGACCTCACCTGCGGTGCGCACACTTGGGTGCGCCGCCAACATCTGTTCAACCAACGTGGTGCCCGAACGCGGCATCCCGCAGATGAAGATCATCTCCGCTTCATGGTCGCCGAAATCTTGAATCAATTTCACCGCATCATCGGTCAAGGTCTTGATAACGGTATCAATTTCTTCGTCGAAGGTATCTGCATCAAAAGGCGTGCCGGTGGCATCAATCTGCCGGCGGCGGCGCGTGTTTGCGGTCTTGTAAGCCTCTGCGGCGGCTTCGAAATTGCCTGCGGTCTCTTCGACCTTGCCCAGTGCAAACAAGAACGCGATCCGGTCTTCTTCGGCGAGTCTGGCATCGGCGGCGCGGGCGCGGATTTCGTCTCGGTCCTCGTCGCTGAGCCCGTCCGCGTCAGCATCGACGATATTCATCCATGCTTCGCCCAACGCCGGGCGAATTTCAACGGCACGGCGGAAGCGGCGGTTGGCATCGTCGAGCCGGCCCATGGCCAACAACACCACGCCCAGCCCCATCGCGGCTTCGGCAAACTCTGAATGGCGCTCCAACACATCCAGATACGCGCCCTCAGCGGCCTCCAGATCGCCGGACTTAAACAAGGCCCCAGCCAAGTTGGCGCGCGCCTCGGCATAGGTGTCACGGATGCCCACGGCGTCTTCAAAGGCACTGATTGCGCCCGGCAGGTCGCCCAACTGTAGCCGCACGTTGCCAAGCGCGTTATGCGCCTCGGCATATCCACGATCCAGCTGCAGCGCTTCCAGGCATTGCTGCTCGGCAGCATCCAATTCGCCGACGTGGCGCAATGCGACGCCCAAGTTGGTGCGCGCCATGACATTGGTCGGCTGCGCCCGCACGGCGCCTGCAAATGTTTCCGCCGCCGAAATATAGTCACCGGCGCGAAACCACAGATTGCCCAGGCTGATCAACGCCTCGCTATACCCCGGCCTAAGCTCAATCGCACGGCTCAGGGAGTCACGCGCCTCCGTGACCTTACCCTGCGCTTCCAAGGCGACGCCCAAGTTACAATGCGCCTCGGGCATATCAGGATCGATGCCGATGGCGTGACGGGCCGAGGCCTCGGCCTCCATCGGACGATCACAGAGGTTCATAATGGCAGCGCAATTGGCGTGGATGGCGGTGTCGTCGTCGTCCAAGTTGGCGGCGCGCAGGATTGCGTCCCCGGCCTCGGTAATACGGCCTGCATTGAATTCGATCATCGCCGTTAAAAACCACGCCCGGGCACTTTCAGGGTCCAGGCGCTGTGCTTCTTTGAGCTTTTCCAGCGCCGCAGCGGCGTCACCCGCCTCTAAGCGGCTCTCAGCAGCGCGTACACGAGCTTTGGCGGCGTTTCGCGCCTTCGCATCCGAAACCGGCACATCGCCGCCGATACGCTCGCGCCGGCGCCGTTCACGGCGGTTTAGGGTGTTTTCTGTTTCATCACTCATGACGGCATGAATTGACCCGCAGACCGCCGCAAGTCAACGCCCGATTGTCATTCGCCGCCGGACCCCGTAAAACCGAGATAACCTTAAACACGCTTTTGAGCGGAGCCGCTTACCCATGACCGACGCATCGCCTATCACCACCGCACGCGGCCTTGAGACCGCGCGATTGTTACTTGATATCAAGGCCGTCAACTTTCGCCCTGAAAAGCCGTATATGCTGACATCCGGATGGGCGAGCCCGGTGTACATCGATTGCCGTTGGGTGGTGTCGTTTTTGGACGCACGGCGCCGCATCATCGAAATGGGCGCAGAAATGCTGGCCGAGAACATCGATATGGACTCCGTTGACATGATGGCCGGGGGTGAAACCGCCGGCATCCCCTATTCGTCCTGGCTCTCCGAAGCGCTTTCGAAGCCGATGCTGTACGTACGCAAAAAGCCCAAGGGCTTTGGCCGCAACGCGCAGATTGAGGGCTCGTTGTCGGAAGGGGCGAAAGTGATTTTGGTTGAAGACTTGGCCACCGACGGGGGTTCTAAAATCAATTTCGTCGAGGCGCTGCGCACTGCCGGCGCCGAGGTCACGGATATCTTTGTGGTATTCTTTTACGGCGCCTTCCCGGGCGCCGAGGAAACGTTCGCAAGAATGGGCGTGAAACTGCACTATCTAGCCACATGGCAGGATGTCTTGCAGGCCGCGACCGAGGGCAAGGATTTTCCGGAAGAAACGCTGGATGGCGTGCGTGCGTTCCTGAACAACCCCATCGACTGGTCTGCTGCACACGGCGGGCGGGACACGCTGTAAATCGGCCTATTTAAGGCC
>JAFMCK010000303.1 GCA_017857825.1 Rhodospirillales bacterium
CCTGAACTCCAAGCTCCACGCTGTTGTCAATGAACACGGCAAGCCGCTGATCCTACTGCTCACGGAAGGGCAGATGAACGATCATCTTGGTGCAAAGCTCAGGTATGAGAGCCTGCCAACTTCGGCGTCGCACCTGATCGGAGATAAGGGCTATGACAGCGAGGAATTCCGCGCCGCCCTCAATGCCAAGGGCATTAAACCCTGTATCCCGCCACGCAAGAACAGGAATACGCAAATCTCATATTGCCGGAACCTCTATAAATCACGGCACAAAGTCGAGAATATGTTTGGAAAACTCAAGGACTGGCGCAGGGTCGCCAACCGATATGATCGATGCGCACATACGTTCTTTTCGGCAATCTGTATCGCTGCTACCGTCATCTTCTATCTCAATTAACGAGTCCTGAGCCTAGATCTCCACTCAAACCAAGAACAGACGTTTTTCGGAGAAAGACCTCGAAACTTTTTATTTCTTTGTGGGACAAAAGCCCTCGTCGTAAATACGCCGTTAAGTCGACGCCTCGATTAAAGCCGCCGCAATTTCTGCGCCGCTTTGATATGCGTATTCGACGCGGGCACCCAAGCACCAATCGCCACCCAAAAAGAGTGTCCTGTCGTCGCTGCACATGAATGGCGCGCCCAACGGCACCGTGGTCAGCGCATACCGCCAGCGATGTGCCTTTGCGTAGGTCAACGACGGCAAAGTGGTCCCGAGCCTTTCTTCAACAAGCGATAAAAGTAACCCTCGGACATCATCTGCCGTCTGCTCCAAATGACGAATGCTCCATGTAGGAGACGCGTGGGCGACCCAACCTTCAATTGCACCGTTGCGCTCAGGCTTGCTGGCATTTCGGGTGAGCCAACGAAGGTCTAGATCGTCTGAGCGCCAAAGATCGCCCTCCACAGGCAAACGCCCGTTAACGCCGAACAGCAATGCCCAGCAAGGCGCAATCGAGACGTCAAGTAAACGCTCATCAAAAGGTCGGTCATGCGCCAAAAGTTTGTGCGCCTGCGGTGCCGGTGCGGCACAGACAACATGCGTAAATGTCTCATCAAATACCGGGTCTGCACATATAATCCGCCAGCCCGCTCCGTCGCGCATAATAGCCCTGACTTCACAACCAAGATGCATTTTCACGCCGGCGATCATCGGTTTTAAAAAGGCATTCATCGCCGGCACACCGACGAACCATTCTTCATCCGCCCCACGTTCGCCATCGCAGACTATCGGAGACCATCGCCCCACCGTCCCGGAAGACTGCGCGTGTTGCACCACCGTCCGGAACGCAGGCGTGCGCGCCGTCAGAAATTGTGCGCCGTGGTCAATCGTCAGTCCATCATCAGCGCGGCGCGTCGCCAAGCGGCCACCAAGGCCGCGGCTTTTCTCGAAAATGATTGGTGTAAACCCACGCTCTTGCAACGCATGTGCGCACGCGACCCCCGCAATCCCGGCACCTACAATGGCAACACGCTTTTTTGGTGCGTCTCCAGGCATATCCGTTCCAATCTTAAGTGAGATGCGATCAACCAGTGATGTGCTACCGGTTAAATCGGCAACGCTGCATTGATTTTCAATTGCGCCCGGCAATCAAATCGGCGCCGCATCTTAAGCATATTTGCGGGCGGCCTTGCATGACGGTGCTACAAGCTTCGCACGTGGTTTCGTAATTTTTTGCGGCCTTATCAAACATCTTAAAAATATTTTTGAAGATATTCATACGTCCTCACCCTTTACCATCACCGGAAATGGGCGCTGCGCGTACACTCTCAGGACCCAACGGGTGTTTCGCCTGCGGATAGACCGGGTGATGATGGTGATGTGCGTCATCGTGCGCATGATCGTAGTGATGATGGTCGTGCTGTGCGTCGGTCATCGTTAAGCGGCACGCACCAGTGCAGAACGTCGCACATAATTTACAGTCTGATACGTTTGAGCCGGGCGCCGTCGCACCTTGGCCTTCGACATGGTGATGATGACTTTCCTGGGCAAGGCCGACCTCGGCCTCAAAGCCCAACACCTGGTCACGATATTTGCACATGGTGCAGTTCATGGCGTTGCCGCCTTCAAGAATCTCCGTGACACGCTCCGCGAACGTCGCGCGCACCTCGGCATGATCGTTCAGATAACCGGCTTTGATAAATTGTTGGTCGGGATGCGCTTCTGCAACGACATCGGTAAAGCCATAAATTCGATCAATCAAAATACCGGTGAACAAAAAATACGGAAAAACCACGATCCGTTTGTAACCGAGCTTGGCGACATGCTCCAAACATGGTTGCACCAAGGGGAACGTGACGCCGGAATAGCCGACCTCGCACCAGCCGACACCGGTGCCCTCGTGCAACAGACGTGCGATTTGCGTGACGTTGGAATTGGCGTCGGGATCACTTGAGCCGCGGCCAATTACGACGAGGCACGTGTCTTCTAATGCGACCTGGCCATGTTCGTCGTTTGCCACGGCAATCGCACCTTCGACCCGAGACCGTGCAGCCTTGATCATTTTCGGATCAACGCCCAGCTCGCGCCCATATTCGACTTTGATGCCGTGCTTTTTCGCATACGTATTGAGAACGGACGGAATGTCGTTTTTCGCGTGCATCGCCGCAAACAACATACCCGGCACGGCAAGTATGCGCGTGCAGCCTTGGTCGCGCAGGCGGTCTAAACCATCGCGGATCACCGGATTGGCGAATTCAAGATACCCATACTCGACCGGCCAGCCCGGAAAAGCGTCCGGCATCTGGTGCACGAGGTGCGCGAACTCATCGACCGCCGCATGGCTGCGCGACCCGTGCCCACATATCATTACGCCGATCTTTTCGTCCATCTTTGCCTCAGTTTTTGATCTGTGTATCTATGCGGATACCGTACGAAGTTCGAGGCCAAGTCGCAACGTTTTGACCAACCCGCAGCTCCTATTTAAAGTGCTGCTGTGTTCGATTGGCGAACGCGACCAACGACAGCATCACCGGCACCTCGACCAGAACGCCCACCACGGTTGCAAGGGCTGCACCCGATTGCAGACCGAACAAGCTAATCGCCACAGCGACCGCGAGTTCAAAAAAATTCGACGTGCCGATCAAGGCGCAAGGGGCGGCGATATTAAACGGCACCCGCCATGCCCACGCCGCCGCATACGCAAGCGCAAAAATGCCGTAGGACTGAATCAACAGCGGCGCCGAAATCAACGCGATCACAAGCGGCTTTTCGAGAATCACCTGCCCTTGGAAGCCAAACAGAAGGACCACCGTCGCGAGCAGCCCCAACACTGACGCGGGTTTGACCCGCGCCGTGAAGGCGGCGACAGCGCTATCTTTGAACGCAGCGTCACGACCCTGTATCAATATCCGCCGCGTCAGCGCACCCGCGATCAGCGGCAGCACAATGTAGAGCGCGACAGACAATAAAAGCGTTTCCCACGGCACGGTAAAATCCGTGACGCCAAGCAGCACCGCGACGATGGGCGCGAAGGCAAA